>DLLE01000037.1:21204-40612 GCA_002477955.1 Treponema sp. UBA7570 | reverse complement strand
CGATAATGACAAGGTAGCTAGCATGATAATGACAAAATGACAAGCCTGATAACGACAGTCCGCTTTATGTCATTCCCTTGCTTGACAAGGGAATCTCTTGATGACATTAAACTATAAAACTCGGAGATTGGGCTAAATAAAATTTTATCAACTTGAAAAAAAATTTCCAAAAATGCTATTTTTATTGATTTTATGCAGTTTGTTGATTTTCATACGCACCTGGATTTATACAAAAACCAAAATGAACTTTTTGAACAGCTTTCTTCTTATTGCGGAACAATTGTTGCGGCTTCGGTAGACCTTGATTCTTATAAAAAAAATTGCCAGATTGCTCAAAAAGCCAAAGCCTTGGGTTTTAAGGCAAATATAATTGCAACCTTGGGAATTCATCCGGAAAAAGTGCTTTTAGAAAAAGAAAAGCTTTGTGAATACGAGAAATTTTTAAAAGAATCTCATATTATTGGCGAAATCGGAATGGATTTTTGCTGGTACAAAGAAGCGGCGCCTGTGGCGCAGGAAGAAGTCTTGAGATTTTTTCTTGAACACTGCAATCAGGAAAAAAAATATTGCGTGATTCATACAACGGACGCCGAAGAAAAAATCTGTAGAATTTTGGAAGAATATCCTTTTGCAAAGCCGGTTATCCATTGGTATGACGGCCCGGAAGAAATCTATAAGGAATTTGTCAGTCGAAATTATATGCAGACTTTTGGCTGCGAAACTATACGCTCAAAGCATATTCAAAAACTTTTGGAGCAAACTCCGCTGAATTTGATTTTGGCAGAAACCGACAATCCTGATTCTGAAAGGTGGCTTGGCGGAACAGACAGTTCGGTTTTTTTAATAAAGAGAATTTACAAAGATATTGCAGAAGTTCTTGGGCTTAAAATAGAAAAAATCGCCAAAACTATAAATGAAAATTCTGAAAAAATTCTGGAAGACTTTGAGGCAAAACTTTAAGAGAAAGGGCAGTGGCGCAGAGAAGGACAGTTTTTTCTTCGCTATAAATTCTAAAAATCAAGACCTGATGAATTGCTGTCAAACATCTTCTTGTACGGAATAACAAGCTCATCGCCTTTTTGAACTAAATATGGACTTATAAACTGAGGGTCGTCCAATATTTTTTGCGCTTCGATTGCGATTTTCTGGTCTTCGCGCTGAACGTATGCATTTTTTAAGTCTGAAAAAACAGTAAATGCATCTCGAATTCGGTAAATCAACGAAGAATAGTTTTCGTCGGCAAAAAATTGAATTTTTGTTCTATATGTATTGTAAGAAGCGGCATTGTAAGCGTTATTTGTGGTTTCGCCAGTCTGCGGATTTTTTATAATTCCCTTTAATTCGATAAACGGCTGTTCTTCGTGCCAATCAGAAATATAGACAGAATCTTTGTCGTTGAGAATATAATTTTTGTCTATGTCTGATTTTGCAAGATATGTGATTTTTTGTATTTTTTCGTCTTCTTCGCTTATGCGGATAAGGCGGATTTTTGTGAGATTTGCGGTTTTTGTTGTGCCATGAGCATAGGAACTGATTAAATCGCTAAGATTTTCGTTTGCCAAAAGTTCATAAGTGCCTTCGCGTTCTACTGCGCCGGAGATTGAAACTTTGCGGTTGCGCCGGAAAAATTCGATTGTGTCGCCTGGACGCAAATATGGATCTTGCGAAAAATCGCCGTTGCGCCTTGCCTTAAATAAATCACAGATTTTTGATTTGCCATTTTGGCTTGTTATTTTTATGTTTCGGGTTGAGGATTGTTCTGTAAGTCCTGCTTTGGCGGCAATTGCAGAAAGCCTTGTCAAAGCCCAGGCATTTTCTTCGTGAACAGCGGAAACTTCGCCTTTTATTACGACTTTAAAGATGCCTGGCTGGAGCATAACAAAGGTTACGACACTGAGCGGATAGTTTTTCATTACGAGGTTTTCGATGTTTTGCTTAAGCTGCAAGAAAGAAAGTCCCGCACAGTTTAGAGAGCCCAAATTTGCGATTCGGATTTTATAAGATGAATCTACTGTAATTGTGTAAGAAACTGACGTTCCGTTTGAGTAAAAGGCAAGGGCATAAGTGTCGCCTGCCGTAACCTGATAATCTGCGCTCGACATGGCAAGCTGCGCATTTGCCTGAAAAAGAGATTTTTCTTCTTTTACCGAGTCTGAAGTCCCGGCTGAATTTGCAACTTGTGCCTGTGAAAAAACAAAGCAAGGAATAAAAGCAAGAAAAAAAGAAGTTACAATAGATGTTTTAAAAAAATGCACGGCTGCGCTCCCTCTTTAAGAAAAAACTACTGTAGTAGTTTAATGTATCATCTGTAGAAAATCAACTTCAAAAAACTACTAAAGTAGTAAAATGCGACAATGAGTTTTTGGCAAAACGTTGAGAGGGAAATAGAATATAAAGGGATTTCCCGCAAAGAATTAGCTTTTCGCGCAAATATTGCTTATCAGGGAATTGGTCTTGGTATTGAACGCGAAAGTATGCCAAGAGTAGACACAGCGTTAAAAATTGCAAAAGTTCTGGAAGTTCCTCTCGAATATCTGATTGACGAAAAAGATTTAGAAATTCGTCCGGCAACGGAGCGCTTTTTAAAAAAAGAAAAAACTCAAACGGAACAGAATGACAATTCTGTTTTGCAAAAAATAGAAGATAAAAATCAATATATTGAATTTTATAAAAAGAACCGGAAAATAATTGACAGTCTTGAGAAAATTCCTTCTGCAATAAAACAACCGATAGAAAGCATGATTATTCATATTGCAACAGTGTATTGAATTAAGGTATTTATTTTTTTATACTGTCAAAATGGAAAATTCACAAAATATAGAAACTGCTTCACAGACTGCGGAGCAGAATGACGATGAAATTTCGCTTTTGGATTTAATTGCAGTTCTTCTTCATTATAAATTTATGATTATTGCAGTTACGGGACTTGCAATAATTGGAGCAGTAGTTTTTTCTATAATCTCTTTAAAATTGCCGCCAGAAAAATCTCCTCTTCCAAACCAGTTTACGCCTCAGGCTCACATGCTCATAAAAGAAGATTCTAGCTCAGGCTCTTTGTCCGGCTCTCTTTCCTCGCTTGCAAGTTTAGCAGGCGTTAGCGTTGGCAGCGGCGGCTCTTCCCGCAGCTCGCTTGCAAATTATTTAAGCACTTCAAATGAATATTTGGACGCAGTTAATAAAAAATTCAATTTGACTGAGCGTTATAAGATTGAAAAATTTCCTGTTACGAGCACTAGAAAGGCTTTAAAAAAGACGCTTGTTTCTACTTATGATGAGGAAAGCAGCGTTTTTACAATAGGTTTTACAGACATTGATCCTGTTTTTGCAAGAGATGTTGTAAATTTTGCCGTTGACTGGATGCAAAACCGCTTTGATGAACTTGGACTTGATTCTAACCGGATTGAAAAAAAGAATCTTGAAGCAAATATCGACGCAACGTACAAAGAAATCTTAAAGCTTGAAAAAGAGGCTCAGAATTTGGGCGCGTCTGTAAATAAAGGCGTTTCTGTTTGGGGCGGTCCGAATGTTTCAATCGAAACTGCAAGAATTCAAATGGAATTAAGCGCGCAGCAGAAAGTTTATGAACAGTTAAAAACTCAGTATGAACTTTTGAAAGTAAAAATGCAAAGTGAACAGCCTGTTTTTCAAATTCTTGAGCGTCCGGAAATTCCTGATATGAAGAGCAAGCCTAGCCGCGGAAAACTTTGCATAATCATTACTTTTGCGGCATTTTTTATTTCGGTTTTTGCGGCTTTTGCATTGAATGCCTGGCAGAACATAAAAAATGATCCTGAGGCTCAGAAAAAACTTAATTTAAAGACAAAAAAAGAGAGTGTTTAAATATGAAAATTTTACGAAATTTTATAAAACTTGGTATTATAGCTTTATTTTTGACTTCCGGTTTTGCTTTTGCGCAAGACGCTGCCGCTTTGCAGAAAATGCTAAAATCTCAAAATCAAACGACATATAGTGCTGCAAAAGCTGTAACTCAACAAACAGCGGAAATAGAAAATGGGTCTATATCTTCTGTTGTTTCAAAGTCGAGAATTGGACAGCAGGCAAATGACACTCCAGATGCGCAGCTTGCAATGTCGGAAAGTTCCTATCCTGTAACTGCCGGTGATGTTTATACCTTGGCTTTTGCTGCTGGAGCGACACCAGTTTCTTATTCAATTCCTGTGGATTCGACTTATAAAATCCGCATTGCTAACCTTGGCGTAATAGACTGCAAAGATCTTACATATCTTCAGTTAAAAAACATGGTTACAGGAATTGTTCAGAAAAACTATCCGATGGGCGGAGTTCAGTTTGTTCTTACTTCTCCGGCAACTTTTCGTGTGACAATTACGGGCGAAGTTGTTAAGACTGTTCAGAAAAATGCCTGGGCTTTGACAAGGCTTTCTACTTTTATAAAAGAAAGTTTTACGGATTACTCATCTTCAAGGAATATAAAAATTGTTTCGGAAAGTGGCGAAGAAAAAACTTATGATTTATTTCTCGCTGACAGAAAAGGCGATTTGTCGCAGGATCCTTATTTGCGTCCTGGCGACAAAATTGTCGTAAATAGAATTACTCGCCGTGTTGCCTTGAATGGGGCTGTTGAACGTCCTGGAGTTTATGAACTTCTTGACGGAGAAAACTTAAAAAAGCTTATCGATTATTATGGCAATGGTTTTGAATCTTTGGCCGATCTTTCGAGAATTGAACTTTATCGCTCTGTTACAGGAAAGCATGATTCTGGTGAAAAATTGTATTTGAACGAACAGTCTTATATAGACGATTTTAAACTTATTTGCTATGATGAAGTTACAGTTTCTACTTTTGAAGATTTAAAGCCTGTGCTTTTTGTTGAAGGCGCAGTTACCAATACCAATACCAATACCAATCTTGTCGCTTCTACAAAAGTTGCCATGCGATTTAACAATGGCGAAGATTATGCGTTTTTTGTAAGAAACAATAAAAATATGTTTACGAATGTTTCGGATTTGGAAAACGCTTATATTTTGCGTGGATCAGAAACTATTCCTGTTGATCTTTCAAAAATGCTTTACGATGCAACTTATTACAGTAAGATTGAAATTAAATACAATGACCGCCTTATTGTGCCTTTTAAACAGTTCTTTGTGACGGTTTCCGGCGCAGTTTATTCTCCTGGACGTTATCCTTATATTCCTGACAGAACCTGGGATTACTATGTTGGGCTTGCCGGTGGATTTATAAAAGAAAAGAATAAAATGGACGCAGTAACAATAACCGACATTAACGGAAAAAAACATAAAAAGACTGAATTTATTTTGCCGGAAATGACAATAGACGCAAAAGCAAACAGCGGACTGTATTATTTTAATCAATACGCTCCTGTAATAACAACGATTTTGTCGGCAGTTTCGACAAGTATTTCTGTTCTTGCAGTGACTGGAGTAATAAATTAAAACAAAAAACCGGTTTGAAAAATTTCAAACCGGTTTTTTTGTTAAGAATTGGCTTCAAGTTTTTTTAAGGCCGATTTTAATCCTACGTTTTCTTCGGCAAGTTCTTCCATTCTTGTTTTTTGGAAGAGCAGTTCCTGTGCGTATGGAAGTGTTTTTGCCCAGGAAATGAAATTTTTGAGAGATGGATTGTCTTCTCCCGACCATTCGTTTAGTTTGTGGTGCCGTCTTTGTCCGTTCGAGCACATTCCGAGAAGATTTTCGTAATTCATTGTTACTGTGCGTTTTTGAAGCCAGCTTTCCGGAAGAAGGCGGATCAGTTCTTTCCAGTATTTTTTTTCTTTTGTTTCGTTGAATTTGTTTCTTAGGGATTCGAGAACTTCAATTAAAGACTGCCAGGCAGATTGAGCGTCTTTGAAGGTTGAACCGCAATCGGTGTTTATAAAATCATCGTGTTCAAAACAGTCAAAAGTGATTGGCGTTGAGGCGAGCTTGTGCATTTTGCTTGTTGAATTTGCAACTGTCGAAACTTTGTAAGTGTCAAATTCGCTCCACCAGTACATTGGAGCGGTAATATCTACAGAAACAAAAATCTGGCGCAAAAATTTTCGATGTTCTGAGCCGCTTTTTATGAGTGTCTGCATAAGTTTTAAGTCGGCGGAACCGATATTTGCCAGAATCCCGTTAAAAGTGCTGTCAGATTTTGCCCAGCTGTTTTTGGGATTTCTCATTCCGCGGATTGCGTGTTCAAAACCCCAGACCTGTGTATTTTCAAAGTTCATTGTAAACTCCTGTTCTTTTTAATTGGACTATCAGAATAACAGAAAAAAAAGGTTGTTTAAATAGATTGTTTGCATTGAGCGAACTTCATGCAAGTTTGTATTTGATGATTTTTGAAACCGCGGTTATTATTTAATGTGTGGTTTTTGGAGTTTGAATGAAAAGATTTTTTTGTTTTTGCTGGTCTGCTGTTTTTAGTCTGTGTTTTTTGAGCGCGGCAAGCGATGTGATTTTAAGAAACGGCACAAATTCTATAATAACGTCAATTTTTGTAATCGAAGGCGAAAAGCCTCCGGTTCAGCAGAGTGTAAATCTTTTGCCAGTGTCAAAATTCGAAAGAACGTTAAGAAAAATGCAGCGCAGGGCAGAGTTTTACGGCGAAGAATTTGACGAAAAGAGCATTGCTTGCGAAAAAGAATGGCAGTTAAAAACCGGAGTTAAATACAGAATTCTTTTTAAGAGCGAAAACGGCGATTTATTTTTGAGGGACGACATTTATATAGAAAGAAAAACGGAAAATCTTGTAATTGAGTTTAAAAAACAAAACCGAACTGAACGAGATTGGCTGGTTCATTACGACAAGACTGTTCAGGAAAATATTCTAAAACAAAAGCAAATACAGGATTTGAGGCGGCCTTTGTGTTTTATGGCTGGTTTTGGAATTGTTCTTTTTTTGATTTTGACTGGTTTTATTGCGATGGATACGTACCGGCATAGGAAATTTGGCGAGCCGGCTTTTTTTGAAAAGCTCCTCGGAAAGAATTTGTCGTCGGCGCAGAAAGGCAAGCGATGGATGGAAATTGCAGGCGTTTTTTTGATGCTTGTGCCGGTTATAATTTCGTTTCTTACTTTTAAAAGCGAAGTTTCTAAAACTTATTTTTGGTTTTTTACGCATAAAATCGAAAAAGATGTTTCTGTGCAGGCGACAATGCTGACTGCGATTGCGGCGGTTTTTATTTATGCTTCTTATCTTTTGAGATATAATTTTTTTAAGAAAGACTCGGCGGAACAGGTGTTTTTTTCGGTTGTGCAGGCGATTGTAAATATTTGGGCAATTTCCGGGCTTTGTTCGATGTTTGTCGGGAACGAGGTTTGGAATGTGCCGGTTTTGAACATAAACAGCCAGACTTGTCTTTTGCTCATAATTCTTCTTTCTTGGATCGGGGCAAGGTCGATTTCCGGATTTTTGTGGATTATTCTAGTAATTATTGGAATTTCGCATATAACGGAAATAAGCGAGGCGATGGGAATTTACGGCGCTCTTTATATTGTTATGTTTTTTATTTCGCTTTTGCTGCAATTGACAGACACGGTTCATCTGGAAGATTTTAAAAATGATTTTTGCAGTATTGCCGCTAAAACTGGCCAGAAAATCGGAACAGATATTGATGCTAGCAAAGATACTGTAAAAAAATTGTCGGGGAAGGTTATAAGCGAAGTTTTGCTCTAAAGTTTTGACACGTTTTTTATAGGAGGCAGTGCCATGAAAGATATGAAAATTTCGGATTCGGTTAAGTTTGTTGGTGTTAATGACCACAAAATCGATTTGTTTGAAGGACAGTTTCCTGTTCCTGAGGGAATGTCTTATAATTCCTATCTTATCCTTGATGAAAAAATTGCCGTTATGGACAGCGTTGATAGAAATTTTGGAGAAGAATGGCTTAAGAATATCGAAAACGCGTTGGCTGGCAAAAAGCCGGATTTTTTGGTTGTGCAGCACATGGAAATGGATCATTCTGCGAACATTGCCGCTTTTATGAAAAAATATCCGGATTCAAAAATTGTTTCTTCAAAAATGGCGTTCTCGATGATGAAAAATATGTTCGGCACGGATTTTTCTGAACGGCAGATTGTAGTTTCGGAAGGCTCCAAAGTTGAGCTTGGAAAGCATGTCTTGAATTTTATTGCCGCTCCGAATGTGCATTGGCCGGAAGTTATGTTCACTTACGAAAGCACAGAAAAAATTCTCTTTAGCGCGGACGGATTTGGAAAATTCGGAGCTTTGGATTCTTCTCTTGACTGGACGGACGAAGCCAGACGTTATTATTTTGGAATTGTCGGGAAATTTGGTGCGAATGTGCAGGCAGTTCTTAAAAAGGCGGCAAATCTTGAAATCCAAAAAATTTGCCCTTTGCACGGGCCTGTTCTTGATTCAAATCTGGAAAAATATATTAAGTATTATGATACATGGTCAAAATACGAAGCGGAAACAGACGGAATTTTTATCGCTTATACTTCTGTCTACGGAAATACAAAGCAGGCAGCCGAAAGACTTGCAGAAATTTTAAGAGAAAAAGGCTGCAAGAATGTCTTGATAAAAGACCTTGCGCGAAATGACATTTTTGAATGTGTAGCCGACGCTTTCCGCTATAAAAAACTTGTTTTGGCTTCGACAACTTACAATGGAGAAGTTTTTCCTAAAATGCGCGAATTTATTTCTCACCTTGCGGAGCGGAACTTTCAAAACAGAACAGTTGCTTTTATCGAAAATTGTTCCTGGGCGCCGCTTGCAGCAAAAGCTATGGCAAAACTGCTTGAGCCGTTAAAAGAAATAAAAATTTTGGAAGAAAAGGTTACGATAAAAATAGCCGTAAATGAGGAAGTTGAAAAACAGCTCGAAAAATTTGCTGAAAAATTGATTTAAGCTCTTGAATTATAATTTAGTTTGATATAAAACTGTTTTAATGAAAGAAGAATGTATGAAAAGCGCCATTGCTCTTGCAGAAAAAGGCCGTGGTTTTACAAATCCCAATCCGCTTGTCGGCGCAGTGATTGTAAAAAACGGCAAAATTATTGCAGAAGGATGGCATCATAAACTCGGTAGTCTGCATGCCGAACGCGACGCTCTAAAAAATGCCGCCGAAAAAAAAGTCGATGTCCGCGGCGCTTCAATTTATGTAACTCTTGAGCCTTGTTGCCATACTGGAAGACAGCCTCCTTGTACTCAGGCCATTATCGAAAGCGGAATTTCGGAAGTAATTTATGGCAGCAGCGACCCAAATCCTCTTGTAAACGGCAAAGGTAAAAAAATTCTCGAAACAGCCGGAATTAAAGTTGTATCTGGTTTTTTAAAAAATGAATGTGATAAATTGAATCCGGTATTTTTTCATTACATAAAAAACAAGATGCCTTATGTAATCTTAAAATACGCAATGACGGCAGACGGACAGACGGCAACTTCAAAAGCCGAAAGCCGCTGGATTACAGGCCCGTTGGCGCGCAAAAATGTGCACAAGACCCGCGCAAATGTAATGGCGGTTTTGACAGGAATCGGAACAGCAAAAAAAGACAATCCAATGCTCAATGTCCGCCTTGACGACGGTCTGGAGCACAGACAGCCGGTTCGCGTGGTTTTAGACAGCCATTTAAAGCTTAATCCGGAAAGCGCTTTGGTTCAGACAGCAAAAGAAATTCCAGTAATTGTTTTTTGCAAGCCTGAACTGACCAAAACTGAGCTTATAAAAAAAGATGTTCTGGAAAGCCGTGGCGTAAAAGTCTTGTCTGCAAAAACAGAAAAAAATCATTCGCTTCTTTACAGCCAGCTTAAGATTTTGGGAGAAATGGGAATAGATTCCGTTTTGGTAGAAAGCGGCGGAACCTTGAACGGAAGTTTTTTCTTTGAAGAAAAAGGACTTGTTCAGGAATTGCAGGTTTACATTGCGCCAAAAATTTTTGGAAACGACGGGCACACGATTTTTAACCCGGTAAAAGGGAAGGGAATTGAGCTTCCGTCAGAATGTATAAATCTCGGAAAACCGCAAATTGAAGCTTTTGGAGAAGATATTCTTCTTAAATATGTTCTGGAAAATTAAAAAAAAGGGCAAGAATCAAAATGTTTACAGGAATTGTTGAAGAAAAAGGAACAGTCAATTCAATCTTAAAAAGCTCTTCTTCTCTTATTTTGAACATAAAATGTTCTTTTGCCAGTTGTTTGGTTTTGGGCGAAAGCGTTGCCGTAAACGGAACTTGTCTGACAGTAGCTTCAAAAAACTCGGACAGTTTTACAGCCGACGTTACTCCAGAAAGTTTTAGACGGACAAGCCTCGGCAGCTTAAAATCAGGCTGCGAAGTAAATCTTGAACGCGCAATGAAGGCAGACGGACGTTTTGGAGGACATATTGTAAGCGGACACATTGACGGAACAGGAATCTTTCTTTCTTCTCAAAACGAGCAAAACGCCGTAAACATAAAAATTGCGGTTTCGGCGGAAATTGGAAAATTCATAATCGAAAAAGGTTCAGTTTGTGTTGATGGAATAAGCCTGACTGTTGCAAGCGTAAATTACGGAGAAAGCGAGACTGTTTTTAGCGTTGCCGTAATTCCGCATACATGGAAAAACACAACTTTAAGCAAAATGCAAAACGGCTCTTACGTGAATATTGAATGTGATCTTGTAGGAAAATATATTGAGCATTTTGTAAATTATAAAAATTCTAAAAACGCAGACAATGAAGAAAAATCGCTCGAAAATTTTATGACAAGTTTTACGAGTTTTCATTAAGCTTGACTTTTTACAGGAGAAAAAAATGACAGAAGGAATCAATAAAATAGAAGACGCTCTGGCAGACTTAAAGGCCGGCAAAATGATTATGGTTACGGATGCCGAAGACCGCGAAAACGAAGGCGATTTAATTTGTGCCGCCGAATTTGCAACTCCGGAAATTTTAAATTTTATGGCGTCAAAGGCAAAAGGCCTTATCTGTATGCCAATAAGCCGTCAGATTGCAAAAAATCTTGGTTTTGGGCAGATGGTTGCGGACAATACGGACAACCACGAAACCGCATTCACCGTCAGTATCGACCATATAAACACTTCGACAGGAATCAGCGCTTTTGACCGTTCTATTACAGCAATGGCAGTTGCCGACAAAACTTCAAAGCCTGATGATTTCCGCCGTCCAGGCCATATGTTTCCGCTTGTTGCAAAGGAAGGCGGAGTTTTTGAACGGACAGGACACACAGAAGCAACAGTTGATTTTTGCAGGCTTGCTGGTTTGACACAGGCAGGACTTTGCTGCGAAATTATGAGCGGCGACGGACACATGGCGCGTCTTTCAGAGCTCAAAAAAATGGCAGCGGAATGGAATCTAAAGCTTGTTACGATTGAACAGCTCATAAAATACAGAAAAACTCACGAAAAAATCGTGGAAAAAGTTGCCGAAGCAAAGCTTCCGACAAAATGGGGCAATTTTAAGCTCGTCGGATTTTTAGACAAAATCACAGGGGCAGAGCACGCCGCGCTCATAATGGGAAATGTAAACGGCAAAGACAGCATTTTGTGCCGCGTTCACAGCGAATGTCTAACAGGAGATACTTTCGGCTCCTTAAAATGCGACTGCGGCGATCAGTTTTCTGCGGCAATGGAAAAAATTGCAGAAGAAGGCCGCGGAGTTCTTTTGTATCTCCGTCAGGAAGGACGCGGAATCGGGCTTTTAAACAAAATAAAAGCGTATGCGCTTCAAGACCGCGGAATGGACACAGTCGATGCAAATCTGGCTCTCGGACTTCCGGCAGACGCACGCGATTATAACTGCGGAATCCAGATGCTCAAGGAGCTTGGAATCAAAAAAATCCGCCTTTTGACAAACAATCCTGACAAAATAAACCAGATAAACGGCGCAGACACAGGAATCGAAATTACAGAGCGTATTCCTTTGACGGTTCCGACAAGGCCACAGGATATTCAGTATTTGACAACAAAACGCGTGCGGATGGGACATTTTCTGTAATTGATACAAAAAAAGGGCGTTCCTTTGACGGCTTTGCCGCCAAACGCGCGGTGCTTGCGCACTGCCTTTGGCATGGCTCCACCCCCCTAACGCGGGAATTGCCCGTTTAAATAACATATTTTTTTATGGAGAACAAAATGAATATTTTAGAAGGAAAACTGGTTTCTGAAGGAAATCCAAAAATTGCGATTGTTGCAGCCCGCTTTAATGAATTTATTGTAAGCAAATTGATTGAAGGCGCGCGCGACGGACTTTTACGCCACGATGTAAAAGAAGAAAACATTGACTTGTGCTGGGTTCCAGGAAGTTTTGAAATTCCTGTAGCGGCAAAACACCTTGCAGAAAGCAAAAAATATGACGCAATAATCTGCCTTGGCGCGGTAATCCGCGGAGCAACGAGCCATTACGACTATGTTTGCGCAGAAGTTTCAAAAGGCATTGCCCAGGTTTCTCTCAATACAGGCTTGCCGGTAATGTTTGGAATTTTAACAACAGATACGATTCAGCAGGCGATTGAACGTGCAGGCACAAAAGCCGGAAATAAAGGCTATGACTGCGCACTGGGCGCTCTTGAAATGATAAATCTTTTTAAGAAAATTTAGTTTGCGGCAGGGATTGGAGCAGCGCGCAGCGTTGCCGGCGGCAAAGTCGCCGGCAATGAAGGCGAAAGCCGGAACTGCGCAAAGCCCGACGGCAACTTGTTGCCGGGCTGCCCATTTTTTGTTTTGTTACTTTTCCTTGAGATATTCCTGAGTTGACATCATTTTTAGGTGCAAGGGAGAAAGTCCGGATAATGTCAGCTTGACGGCGTCTTCTTTTGGCTTGTCTAGTCCGCTTGCTCCGTCTGTCAAATAAACTGTGTAAATTCCTTCGTCAATTAAAGCAAAAACAGTGGATAAAACGCAACATTCGGCAACAACTCCGCCGATAATGACGCGCCCTGCTTTTTTGCAGGCTTCTAAAACTTCCGGGATTGCAAGCGAAGAATAGACACTTTTTGTATAAAGAGGAAATTTTTTTAAGGAAGGCTCAAATTCTTTTAACATTTGGTTTGCAAAAAAATCGGAATTTACATCGCTGTACTTTTTATTGTATTCTGCCCAGACGCCTTTTGGAGAAGTTTCGTTTGCTATAAACCGTGTAAAAATTACGTTTTTTAGTCCGCGGTCAATTATTTTTTGAAGGTTTTGAGCCGCTCCTTCTGTGTCAAGACATTCCCATTTTCCGCCGCGGGCATAAACATTCTGCATATCGACTATCAAAAGCAAATCGTCTTTTTTCAATTCAAACTCCTGTCAAAGCATTGCAAAAACAAATTTTTTGTCTGTCTACATGTCGGCTGTTTCTTTTTTGTAAATGATTGCAAAGTAAACGATTTCAAAAACCGCAGTAGCCGCCCAGCTGAACGGATAAAGCAAAAAGAGGCTTTCGACTGTTCTATAATGTGCAAAAATCGTAAAAACCCAGATTACGCGCAAGACGCAAGAACCGATAAAAACCATTATTGAGGGCACTAAAGTTTTTCGAAGCCCACGGCTTGCGGCAATTGTTCCGTCCATAAAGGCAGAAATTCCAAAGCTAAAAGTCATAATTTTGAATTTTTGCATTGCGTAGCCGACAACGGCCTGGTCTTTTGTAAAGAGCGACAAAAATTCCTGTCCAAAGACAAAGAGAATACCTCCAAGCACAAAGCCTGCAATGGCTGCGTAGCCCATGCTTATAAAATATGAACTAAGGATTCGCTTTTTTTTGTGCGCTCCGAGGTTTTGTCCGATAAAAGTTGCGCCGGCAGTATAAAATGCAGACATAATGTTAAAAACGAGGTTGTCGCCATTCATTGTAGCGGCGTTTCCCGCAACCATGGCGGCGTCAAAAGAGTTTACAGCCGCAACAATAAAAAGATTTGCAATTGCAAATATCGCGTTTTGAAGGCCGGCTGGCACACCGATTTTGATTATCTGTAAAATTTTGTAACTAGAAATCTGTCTGTACTTAAAATCAAAATTATTTTTTGACAGGACTTTGTAGATTTTCCGTAAAGTAAGAATACACGAAATGTATTGCGCAATTACGGTTGCAACGCCGACTCCAACGACTGAAAGCTTAAAAACAATTACGAGCAGCAGATCGAGAAAAACATTGACAATTCCTGCGGCAATCAGATAGAGAAGGGGAGAGCGGGTGTCGCCCTGGGCGCTTAAAATGGCATTTCCAAAATTGTACATTGCCATTGCCGGCATACAGAGCATATAAATCTTAAAATAAACGGCCGCATCGTGCAAGAGTTCAGGTTTGGTGTTTAAGAGATTGAGAATTCCTGTGGCAGAAAATACACCGGCAACCAAAAGCAAAATTCCAATGCAAAAACATGCGACGGCCGACGCTCTTACTGTAACTTCAAAATCTTTATAATTTTTTTGACCGACGCAGATTGCCGCCAGAACGTTTACGCCGCCGCCAAGTCCGGTTAAAATTCCTGAACAAAAAAAGACCATTTGTCCGGTAGAACCAACAGAGCCCAGAGGCAGATAACCGGCAAAACGTCCTACAACCGCCGTATCCGTCATATTAAATAAAATCTGGAGAACATTTGTAATTACAAGAGGCACGCTAAAGATAAAAATCTTTTTAAAAAGCGAACCTTGGGTCATATCCATTTCAATGCTTTTCATTTTTTTGCTCAATTAAAATAATCAGTTCGCAATAATATATCATAAAAGCAAACTTTGTAAATCTAAAAAATTCGATAAAAATCTTATATCTTTTTGTAATGCCTATTCTGTCTACTTGACAAGCAAGGGAACAACATAAAGCGGACTGTCATTTTCGTGTTTGATTTTTCTGTCATTATCGGGTTTGCCTCCCTTGTCATTATGGCCTTGACTTTCTGTCATTATCGGGTTTGCCTCCCTTGTCATTATGGCCTTGACTTTCTGTCATTATCGGGCTTGACCCGATAATCTAACTGTGCACTACTGTTTTCTATGCTATAATATTCCTATGCCGGTATATTCAAACAGCAGTCTTTCATCTCTACTGCACAGCTCGATTTGCTCAAATGAAATTCTTGACCTTTATAAAAGCCGCACGCTTTGGTTCAACGAGCGCCGTCTCAGGCGTTTTGTCTTTAACACTTCGAGGGAAAATGACCACCTTGTGCTTCCAAAAGATGAAGTCTACAAATACGCAAGCAGGCTTTTGTCAATGCAGGAGGCGTTTCTTATGTGGTTTGAGAGACTTCCGCAAAGCAGCAAAAATCTGCTGGTTCTGCTTGTGAAATATCCTGTCCTTTCTGCCAGCCGCGCCTATAGAATATCCGGAATTCTTGACGAAGACATCAGCGATTCGAGCTACAAGAGCCTCAAAAAGTCTGAAATTCTGAACGACATTCAAAAGAAGCAGAAGTATGTTCTTGAGAATATCGCAATTTATAAAAACGGCTTTGTCTTTTGCCCGGCTGTTTTTCGCCGCTACATTGCCGCCCACCTTTCCGTTCTTGACAAATACAAAAATCTTGCCGAGCTTTCTGTCTGCGCTGAAGACAATTTTTCTCCAGTTTCTGCTGGCGAGATTATAAAATCCACTCCCGCCCTTCAAAAAATGGATAACACAATAGAAGAAAAACTGAAATCTGCTGCGACAAGCCGCGATGCTGTTGAAGTTATTGCAAACGCTCCTAACAGCTTTGACGCGGCTTTTCTTGTTCCGCATCTAAACCTAAGCGCGCGCTACTGGCTTTCGCCTAAGACAACGCAGGAGAAAATCAGTCAAATTGAATCTGTATGCGGCTTTCTTGAAAGTCCGCTTTTTGAAAATCCTGTGAGCTTTGAGAAAATCGAGAATTCTTTTTATGACGAGATAGCCAGTAAAATTCCAAAGTTCTATATTCCAGCAGAAGGAGCTGGCTATTTTGTCCAGATTGAATCAGAAAATACTGCAAATTCTTGCAAGTCAAAAACTTCCGCCTGTTTTGGAAAACGACTTGAGCTTTCAGGCGGAGATTTTCTGCATAATTTTGTTTCTGTTCCGGCGTTCAACAATCTTCTTCTGATTCTGTGCGCTCTCGGATTTTTTGAGTGCGCGCTTGAGAAAAACACGCAAAGCGCTGTTTGCAATGCAAGGCTCTATCCCCTTGGAAAAATCAGGGCGCTCAGAAGAAAGAAATAGGATATTGCTGTCTTGCTGAAGCTTGGCCGCGCCTATTGACAGTTTTTTATTCAGTGTCTTTTCTATAATACAGGCGTTACGCTTTACAGTTTTACGGCATAGTGTCTAGCATATTTTTCGGCTTGATTTGCTTCCATTAGATGAACTCAGATTGTTCCTTTACGCCGGCTAAAACATTTCTATGTTACTGTCTGCAACGCCTCTGTGTTATATACCGCTGATTAGACTAATCAGCGGTATATTGATTAGTTTAATAAGTGATATGCTGATAAGGTTAATAAGCGGAGCAATGATTAACATATCATCAGTCTGCTGATTAGCTTGTCAGCGGTATGATGATTAACTAATCAGCAGTATCTTGATTAGCTAATCAGTGCTATACTGATAAAACTAGAAAACTGAATGAAATTGCAGCGGAGAAATTGCCATGAAAGAGGAATTAGGGCTTGAAAAGCCAAAGGGAAGAGTTTTTGTCTCGGTTTATCCGTCGAACTTGAAGGACAAGGACGGAAACAGGATTGGAAAGTGCGTTGGGAAAATCAGAAATAATGTGGTTTCTACAGAGCAGCTCGTTGCGCGCTCGAAAAGAGGCGGAACTGTTATTTCTGAGGAGACTCTATTGTATGCGGCGGAAATTTTGTCAAAGGCTGCGAAAGAGGCTCTTTCGGATGGGCTTGCGGTTGACCTTCTGGGGCTTGGAACGCTCGGTTTTTCAGTAGAAGGCAGCGTTGAACAGTTTATGACCGCGGGCGAAATCTCCAGGCATTTTAAGCTTGCGTTTACGCCGTCAAAGGAAGCGGAAAAAGCTCTGAAGAACATTCTGCCGTCGCAGATTGTACTGCGGAATTCAAGAATCTATATTTCAGAAGTCAAAAGCCTTGCGGCGGAAAGCGCGGAAGAAAACACGATTTATATGAACCGGCCGCTCCGCATAAAAGGAAACGGGCTTAAAGTCGGCGGCGAAATATGCGGCGTGTTTCTTGTTCCGTGCATGGAGCAGAATGTGTATGCGCCCCGTTCTGAATGGATTCCTCTACCGAATCCGTACACAAACACACCCAAAAAGCTGGAGCTTTATCTGCCGGACAGCTTCAATCTTGGCTACGATGGAGAGAGCTGCGAGGAAGAGCCGCTTTTTTGCATTGCGGTTGTAACAAGCCTGAATCCGAACAGCCGAGAGCGCGCTGAATGCGTGGAGGCTTTTTCTGAGGCAGTAAGGGTAAGAAGAGTATAGCTTGAGTTTCTATTCTTCAATTGCAAATGCAAAAACAACCGGTTTCCTTACACTGCACTCGCCCATTTGCAGAATTTAAACGTTTTGCCCTTAAAGGCTAAAAATCACCACTCCCCTTTTATCTCGTCCATGGAATCTCGATCGCCCATATCCGCGTTGTCCGCAACTTGAGAATAATAAGAGCAATAATCCTGAGCCGGATCGTCAGAAAAATAATCTCTTTTTCCTTTTGCCGCCTTTATTTCAAAGTCTGCATAATCTGAATGTTCATCGTCAAAATCTTCTTCATCTTCGTAGTAATCGTGTCCATAATTATGAGGCCACCTTGGCGGCTGTCCTTGTGCTCCGATATATGCGCAAACTATAAAAAAAAGGATGCAAAAAAATATAAATCCGGCAATAATTCCCATTTTTGTTCTCCCATAAAAAGCAAGATTAAAACTTTAGTTTTCACTAAAAACAGCTGCTTAGCTCTTATTCCTCTGCTAATATGTTTGTCATTGCCGTGCCCGACACGGCAATCTAGTGTAAAATTTCAATAGATTATCGGGTCTAGCCCCGATAATGACAAGGAATGTCGCTGAGATTTTTTAAATTAAATTAAAAACAGATTTTTTTCCGAGCCAGACCCCTGCTATACAGCCTGCCACGCTCAAAAAAACATACAAACCGCCAACTCCGCAATTTTTGGCCGTAAAAAGGTTATAGGCTTCGAGGCTGAATGTTGAAAATGTTGTAAATCCGCCGCAAATTCCTGTCTTTAGAAAAAGCATTGCGTTTTTTGAAACATTTTTGTTTTCTGCTATTCCGACAACAAATCCAATGAGAACTGCGCCTAAAAAATTTGTAACAAGCGTCAGAACCGGGAATTGTGTTTTGACAGGAATAAGACTAATGGCATACCGGCCGCAAGCGCCTGCTGCTCCGCCTAGGGCTACGAAAAAAAAACTCATTTTTTTTAAGACGCTTTAATGCTCTGCCATTGGATGGTCCTCTAGCTTGCCTTTGTGCGAGAGATTGACCGCTCTATTTAAATAATGAAAGGTAATAAATATTCCCCATATAAAAATCAAGCAAAATGATATAAGGCAAATTGCCGAAAGATCTTTCATAAAATATGAAACAATAATTGCAAGTGTAACAGTTGCCTGAATCGACAGCAAAAACAAAATTGCCGCATTTTTTGAAAAGCCAATATTCAAAAGCTTGTGATGAATATGCGCCCTGTCAGGACTAAAAATCTTTCTGTGCTCACGCAGACGTCTCCAGATTGCGGCAATTACGTCTGTCAAAGGAATCGAGCACATAAGAACCATCATTGGAATTTCGCGGAAATTAAACCTTGGATTGTCAAAAAAGAAAAACGGAGAAACGGCGATCAAATATCCTAAAGATTGGCTTCCGCCATCGCCCAGAAATATTTTTGCGTTCGGCTTGTTCCAGTACATAAAGCCAAGCAAAGACGCGCAGAGCATAAAATAAATAAGGCTCATGCCGTTGTGCGCCTTATAAAGCATAAAACCTATTGAAAGACAGGCAAAAAATGAAATTCCTGAACAAACACAGTCCATCCCGTCAATCAGGTTATAAGCATTTACAATTGAAACAATCCAGAAAAAAGTAAGTATTTCGCCGACAAAAGGCGGAAATTTCCAGTACAAAAATGTCGTAAAGTGATAAGGGCTTACGCTCACAACTAAAGCCGCAAGAATCTGCATTAAAAACTTTAATTTTGCGCGCATATTAAGAATGTCGTCCAAAATTCCAAAAAAAAGAATAATTCCAAAACCTATGAATAAAGGCCAATAAGAACTAAGCACGACAGTTTTAAAAACAAAACGAACAAAAAACCAGACAATTAAAAGAGAGGCAAAAACTGCAATTCCGCCAAGACGAGGAATATTTCCTGTGTGAATCTTGCGCGGATCAACTTCATCATAAAGGCTTAATTTTCTGCAAATTCTAATAATTAACGGACAAAAGACTAAAGATAATACAAACGTGCCAAGAATGGCCAAAAGCATGCTAAACTCCTTGAAAATACATACTATGAGCCTATGAGCCTATGA
>DLLE01000037.1:13608-21156 GCA_002477955.1 Treponema sp. UBA7570 | reverse complement strand
CTATGAGCCTATGAGCCTATGATAAATTTTCAAACCGTTTTTTGCAATACAAAATTCGGCATTTTGTCAAAAAAAAACTACAAAAGTAGTTTTTTTAACTAAAATTTATAAATATTGCTTTTCGTCCTGCCCTTCAACGCTTGCAAACAGCTCCACAAGGTTTTTTGCCGGACTGTTGTTTATTTTTTGCAGAAGAACTTCTTCAATTTGAAAAAATCCAACGTCAGCGCTCATGTGCACTTCGATTTTTATCGGCTTTTCTTTGCCTTGAAGAATTTTTACTTTTTCGATCGAATTTGCAGAATACTTGTGAATATCGCCAACAGACGGTTTTGAATTCATTTCCATAGGAATTCGCGCGCGTCCCTTTGTCATGTCGCAACCGTCGGCAATAAGAATCAGGCCGGCTTCTATAGAATGAATTTTTCTTGTTCCCATGTGGCCAAGAATTCCTTCAAGAGCCATGGAACGGATTATAACCCGTCGGTTCAAGTCTTTTGATTCTGGAAGCACAGTTTTTAAAATTCTTTCTATCATATTGAATGCAAGAATTCCTGAATAAAGCTCATGGTCCTGTCTGCCGATCGTCATTCCAAAATCGTGAAAAAAACTTGCAATTACAACTGCCGTTACGCTGTCAGAAAAACTTCCGGCATTCTCATTTTCGAGGCTGGTCTTTATGCCGCAAGTATAGAGAATTTTAAGCATTTTGAGCGCGTTGCGGCAAACTGTGCGCATATGAACAGGCCCATGGTCGTTAAAGCCAAGCCGGACAATCGAAACAGTATTTGCATAATCCTGAATCGCCTGCACTTCTTCATCGTTGATTAAAATTTCGATTACTTTGAGCGGAAGCTCGTCTTTTTCGGGTGTAAGCTCAATTATTTCTTTTGCAAGCTGAACCAATTTTTGGTCAACCGACATTTCTTTTACAGATTTCATAATGACATTATAACATTAAAAAAAGGTTAAAATTTCATTTGTATAAAATTTTAACCTTTTTTTTAACAAAATCTAATATTTTTTATTCAATTTTTGCGGCAGGGATTGGAGTACCGCCGAAGGCGTCGTTTTGCTTTGCAAAACGATGGAGCGCAAAGACGCGGAAGTACGGAAAGCTTGCCAGAATACAAAAATTACAGATAATCTGCCAGGTCGTAGATCAGTTTTTCGGTTTTTTCCCAGCCAAGACAAGGATCGGTGATTGATTTTCCATAAACTCCGTCGCCAATTGCCTGCGCGCCGTCTTCGAGATAACTTTCAATCATAAGTCCTTTTACAATTTTTTTTATGTCTTCAGACGAATGGCAGCTATGGATTACGTCTTTTGAAATTCTTATCTGCTCGAGATATTTTTTGCCGGAATTTGAATGGTTGCAGTCTACGATTACAGCAGGATTTTGAAGCTTTGATTCGGCATAAGCGTCAATCAGCGCGCGCAAATCTTCGTAATGATAATTTGCATGAGCCCGGCCGTAAGCATCTACATATCCGCGCAAAATTGCATGCGCGAGGGGATTTCCGTCTGTCGTTACTTCCCAGCCACGGTACAAGAATTTCTGATGCGCCTGAGCCGCTGTGATTGAATTCATCATTACGGAAATGTCGCCCGAAGTCGGGTTTTTCATTCCGACTGGAATTCCAACGCCGCTTCCGACAATTCTGTGCAGCTGGTCTTCGACTGAACGGGCGCCGACTGCAACGTAAGCGAGCAAGTCAGAAAGATAACGGTGATTTTCCGGATAGAGCATTTCTTCGGCGCATGTAAAGCCAGTTTCTTTTACAACGCGTGTGTGCATTTCGCGGATTGCAATAATTCCTGCAAGCATATCCTCGCCTTTTGTCGGGTCAGGCTGATGCAGCATGCCTTTATAGCCAGTTCCTTTTGTGCGCGGCTTGTTTGTGTATACGCGCGGAATAATAAAAATCTTGTCCTTAACCTTTTCCTGAACTTTTACAAGGCGGTTCATGTAGTCGAGAACGGCAGTTTCGTTGTCGGCAGAACATGGACCGATAATCAGCAAAAAGCGGCCGTCCTTGCCTTCAAAAATATTTTTTATAATCTGATCGCGTGCTTCTTTAATTTTTGCAACTTCTTCTCCGAGCGGAAACTGTTTTTTTAATTCAGCCGGAACTGGAAGCTTGCGAACAAAGTTCATCTGCATATCCATAAAATTTTCCTCCGCAAAAATCCGCGCAAATTCGGCAGATTCTTTCGTTTCTATTTATAGTAATTATAACAAAACGGCTATAAAAAATAAAGTAAATTTATAAACGTGTAAAAAGCTTTTTGAGCGCATTTTGCTACACCAACCGGTCAAATGCGTTTTTTTACAGACTTTTATTCAGATAATCCAGCGAATACTGCAATGCCAGGGCAGCGGCATACGCCAGACTTTCTTTTGCCAAGTCGAAATGCTCGTTGTGATGCGGCCAGCTGTTTTTTTCGCTGTCGGAAGAGCCTACATGGACATATGTTCCAGGAGCTTTTCTTGAATAATCTGCAAAATTATCTGAGCCAAAACGCTTTTCCAAGTCTGTAATTACATTTTCTGGCGCTGTGATTTTTTTTGCCGATTCTACAACTTCCGCGGCTGTCTCTTTTGGGTTTGTGCAAGGATCGCAAATGTCTTCAATTTCGACTTCTGCCCTGCCGCCAAATTCTTCTGCTGTATTTTTTGCAATTTTTTCAACCTTTTCTGCAAGTTTTTTGCGGCTTTCCGCGCTAAAAGTGCGGATTGTTCCTTCAATTTCGGCTTCGCCGGCGATTATGTTGTACGTTGTTCCAGAATGAATAGAACCGATTCCCAAAATTGCCCCTTCAACCGGCGAAATCACTCTCGAAACAACAGTATGAAGTTTTGCAACGGTTAGACTTGCAATAAAAACAGAATCTACTCCGTCCTGTGGTCTTGTAATATGGGCCGCTTTTCCGTGAATTTTGATTTTTATCCGGTCGCAGCTTGCCATGTCCGCTCCGGTTTTTACTCCGATTTTTCCAACTTCCATTCCTGCCTGAAAGTGAATTCCAAAAGTCCTGTCAACTTTGTCCAAAACGCCTGCTTCAATAATCTGTCTCGCGCCTTTGCCAATTTCTTCCGCGGCCTGAAAGCACAGAATAACTTTTCCAGAAAAATCCGCCTTGTGGTTTAGCAAAAGTCTTGCAGTTCCAAGAAGATAAGCTGCATGGCCGTCGTGCCCGCAAGCGTGCATAATTCCAGGATTTTGGCTTTTATATGGAACATTATTCTCTTCCTGAACAGGAAGAGCGTCTATGTCTGCCCTCAAAAAAAGGGTTTTGCCAGGGCGGCCGCTGTCAATTTCGGCAATTACGTTTGTCTGGCCAACCCTGTAAGGAGACAAACCTAAAGCTTTAAGTTCCTGTTCGATTCTATTGCAAGTTTCAAATTCTTTAAGGCCAAGTTCCGGATGCGAATGAAAATAGCAGCGCTGCTCCCACATATATTCCAAAAGGCTTTTTGCTTCTATAAAAGATGGTGAATTGTTTTCTGATTTTGCAGAATCTTCTTTTGACGATAAATTGTTCATTTTTTGCCTCCAATAAAGTTTGCAACGCAAACTTGTAAAAATAAAAACAGACGTTATTTTTGGCTGTTTTTATCTTACACTCCGCTTTACGCGCTTATACTTATATGAATAAAAAAATTTTTTCATATATTTTTCGTATAACCTATTGACATACTAGGTTTATTTGATGTATTTGTTATACATCGCTTTTACCTAGTTAGTCAATAGGTTAAAAAACAAAAAAGTGCTAGGGTATGGAACCGCGCCGGAGGCGGCCACTGGACTGAGCGGAGCGAAGGAAGCGGCTGGAGCGAAAGCGCAACGGTGGAACACCCGGCCTGAGCAAAGCGAAGGCAGCACCCAAAAAAAATGCAACTCACAGGAGGTTTTTATGAGAGTTACAAAATTATTTTTATTAACAGCTTTAATTATTTCCGGAGCAGCATTGATGGGCTGCACAAAAAAGGCTGAGCCTGGCAAAAATACGGATTCTGCAAAAAAAACGCTCACCTACAGCCGTTCGCAAGGCCCTTACACTGTGCTTTTTGAAAATGCGGTTAAACCGATTCTTGAAAAAAAAGGCTACACCTTAAAAGGCTACGATTATTCTGAGCTTTCTTTGGCGGACGATGCTGTAAATGGCGGCGATGTTGATTTTAACGTTGAGCAGCACACGGCTTACGCTCAAAACTACAACAAAGGAAATAACGGACATCTTGTTCCAATTACACCAATTCCGACAGTTCCTGCAAGCATGTTTTCGAGCCATTACAAATCCTTGGACGAAATTAAAAATATTAAAAAACCAAAAATTGCCGTTCCAAACGACCCGGCAAACACTGCCAGAGCTTATGTTCTGCTCCAGAAAATCGGCTGGATTACTTTGCGCGAAAATGTAAATCTTTCGACAGTCACAAGCGAAGATATTGCGTCAAATCCGTACAACATCCAGTTTACCGAAATGAAAAGCTTGAACATTCCTCAGGTTCAGGACGACTTTGACTTTGTAATAATTACAGGCTCAATCGTTTACAATGCCGGAATCGACGCCAGCACAGCGCTCGCAAAAGAAGATGTTCTTCCTCACTTGATTTTGCAGGTTGTTGTCCGCGAAGACAATGTAAACTCGCAGTGGGCAAAAGATTTGGTTGCCGCCTACCACAGCGCAGAATTTAAGGCTTATCTCGAAAAAACAAATTACGAAAACGGACTTTTCTGGATTCCAAAAGGATACGAATTCAATTAAAATTTGAAAAAAAATTAAGGGCGTTGCCGCCGCAAGCGGCGGCCGGGCTTTGCAGGGTTCCGGCTTTCGCCTGCATTTGCGGCTGCCTGCAACCGCAAACGGCTTTGCCGCCCTTTCAATCCCTAACGCAGAATCGCAGGAGTTTTTATGAAAAATATTATTGAATTTATAAATATCAGCAAAACTTTCAAATCCAAAGATTCCGAAGTTCACGCTCTAAAAAATATTTCGCTTTCTGTGCAAAAAGGCGACATTTTTGGAGTAATCGGTTTTTCTGGAGCCGGAAAATCAACTCTTGTGCGCATGATAAATGCTCTGGAAAAACCAACTTCGGGAAGCATAATTGTAAATGACGAAAATGTCCTTGAATTAAGAGGCGAAAACCTTCGCGGTTTTAGAAAAAATATCGGAATGATTTTTCAGCATTTTAATCTGCTCCAAAGCCGCACGGTTTTTCAAAATATTGCAATTCCGCTGGAACTTGAGCATTGGCCAAAATCAAAAATTACAGCCCGCGTAAACCAGCTTTTAAAATTTGTCGGGCTGGACGAAAAAGCAAATTCTTTTCCAAACGAACTTTCCGGCGGCCAAAAACAGCGCGTTGGAATTGCACGCGCTTTGACCCTCAATCCAGAAATTTTGCTCTGCGACGAAGCAACAAGCGCCTTAGACCCGCGAACCACAGATTCAATTTTGGAGCTTTTGCAAAAAATAAACAAAGATTTAAACGTTACAATTTTGATGATTACACACCAAATGAACGTAATTCAAAAAGTCTGCAATAAAGTTGCTGTTCTGGAAAAAGGCGAGCTTGTCGAAAGCGGAAATGTAATCGACGTGTTTGGAAATCCGCAAAAAGAAACTACTAAAGGTTTTATCCGGACTGTAATTAACGACCAGCTGCCGGAAAGTGTAAAAAGTTATTTACGAGATTACGACAAGCCTCAAAAAGTCGTTCGGTTGCGTTTTGACGGAAAAAACGCCGACAATCCGATTATGTCGCTTGCAATAAAAGAAACTGGCGTAAATATTTCGATTTTGTACGGAACTGTTACAGAACTTGAGGGAAAAGTTGTGGGTTTTCAGACAGTGCAGATTACTGGCGAAGAAAAACAATTAGCAGCAGCGGAAACATTTTTTAAGGAACACGGTGTTCCGGCAGTGGAGGTTAAATTATGATATTTGGAATCAGCGCTTCAAAAATCTGGCTCAGCATAGGGCAAACTGTCTATATGGTCGGAATTTCGCTTTTGGCAGGACTTTTAATCGCTTTTCCGCTTGCAATAATTCTTTTTTTAACGCGAAAAGGCGGAATAAAGCAAAATCAGATTATCTACAATATAATAAGCGCAATTATAAACATAATCCGTTCAGTTCCATTTATAATTTTGATTGTGTACATTATGCCGTTTACAAAAGCAATTGTCGGAACCCGCGTAGGCTCAACAGCAGCGCTTGTTCCTCTTACGGCATACATTGCTCCATATCTTGCGCGGCTCATAGAAAACGCGCTTTTTGAAACAGACAAGGGAATTATAGAAGCAAGCCAGGCGATGGGCGCAACAATTTTTCAGACGATTTTTAAATTTGTTCTGCCGGAAGCAAAAGGTTCAATTATCTTGGGAATTACGACAGGAACTGTTGGCTTGCTCGGAGCAACGGCAATGGCTGGGGCTGTCGGTGGCGGCGGAGTTGGCGATTTGGCTTTAACCTACGGTTATCAAAGATTTAACACGCCGTTAATGACAAGCACAGTTGTTATTTTGATTATTTTTGTTCAGATAATCCAGGTGATTGGAACTCGTTCTGCAAAAAAGCGTTAGCGTTGTGCAAGGCGGCAAGGCCGGCCGCCGCAGGCGGCTGGAGCGCAAGCGGAACCTGGAACATAGCGACGGCTTTAGCCGGAACGCCCGAATTTTATTTTTGATTCTGGCCGTTTACGTAAAGCTCCGGTTTATAATAATGCTCGCGCATTGCAAGCACGGCTTCTTCGAGTTTTTCGGATTTCATAAGATCGAGAATGTGCGCGTGCTGTGCGTAAATTGTTTTTAGGGCTTCCAGTTTGTTGTCAGAATAATAGGTCGAAATAAACGCCATCAAGGTTTCTTTGGCGTCATATTCTTTGACCAGCATTGAGTTGCCTACTCCTTCGATTATGCAGCGTTCAAAATCGTGCGTAATATCGATATATCCAACCGCATTGCCTTCGTCCAAAAGTTTCTTTTGTTTTTGAAGCTGAGCTTCGAGTTCAGGCAAAATTTTCGGCATTTTTCCACTGCGATAGCAAAAACGGTACGCGGCAACTACAAGAAAAAAAACAACCTGAAGAATTTCGTTTACCGTTTT
The DNA here is from genome assembly GCA_002477955.1 of Treponema sp. UBA7570. Lineage (GTDB taxonomy): Bacteria > Spirochaetota > Spirochaetia > Treponematales > Treponemataceae > Treponema_D. The sequence continues at coordinate 14,036 of DLLE01000037.1, read as the reverse complement.
TTTATCTGGATCGATTACAAAAAATCCCATATTGTGCTTGTATTCTATCAATCCCTCTTTTACAAGCAAGTTTATACTTTCGCGAATCGGCGTGTTGCTTACACCGAGAGTCCGGCAAAGCTCGTCAAGATTTATATTCTCGCCACGTTTAAAATCCTGATTTAAAATTCCATTTTTTAGATATTCATAAACCTGATCACGCAAACTAACTTTTTTAATCAAACCAGACACAGCTAACCCCCATTGGTTATTTGTATTATGCAAAATATGGCTTTATTTTAATATATCGTGCATTAAATTTCAAAGGAAATTAGCCTGAATGTCGAATTTTGAAAAGAACAGTCATTGCCGTGCTTGATACGCCAATCTAGTGTAGTTTTTCAGTAGATTATCGGGTCAAGCCCGATAATGACAGAAAAACAAATCTG
>DLLE01000037.1:7584-13474 GCA_002477955.1 Treponema sp. UBA7570 | reverse complement strand
GAAGTTCTGGCTAATTAGGCAGAGTTTTTGCGCTTTAAGAATTCTTAAAGCGTTTTATTTTTCTGCCAAGTTTTATTTTAACTTTTGATTGATTTCTGAAAGCCGATCGAGGGCTGCGTTCAAAGTTTCGTCTTTTTTTGCAAAATGGATCCGCAGATAGTCGTTTACATTTTCCTTAAAAAAACTAGAACCCGGAACCATTCCAACTCCAACATCCCGGCAAAGAATTTCTGCAAACTCAAGATCGCTCGTTACGTTGAGTTTTTTCATATAATCCTTAAAATCAATCATTATGTAATAAGCGCCTTCCGGAACATTGTGCCTAAGTCCGATTGAATCCAGCCCTTTACACATTATGTCGCGTTTGTGAGTATATTTTGCCGTCAATTCGTCGTAATATTTCTGCCCGAATTTTAAACCGGTAACTATTGCTTCCTGCAAAGGCGCGGCCGCTCCTACTGTCAAAAAATCATGAACCTTTTTTATCCGGTCTGTAATTTCTGGAGGAGCAATTGTATAGCCAAGCCGCCAGCCTGTAAGCGAATAAGTTTTGGAAAGCGAGCCGCAGACAATTGTCCGTTCTTTCATACCCGGAAGCGCCGCCATATAAACCATTTTGTTTGGTGCGTAAATGATATGCTCATAAACTTCATCGGTTACAACATAGGCATCGTATTTTTTTGCAAGGTCGGCAATCACCGTCATTTCCTCAAGAGTAAAAACTTTTCCGCACGGATTTGAAGGATTGCACAAAATCAGCGCTTTTGCTCCAGCCCTGAATGCGTCTTCGAGCTTTTCCGGATCAAAATTGTACTTTGGCGGAACAAGAGGAATATAAACCGGTTCTGCGCCCGAAAGAATTGTGTCCGCTCCGTAATTTTCATAAAATGGCGAAAAAATCGCAACTTTGTCGCCAGGATTGCAAATCGTCATCATTGCAGCCATCATCGCTTCTGTTCCGCCGCAGGTCGTCACAATTTCGGAATTCGGGTCGACAGGAATTCCCATCAATTTTGACTGTTTTGCCGCCAACGCTTCGCGAAAATTCTGCGCTCCCCACGTTAACGAATACTGATGAAAATTTTCGTAGGCAACCTGCGCAAGCCTGTCCAAAATCGGCTTTGGCGGTTCAAAATCCGGAAATCCCTGGCTTAAATTTACAGCATCGTATTTTAACGAAATGCGCGTCATTCTGCGTATAACCGAATCAGTAAAATTTGCAGTTCTAACAGATAAAGATTTCATTTTTGCCTTCCATCTAATTATTTTTAATATTCCGGGCCATTTTTGTCAGCCAACAAAGCTGGCTGACAAAAACCGGGCTTTGCAGGGTTCTGGCTTTCGCCTGCATTGCTCCACTTCGTTCCGCAACGGCTTTGCCGCCCTTCCAATCCCTTGTCCGTAAAAACAAAAGCCGCTCTCTTTGTACCAGAAAATCCTATTTTACATAGCTAATTTTTCTGTTTAATATTTTTTCCGGATCAAATGCCTGTTTTATAGCGTTCATCAATGCTACATTTTTCTGTGGAGTTTGTCCAAAGAAAAATTCACGCTTGCTCACACCAAGTCCGTGTTCACCAGAAATCAAGCCTCCAAGACTGTGCGTCTGCTCATACAGTTTTTTAAGGTTTTCGTGCAATTCTTTTTGCCAGGCTTCTTCGCTTCGGCTGCCACGAACCACACACAAATGAACATTTCCGTCGCCGGCGTGTCCAAAACTTATCATTTGCATGCCAGTTTCAGCTTCGAGCCTGTTTACATACTTTACAAATTTATCAACCTGGCTAATCGGCACAACAATGTCCAAAGGTTCCTGCTCGCTCACCGCTTCCACAGATTTTACAAGACAACCGCGCACACGCCAAATATTTGCGCTTTGTTCTGTGTCGTTCAGAACAAAAAAACCGCGGCTTATATTTTTTACAATTTCTTTTAATTTTAAAATCGCAGCGTCAATTTCTGCCCTGCTTCCGTCAAATGTAATCAAAAGATAGGCTTTGCAATCAGTATCAGGATAATGAATGTTTTTTTCGGCAGGACTTACGCTATTTAAAAAACTTTCGCCCATTTCGACAACTTTTCGTTCTATAAATTCAACTGCGGTCGGATTTATATTTGCCTTTAAAATCAGCGGAACAGATTCAATTCCAGCCTTAAGACTGTCGTACGAAATTAATAGGCTCGCAGAACTTTCAGGTTTGCCAACGAGTTTTAAAAGACATTTTGTTATGACGGCAAGTGTTCCTTCAGAACCAATCACAAGGTCTTTTATATCAAGGCCAGTTGTATCTTTGCGGTTTTTTGAGCCTGTTTGAATTACTGTTCCGTCCGCAAGAACAAGTTCCAGTCCCATTACATAATTTCTTGTGACGCCATATTTTACAGCACGCATTCCGCCGGCATTTGTCGCTATGTTTCCACCGATTGATGCCATTTTTTCGCCGGGATCTGGCGGATAAAAAAGTCCAAGGCTTTCTACATATTTTTGAAAATCCTGCAAAATAACGCCCGGTTCAACAGTCGCTGTAAAATTTTCCCTGTCGATTTCGAGAATTCTGTTCATCTGTGAAAAATCGATTATAATTGCATTTTCAAACGGAACTGTCGAACCTACAAGATTTGTTCCTGCTCCACGCGGAGTTACAGGAATTTTATTTTTGTGGGCAAATTTTAAAACTTCGCTCACTTCCTGCGTTGACTTTACAAAAACAAGAGCTGATGCACTTCCCTGTTTGCGGCCCAAAGTATCCGAAAGAAATTTTTTTTCAATTTTTTCACCGTAAATAATCCGGCTTTCGTCTTTTATAATTTTTGAAAGTTGTTTAACTTCTTCCATATAAATACATTTCCTTTTTAAACGGATAAAATCGGGGCGTTGCGGGGGTGTCCCCGCTAGAAGGGGTAGCGGCCAACAAAGTGGACGCGCAGGGGAAGACTTTCCCCTCCCCTCCTTTTTTTTAATTGCAAAAACCTCCAAACAAAAAGTCCGGAGGTTTGAGCCTGATTTTTATTCTGAGAGGCGGGCAGAAAGCTCGTCTTCGTCCCAGCCTACCTTGATAAAATATCCGCCGTAATTTTCGTTAAAGATTTTTTCGGTTTCGGCTGTTTGAAAGGCTGCTACGACTTTGCGGAAAAGCTCCACCTTTGCTGAATCTTTGAGACTTTCGGCATTTGCGGCAATCAAGTTCCAGTAATTTTTTTCTGTAAGACTTGTGTCGGCAAAAATTGCGCTTTCTGTTTTTATTCCAAAGCTCAGAGCATAGTTTCCGTTGATAATCGCCGCGTCTACGTCTGGCAACGCCGAAGGAATTGTGTTTGCCTTGAGTTCTTTAATTTGAACTTTGCTTGTAAGAACGTCGTTGATTCTCGGATTAAAACCGGCATTTTCGTTGAGAGTTACCAGTCCTGCCGCCTGCAAAACTTTGAGCGCGCGCCCGCCGTTTGTAACATCGTCCGGAATTGCAACAACTGCGCCTTCTTTAAGCTCTGCTACAGATTTTACTTTTGTTGAATAAAGGTTGAGCGGAATAATGAATGTGTTTCCGATAATTTTTAAATTGTATCCGCGGGAAGCCGAATCTGCTTCCAAAAAAATTCTGTGCTGGAAAGCGTTAAGGTCAATGTCGTTGTTTGCAAGCGCTGTATTTGGTGTGCTGTAATCTGTAAAAAGCACAATCTGAAGGTCAATTCCTTCTGCCTTGAGCGCTTCTTTTGCAGGTTTCCAAATTTCTTCGTACATTGCCCCGACAACGCCAAGCTTTACTGTGTTTGATTTTTTTTCACCGCAAGAAGTAAAAAAAACCGAAATAAGTGCAAGCGCACTTGCCAAAATTGCAATGTTTTTTTTCATAAGAATCTCCCTTAAAAGACCGTATTTTTGAAATCAGCCTTTTGTTTTTATTCCCTAGCAAATCACTAGGTAAACTATATTTTTGTTTATACTACTTTTAGTTTTTTTATTCAATAGTTTTTTATTTTTTTGTTTTTTTAAGCAATTTTTTTTAATGCGTGTGTTTTTTTATAAAATTTGTGCCTGCCCATTGAATAAGATTTACAACAATGACAAGCAAAATAATTGTAAGCCAGGTTATGTCCTGCATATTCATATCGTGTCCGTACTGAATCGCAAAATTTCCAAGACCGCCAGCTCCAACTGCCCCTGCCATTGCCGTCAATCCAATTAAACTTACCGTCGTAATCATAGTTCCGCGGACAATCGGGCCAATGCTTTCTTTTAGGTAAACCCTAAGAACAATATCCCACGGACTCAATCCCATGCTCACGGCCGCTTCGACAAGACCAGAATCAACTTCCGCAAGAGCGGTTTCAATCTGCCGGCTAAAAAACGGCACAGTTCCAAAAACCAAAGGCACAATCGCACCGCGAACATCGATCGAAGTTCCCATAATAAGCCGGCTCAACGGCATAACTCCCGTAAGCAAAATAATGAACGGAATCGAGCGGAAAAAATTTATCAGTTTATCCAAAATCTGATAAACAATTTTATTTTCGAGAATCGCTCCTTTTTTGGTAACAACAAGAGTAATTCCAAAGACAAGCCCCAAAACAAAACTTATCGTGCCAGACCAGAGCGTCATCTGCAAAGTTTGAACAATCGAAATTCCAAAATTCACATAACGCTTGTTCGCCATCAAGTTCGGAAGAATTTTTGTCAAAAACTCAAGCATTTTTTAAAACCTCCACACCAACATTTTCTTCGCGGATATGTTCAAGAGCGCGTTCAATCGCTTCTTTTTTTCCGCTAATAATTGCAATTGTTCCACCGATCGGCGCATTCTGAACAATTTCGATTTCTGCAAAAATAATATTCATCGTCACATCGTAAATCCGCGAAGTTGCGCTGATTAAAGGCTCGCTCACGTTTTTTTGAATATACGAAAAACGTACAAGATATTCGCCTTTTTCCAGATGAACAACAGGGCTGTCTTCTTCAATCAATTCCTCGATTTTTGTTAAGCTCGAAGTCGCCTTAATAAAGCGTTTTGTAACTTCGTTCTGTGGATTTGCAAAAATATTGAACACATCTCCCTTCTCAACAATTTTTCCGCGTTCCATAACCGCAACTTTGTCGCAAATCTCTTTTATAACTTCCATCTGGTGCGTAATAATCACAATCGTAAGCCCAAGTTTTTTATTCAATTTTTTTAGAAGTTTTAAAATCGCCTTTGTCGTCGTCGGATCAAGCGCGCTCGTCGCTTCGTCGCAAAGCAAAATGTCCGGATCATTGGCAAGAGCGCGGGCAATCGCAACACGCTGTTTTTGGCCGCCGGAAAGCTGCGACGGAAAATTTTTATCCTTGTCGTTAATTTCTACAAGCTCCAAAAGCGAATGAACTTTTTGCGAAATCTCCTCCTTAGAAAGTCCAGAATGTTTTAACGGAAAAGCGACATTTTCAAAAACATTGCGGCTTTTCATCAAATTAAAATGCTGAAAAATCATTCCAATTTTTTTTCGTTCCTGCCTCAGTTCTTTTTCCGAAAGCGAAAGAAAATCCTTGCCTTTTACAATCACTTGTCCAGAAGTCGGTCTTCCAAGAAGGTTAATCGTCCGCACCAAAGTCGACTTCCCTGCCCCGCTAAAACCGATAATTCCATAAATCTCGCCTTTTTCAACCGAAACAGAAGCATCTTTAACCGCGTCAAAAATTTTTCCGTCCTGCTCAAAAGTTTTGGTTATGTTTTTTAATTCAATAATTGCCACAAAAACCTCCATATTTAAATTTTTTGGGCCATTTTTGCTTTCGCAAAAACCGGGCTTTCCGTACTTCCGCGTCTTCGTGCTCCATTCCTGCGTTGCACTCCGGAACGCCTCCGGCGGTACTCCAATCCCTTGTCCGCAAGGACAAGGCGTTCGCTTTAGCGAACACGTC
>DLLE01000037.1:227-7457 GCA_002477955.1 Treponema sp. UBA7570 | reverse complement strand
AAAAAATGCTATAATACTACCAATTCTATAGGTTACTTTTATAACACTTCTAAAAAATCCCCTTTTTAGAAAAATTTTTCCTGGAGATACTTCTATGTTAAAAATTTCAACAAAGGGTCAATACGCGCTTTTGCTTATGACCGACCTTGCAGAACAAGACCCTTCAAAATACGTAGCTCTTAAAATTTTAAGCCACCGCCACAACCTAAGCATAAAATATGCCGAACAAATTTTAATGCAGCTCAGCAAAACCGGACTTGTTGTCGGTTTACGCGGAAATAACGGCGGTTACAAACTTGCAAAATCTCCAGACCAATACACAGCTGGAGAAATTTTGCGGGCAATGGAAGGCAATTTAAGCCCAAAAGGTGTTTCTGAAGGAAATACAGTTTCTTCCGTTGGAAACGATGCTTTTTGGCAAGGTTTTGACGAAGCAGTAAATCAATACGTTGACAGCATTACCCTCGAACAAATTGCCGAAAAAAACCGCGAATTTAACGGTTTCGACTACGTAATTTAATTAAAAATTCAATCCTCCGTTCAATTATTTTTAAACTCGCTGCAAATTGCTTTAAGCGCCTCTTCGAGAATTTTTCTTGGAGTGGCGCAATTTATTCTCTGAAACTTCTCTCCTTCAATTCCAAACATTGTTCCACGGTCAAGCCAGACTTTTGCCTTATTGAGAATTTTGTTTTCAATCTGAGAGTCCGTTAATTCAAAATCCGAAAAATCAAGCCACAAAAGATAAGTGCCTTCCGGCTTGCAAACCTTGATTTTCGGGCAATTTTCCGAAATGTATTTTTCTGCAAACAAAATATTCTGCCAGATATACGAACGAACCCGCTCAAACCATTCATCGCCTTCAGAATAAGCGGCAGTTGCGGCCTCAATGCCCATAATAGGCGGCTCGTCGTAGCCGGTGCATTCAATTTCTTTTATAAAAGAATTCCGCAATTTTTCGTTCGGAATTACAATGTTTGAAAACTGAAGTCCTGCCAAATTAAAAGTTTTGCTCGGAGAATTGCAGATAATTGAATTTTGAGCGGCTTCTTCAGAAAGCAGCGCAAAAACTGTGTGTTTATGACCTTCAAAAGTTATATCGCAGTGAATTTCATCGCTTATAACCAAAACATTGTGTTTTAAGCATATTTGGCTCAATTTTAAAAGCTCTTCTTTTTTCCAGACCCTTCCGCCAGGATTGTGAGGCGAACACAGGATAAAAAGCTTTACTTTTTCAGAAACAATTTTATTTTCAAAATCTTCAAAATCAATTTCGTAATGTCCGTTTTTTAAAACCAATGGATTGTTCACTAGTTTTCTTTTTTGATTGCTAATTGCTTTAGAAAAAGGATAATAAACCGGCCTCTGAATAAGAACAGAATCGCCTTCAGAAGTAAATGCGCGTATTGCCATGCAAATTGCAAAAACAACTCCAGGAGTATTAACAACCCATTCTGTTTTGATTTCAAAATTGTGCCGGTTTTTATACCATTTTTTTAACGCATCGTAATAGCGAGAATCTGGCCAGCTGTAGCCAAAAATTCCGTGATTGCAGCGCTTTTTTAGCGCATCTGTAACACATGGAGCTGTCGGCCAGTCCATGTCGGCAACCCAAAGACTGAGCACGTCAATAGGTTTATTGCGGGCTTCTGCCAAATCGTATTTTATTGCCATTGTATTAGAGCGGTCTGTAATTTTATCAAAATCAAAAGTCATTTTTTTTCTCCAATAAATAAGTTTATTTTTAGTTTTTAAAAATGCGCCAGGGATTGGAAGGGCGGCAAAGCCGTTGCGGAACGAAGCGGAGCAATGCAGGCGAAAGCCAGAACCCTGCAAAGCCCGGCCGGCACTTTGTGCCGGGGCGCCCGGCTTTTAATCTTCCAAAGCCTGCTTTATATCATTTTTTAAGTCTTCAAAATTTTCGATTCCGACAGAAAGCCGGATCAAAGTGTCGGTTATGCCTTTTTGCTTGCGTTTTTCTTCCGGAATTTCCGAATGGGTTTGAGTGAGCGGATAAGTTGCAAGGCTTTCCACTCCGCCCAAGCTTTCCGCATACCGGAAAATTCGGATTTTGCGCAAAAATCGTTCGACCGTTTTACTGCTGTCCAAATAAATCGAAATCATGCTTCCAAAACCGCTCGCCTGCGATTTGTGAATTTCGTGTCCTGGAGTTTCCGGCAATCCAATGTACAGAACTTTTTTTACAAGTTTTTCAGTTTTTAAGTATTGAGCCAGTTTTGCGGCATTTTCGCTTTGTTTTTCCAATCTGACCGTCAGAGTTTTTATTCCGCGGATTGTAAGCCAGCTGTCAAAAGGTGCAAGCATTGAACCTGTAGTTTTTGTTATAAAAGCCATATCTTCGGCAATTTTTTCGTTATTTGTCGTTACAAAACCGGCGAGAACATCATTGTGTCCTGCAAGAAATTTTGTTCCCGACTGAATTACAACGTCAGCGCCAAGTGCAAGCGGTTTTTGATAATAAGCAGTCAAAAAAGTATTGTCGACAACAAGAAGCGCTCCGTGCGAATGAGCAAGTTCTGCGGTTTTTTGAATGTCTGTAACCGTCATGAGCGGGTTTCCGGGAGTCTCGATAAAGACGATTTTTGTGTCTGGACGAAAAGCTCTTTCAATCTGTTCAAGGCTGGAAGTGTCTACAAAAGTTGTTTCAATTCCCTGTTTTTTTACAATTGTGTTAAAAAGCCTGAGAGAACCGCCATAAATGTCGTCCGAACTTATAATGTGGCTTTTTGTTTCGAGCATGCTAAAAAAAGCAGTTTCAGCAGCCATTCCGCAACTAAACGCAAAACCGAATTTTGCTCCGTCGAGAGCAGCAACCGTTTCTTCCAAAAATTTCCGCGTCGGATTAGAAAGCCTTGAATAATCATAACCTGTCGATTTTCCAAGTCCCGGATGAGCAAATGTCGCCGACTGGACAAGCGGAACAGAAATCGCTCCCGACAAATCCACAGATTTTGCCTCTGGATTACCCTGAACACAAAGCGTATCAAAACAATAATTTGAAAATTCCATAAAAACTCCGCAACAAAAGACAGCACGGCTAAAAAAACAATAAGCCTGTTGTCAAAAAAAGAATAAATAAAAAAAAGAGAATTTGCCCGGAAAAATTTAAAAAGCAGGAAATTTAATCTGTTAAAAATTAAAGGGCACGAGAAGAAAGGCGCATGACACCGTTGCGGAAATTCTGGCGTACAAGTTTTTCAAAATAAACTGCCATTTTTCATGCACCTCCAAAAAAAGATGTTTCCACTTTAATAAAAAAATAATTTTTTGTCGATAGGCCTGTAAATTTTTGTAAACTGCCAATCATGCATGTTTACGCAGCAAACTCAGCCAGGAATCTGTTGGAAATTTTCAGTATATTATCGGGTCAAGCCCGATAATGGCATTAAATCGCAAAACTTGCAGCAACTCTGCTAACAGTTGTCGCAGCTCAAAAAGTTTGCTACATTTTCTTATAAATGCTGGTTAGAAATAATTTTTTTGACGCTTGACATAAAAATTATTACCTAGTATATCTATCGGCAATCAAAATATCGACAAAGGAGATGTAAGATATGAAAAAAATCCTGGCAATCACATCGGCTTTACTCGCAGCAGTTGCAGTAAACGCACAGACAGTTCTCAAAGTTGGAGCAACTCCAGAGCCACACGCAGAAATCCTCAACCTTGTAAAAGATGATCTCAAGGCGCAGGGAATCGACCTTCAGGTAATCGAATTTACAGATTATGTAACACCAAACGATGCAGTAGAATCTGGCGACATTGACGCAAACTACTTTCAGCATATTCCATACCTTGAATCGTTTAACAAAGAAAGAGGCTATCACCTTGTAAACGCGGCAGGAATTCACGTTGAGCCATTTGCAATTTATTCTCACAAAATCAAGTCGCTCTCAGACCTCAAAAAGAAAGCTTCAGTAGCAATTCCAAACGATCCTACAAACGAAGCTCGCGCGCTTTTGCTCCTTCAGGAAGCAGGACTTATCACTTTGAAAGAAGGCGCAGGTATCGAAGCAACGCCACTTGACATTAAAAAGAATCCTCTCAAGCTTAAATTCAAAGAAATCGAAGCCGCTTCGCTCCCACGTGTGCTCGACGACGTTGACGCCGCTGTAATCAACGGAAACTACGCTCTTCCAGCAGGACTTTCTGCAAAAAAGGACGGACTTTTTGTTGAAGGCTCATCTTCACCTTATGTAAACGTAATCGCAGTAAAAGCCGGCAACGAAAACAAGCCTGCAATCAAAGCCCTCATCAAGGCAATCGAAAGCGAAAAAGTAAAAGAATATATCAACAAAAAATACCCAAACGGCGAAGTTGTTACAGTTTTCTAAAAAAGGCTTTTAAATTTGGACGAAATTCTGCGGTCTAACCTGCTTTGCGCAGTTCCGCTTTTCGCTCCATTGCAAAGAAAACCGTGATTTTTAATCACAGTTTTCTTTGCAACGCTTGCGCGCTGCTCCAATCAGGCGTAAATTTTCCTTAAAAAAATTATTTTCCGTTCTTAAAAAGATTCGTCACAAAAAAATCAGTCAAATCCCTTATAACTTCCGCTGCAATCATAAGGCCTGCAACAGACGGAACAAAAGCATTGCTGCCAGGTGTCTGTTTTTTTAAATGCATGCAATTTTTTTCTTCAATTTCATCAGAATTAAATTCATCTTCTTTCGGAGGAATTGCTTTTTCTGTCGAAAAAACGCATTTTAACCGTTTAATTCCGCGTTTTTTAAGTTCATTGCGCATAACTCTGGCAAGCGGACAAACGCTCGTCCTCGAAATATCAGCAACTTCCAGCAAAGAAGGATTAACCTTGTTTCCGGCTCCCATGCTGCTTATAACCGGCACTCCGGCTTCTTTTGCCTTTTCAATAATCGCAAGTTTTCCAGTTACAGTATCAATACAATCAACGACATAATCATAAACAGAAAAATCAAACTGGCCGGCAGTTTCCGGCATAAAAAAAACTTTGTGCTTTGTAACCTTGCAGTCTGGATTTATGTCATAAATCCGCTCTTCAGCAACATCGACCTTGTTTTTTCCAAGCGTCGAATGAAGCGCAAAAAGCTGACGATTTATATTTGACAGGCAAACAGTATCATCATCAACAATATCAATTGCGCCAATTCCAGAACGGACAAGAGCTTCAACAACGTAACTTCCAACTCCGCCAATTCCAAAAACAATCACTCTTGAAGCAAAAATTTTTTCCATTCTGTCTTTGCCAAAAGTAAGGCAAATTCTTTCAAACTGGTTTTTCATAAACAAAACTATTCTTCATCCCCAAATTTTTCATCAGATTCTTCATCTTCGTCAGACTCGTCATCATAAAACTGATCCAGAAAATCTTGCAATTCTTCAAATTCTTTTTCATCGCGTTCTTTTGAATCTTGAGTTCGTCCGTCAATTATAAAACTTTCGCAGTACATTTCTAAAGTTTCGATAATAAAAACAAAATCCTCTTCTTCAAGCCTGTAAATATCTAAAACTTCGTGAATTTTAGGCAAAAGCCTTTTTAATCGCTCAATTGAATCGTCATATTCCGCTGCAATCCGTGCATTTTCTCCGTCAGAACGCAAAATATCCGTCCGCTCATTCAAAATCTGCGAATATATTTTTTTCAACGTCTTTAATAAAAATTTGTCTTCTTCATTCATAATTATTCTAAACTTTATACTTCAAACTTTGAGTTTTATCAATCATAGAAAAATGCAAACCTTGCCAGGTTTGCAAGCTGTTTTTTTAAACTCAACCTTCGCCTTAAATCTTAAAATTAACGTTGCGCTTTACAACGACCAATTGAATTTAGGCAACGACTCTACTAAACTACCCTAAAGGAAAAAACAAATGGAAAATCAAACCAATAAATTTTTAAAAGGAATTTTTTTCATCCTTTTATTCTTTTTAACAATTCTGTGCGGAATGCTTTTTAAAGTAATGGCTGATGTTTTTAAGCCTGTCGTACTTGCAGTTCTGCTGTCCCTTGTTTTTTACCCTCTTATAAAGCGCCTCTGCCTTTTTATAAAACTTCCATGGTGGCTTTCGACAGTAATTGTCTACCTTGCGTTTTTTATCGCTTTTTTTCTTGTCGTAAACATTCTTACGGCAAGCTTTAAGGCAATTGTTCTTGCAATTCCACGCTACCAAGAACGTTTCAATGCAATTCAAGATTCAATCCGCCTTGCAATCGAAACCCATCCAAATTCTAAATTTTTTGCGCTTTTAAATTTTGATGAAGAAGCCTCTCTTTTTGCAAATTTAAACAACCAGTTCAATATTCTTGAATATTTAAAATCTCTTGCAATTGTCTTTACTGGTTCTGTCGTAGTTTTTATGAAAACTCTTTTTTTGGTAGTCTTGCTGTCAATTTTTCTGCTTGCAGAATTCAAAAAGACCAAGCACAAGGTTCGGCTCGCATTTACAAACGAACACAACCTGCGCGTTATAAAAATCGTGCACAATATCATAAAAGACACAACTCATTACATCTCGATTAAATTCGTAATTTCGCTTTTTACTGGAATTTTCATTTTTATCGCATGCGCACTTACAAGAATGGACTTCCCTCTAGTCTGGGCATTTTTGGCATTTTGCTTAAATTTTATTCCAACTTTTGGCTCAATAGCTTCCTGCGCAATCACAATACTTTTTTCAATCATACAGTTTTATCCATCTCCGGTCGCTCCAATTATAATCGGAATTTGGGTTATTGCCGTAAATATGATTCTTGGAAACGTAATTGAACCAAAAATTGAAGGCGACAACCTCGGCATTTCGCCGTTTGTTATTCTTGTTTCGCTCTCTCTTGCCGGCTGGCTCTGGGGAATTTTGGGAATGATTCTTGCAGTTCCTTTAATGGTTATAATAAAAATTGTCTGCGAAAACATTTCCTATCTAAAACCCATTGCCGTTTTTTTGGGAAACAAAAGCAACTAAATCACATTTTTTGCCTTGTAATTCCAGAACCGGTCAATTTCTCTCAATCCGCCGCTCATATTTGTAACAGAACGGTTATCTTGCTCGCCAGAATAATTTTCTTGTGAACAGCAGAATCAACTTTGCCAGTCGATTTTTTATGCTTCAAATCTGCCGGTTCGCCTCGGCAATTTCCTTTTCAAGCTCAATTCTTGAAGTTCCGCCCTACCCTCTTCAATTTTTTCATAAAATTCAAGAATTTCGTTTTTTACCAAATTTGAATTTACGAGATTTTTT
>DLLE01000037.1:0-135 GCA_002477955.1 Treponema sp. UBA7570 | reverse complement strand
GCGGTTCGGCAACAAGTTGCCGCCGGGCTTTGCGCAGTTTCGGCTCTCGCCTGCATTAGCGGATTTTCCGCGGAAAATCCGCTAACGCTCCGCGCTGCTCCAATCCCTACCGCTTTAAAACAAAAAACTCTCATA
>DLLE01000014.1:34025-78496 GCA_002477955.1 Treponema sp. UBA7570 | reverse complement strand
TGAAGAGTCCGTGGAATCGGAGTTGCAGACATTGCAAGACAGTCGATGTTCGCTTTTAAGGACTTTAATTTTTCCTTGTCTTTTACACCAAAACGCTGCTCTTCGTCGATTATCATAAGACCTAAATCTTTGTATTTTACGTCTTTTTGAATTATTCTATGAGTTCCAACAAGAATATCCACTTTTCCGCTTTCGAGTTCTGCAAGAATTTTTTTCTGCTCTTTCGGAGAAACAAAACGGCTCATCTGTTTTATTGTAACCGGAAAATTTTTAAACCGTTCAAGACAGGTTTCATAATGCTGCTCCGCAAGAATTGTCGTAGGAGACAAAAAAGCAACCTGTTTTCCTCCCATTACAGCTTTGAACGCCGCTCGCATGGCAATTTCCGTTTTTCCAAAACCTACATCGCCACAGACAAGCCTGTCCATTGGAACTGGTCTTTCCATGTCTCTTTTTATTTCCTGCGTAACCGAATACTGATCTGCTGTGTCTTCATAAGGGAAACTCGCTTCAAATGCTGTCTGCCATTCATTGTCTTTTGGAAAAGGAAATCCTCTTGAAGCCTGACGGCGGCTGTAAAGCGCAATCAATTTTTCAGCCAAATCTTCAACAGCCTTTTTAACTTTGTTTTTGCGGTTTTCCCACGATTTTGAACCGATTTTATCGAGATGAGGTTTTTCGCCCTCGTTTCCAATGTATCTTTGGACGAGGTTTACTTGTTCAATCGGAACAAAAACAAATTCTTCTTCGGCATATTCAAGTTTTATGTAATCGCGTTCATTGCCCATGGCTTTTATGCGCTGAATTCCTTTAAACTGGCCAATTCCATAATTTACGTGGACTACAAAATCGCCTTCGTTAAGCTCAACAAAAGTGTCAATTGCCTGACTCTTTACATGTCCGAGCGATTTTTGAACATGCTTTCTTCTGCCAAAAATTTCATTTTCCTGAATAACCAGAGTTTTTGTCTCATCAATTCCAAATCCGCCGCTAACCGGAAAAGGAAGAACGGCAAGCGCAAAGTCTTTTAAAATTTCTTTTATGCGAAGCGACTGATTCGGATTATCTGCAAAAACAACTACGCTCCAACCGGAAACAATCACCGCATTTAGCTCATCTTTCAGATAGTTTATGTTTCCAAAAAAACTTCTGCCAGGATTGCAACGAACAGTCAGTTTTGAACGGGATTTTTTTGAATTTTGAAGAATTTCTGTTTTTTCGCCTTCGCAATGTACAGTTTTTTCAACATCTTCAGCTTCCGTTGTAAGAGTACGGAAGAAAATTGACTTTTCGTGAATGTTTATAACATCATCAAAATTCAAAAGCATCAGCCCTGCTTCGAGAACAGGAAAATTTTGACGCGCAATTCTGAACATTCCGGAATATTCCCTGGCAAAGCTTTCCTGCGCATTTTCCTGACGGTCGTAATCAAAATAAAAAACCGGAGTATTTTCTGCAACGTAGTCTAAAACCGTATAAATTTCATCCCACAAAACAGGATAAACAAGTTCTTCGCCTTCGCTTTGAGCCTTCGTTTTTAATTCTTCAATAAGCTTTTCTTTTGCTTTTTTTGCAGCCTCCGTAAGTTCAAGATGTTCCGAAAACTCTTCTGTTTTTTCAAGCTTAGAAATAAATTCGTCATTCCAAATCACTTCTTTCATCGGAAAAACTAAAATCGAATCAACAGTTCCAATTGTAGCCTGATTTTCCGGATTAAAAGTTTTTATATTTTCAATCTGGTCAAAATCAAAAAGAATTCGGTTTGCGACATCCATTCCTGGCGTAAAAACATCAAGAACTTCGCCCCGAAGAGTAAATTCTCCAGGCACGCTAACTTTTGGAACACGAAGATAGCCCAATTTGGCAAGATTTTCTGCAATTTGAGTTGAATCAATCTGCTGATTTTTGCGCAGGCTAAAGACAAGAGAACGAAGATATTCTGGCGGAGGAACAGGAGATTGAAGAGCTCTTTGCGTTACAAGGAAAATTCTAGGTTTGACTGAAGAACTTAACTTTCTTTCCTGAAATGCAAGTTTAGACAAAAAAGCCGAACGTTTTCCAAAAACCGCAGAACCTACATTTGCCGCCCTATACGGAACAGTTCCCCACCACGGAAGCGTAAAAATTTCCACATTTTCCTCAAATGCAGTCGCAAGATCCGAGGAAAGCTCCGCTGCATCTTTTTCGTTTGGAACGACAAAAACTGCATCAAGCGAAGCAGAATCGTTTGCTTTGATTATATTTTTTTGAGCTGGATTCACCGCAGAATTTGAATACCGTCCGGTCGCCTCATACTGCATTCTGCTAAAAGCCGCATTTTTTGCGCTATCAAGACAAGATGCCGCAAAAAAAGGAACTGCAGCTCCCTGCAGGCCGTTTATTTCGATTGGAAAAGAAATTTCACCGTTTTGAGAAGTAATTTTTTTTACGGCGGAAGAGAATTCCTGCCAACCATTTAAAATTGACAAAACGGAATTTGATAATAATGATTTCATTAAAAGTATCCGATATTAAAATATAACATGTTGAATTAAGGGAGACATAGGTTTTGAAACGAAGCCCACTTTTGATTATAGCGATTTTTTCTTTATTTGCACAGACAGCGTTTTGCAGCGGTCTTTCGGATGAAAAAAATGACGCAAAAAAAGACTTTTCCGATGCGAGCGTAAAAATTAAATTTTACGACAGAACAGTTTATTACACTTCTGCAGCTCAGGATAATCCTGTTTATGTAACTGTTTCTATCGAAAACACAGGCTCTCAGACGCTGCGCTTTAAGCTTGCAGACGACCGCGCATTTAGCCTTGATTTTGTTACAAGAACAATAAAAAACAAAGTTTTGCCGGCAACAGAAAATCTTATTATGAAACGTTCTGCAAACCAAACAGTATATTTTCGGGAAGTTTCTATTGAACCAGGGGAAGCATATTCTTTTGTCGAAAACGTAAAAGATTATATTAAGTTTGAAGAACCTTCGATTTATTACCTTGAATTGAAATTTTATCCAGAACTTTACAAATCAAAATACATTGAATTCGTGTCAAACCGTCTCAGCCTTGAAATCCGCCCTTCACCATCAGCGGCAAATTCTTTGATTCTTCCTGTTTCTGAAGAAAATGGACTTCTCCTAAAACCGGAAAACATTTCTCCAGACAAAGTTGTAGAACAGACAATTGTTGCAAGGCAGAAATCTCTTTGGAATCAGTATTTTCTGTATATGGATATTCAGGAAATGATGCTTAGAAATTCACAGCAGCGACGCCGTTACAACGCTGCTTCTGCTGACGAAAGGGAGCGCATATTAAAAAATTACAAAGCCGACCTTATGCAAAACAGAATCGACAGCGATATTGTTGCCGTTCCTGAACATTTTTCAATCGAAAATACATCTTACGGTCAAAATGAAGGAACTGTAACAGTAAAAGAATGGTTCAAATATCCGAATTTCCATGAAGTTAAGCGCTATATTTACAAAGTTCGCCAGCGCGATGGAATCTGGCAGATTTACGATTATTCAGTAACAAACCTCGGAACAGAATAAACAAGTAATAAAAAAATATTAAGGTAAAAAAATGAAAGCACTTTTGGTAGCAGACAATCAGATTGCAATTGACAACATTTCTCAGGTTCTCGAAACAGCAGGATACGACGTTATTATTTATAAATGGCTTTTAAAAGCTCTTGATAATGTTGAAGAAATTGCTCCCCACTTGATTATTGTAAGCACAAAGGATTATCCGCGCCATTGGAAAACTCTAACGCAATACGCGCAGACTGTATGCACATCTTACAAACCTCAGGTAATTTTATACTCGGAAGGCGGTCTCGAAGATGAAGAAGCTCAAAAGGCAAAAGCTTTAAATGTCCGCGGAATATTTGACTCAGTTGATGTAAAAGGTTTAGACGAATTTAGAAAGATTCTTACAAAAGAAACTGACATTTATTCAGGAAAACTTCTTTCTGACGATGGAATTCCGACAGTTGGAAACCTGCTAACCAACAGCGAAAATGATGAAAAAACTGAAACAGAAAATTCAATTCAAAATACTCAAAATAAACAAAACTGCGAAAAAGAAGAAATTGACGAACTTTTAAAAAATGCCGCAGAAATATTGAATTCTCAAGAAACAGAAATCGTTCAGCCAAATAAAAGTTCTTCTATTGAAAAAACTGAAAACTCTTCTGACAATGAAAATTCTCTGCTAGAAATCAAAGAAAATGCAACCCCTTCTGATTTTTCCGATATTGTAAAATCCGGCGAAAAAATAAAATCCATAGCCTGCACTTTTATGTTTGAAAATCCAGTTTCTGGAAAACTTATAACCGGTTATGCCTGCAATTTTGACGGAAAAACCTTTGAATTCAATGCCGACATTCCAGATTTTGTAAAAAATCTTTACAACGGAATTGAAATTGAAAACTGTTCGTTAAAAACAAAAGAAAGCACAAAAAATGTTCATACAATCGTAAAGCAGAATGAAGAAAATATGATTTTGGAGTTGCGCTGAATAAGATGACGCAAAAAGTAAAAACTGCAAAATTTTTTTGTGAAAACTGCGGCGCCGAAGTTTCAAGAAATGCAAAAGTTTGCCGGCATTGCGGGAGATTTTTTTCAAGCGTACGCTGCCCTCAATGCGGAAAAACCGGAACCCCAGAAGAATTTTCAAAAGGCTGTCCTGCCTGTGGCTATACTGTTGAAGCTTCAGCAAAAAACGAAAGGTCCATTCTAAAAAAAGACAAAAAAGCTCCATTTTTAAAAAGGAAAGCCTTAAAAAATCAAATAACCAGATTCAACAATCAAAGAAAAAGCGAAAAAACTTCTCAAAATGACGAAAATCTTCCTGTCTGGATTTTTCTTTTTATTTTTTTTATATTCTTGCTGATAATTTATTTTTTCTTAAAATTCTTTTAAGTTTTTCATTTTTTGGAGGCTAGATATGAAAACTTTTAAAATTGTTCCTCAAATCGTTGAGTACGAATCTTCAAGTGATTTTTGCAATGAATTTAAAATCGGAAGCGGCGATCTTGTTTTTTTGAGCAAATCTTCGGAAAAATATTTTGCAGGAAAACTAGGAAAAGCACATGTTATTTACAGAGGCGATTATGGCAGCGGAGAACCGACCGATGTCATGGTTGAAAAAATTTACGAAGACATAAAAAATATCGACTATAAACGCGTTATTGCAATTGGCGGGGGTACAATTCTTGATGTAGCAAAATTGCTGTCATTAAAAACTTTTCATCCAGTGGTTGACCTTTATGACAAAAAAATTCCGGCAGTCCGAGAAAAAGAACTTGTAATCGTTCCGACAACTTGCGGAACAGGAAGCGAAGTTACAAACATTTCAATACTTGAACTTACCGTCAGAAACACAAAATTCGGACTTGCAGTTGACGAGCTCTATCCAGACTATGCCGTTTTGATTCCTGAACTTTTAACAGATCTTCCATATAAATTCTTTGCAACAAGTTCAATCGACGCGCTTGTCCACGCAATGGAAAGCTATCTTTCACCAAAATCCACTTCTCTTTCAAGAAAATTCAGTTTTATGGCAATAGATTTAATTTTGGGCGGTTATGTAAAAATGGCTGAAAAAGGACAAGATGAATATAAAAATCTACTCTCAGACTTTTTGACAGGCTCAAATTACGCAGGAATCGCATTTGGAAACGCCGGAACAGGATATGTTCATGCAATGAGCTATTCATTCGGAGCAACTTACCACGTTCCTCACGGAGAAGCAAATTACGTTCTTTTTATGGCAGTTTTTAAAACTTACCAGCAAAAAAATCCGAACGGCTTTATTTCCTCGCTGAACAAAAAACTGTCAGAAATTTTAAAATGCAGCGAAAATGAAGTTTATGAAGAACTCGATAAACTTTTAAATAAAGTTCTTCCTCTCAAAAAAATGAGTGAATACGGTGTAAAAAACAACGAGCTCGACATCTTTACAAAAAATACAGTGGAATCTCAAACCAGGCTGACACAAAACGGTTATATTCAGTTTTCTGCCGAACAGGTAAAAGAAATTTACGAAAGTGTATTTTAAACAAAACTGCAAGAAGAGGCTTTCAAGTTTTTACAGTTCATAAAAAATGTTTTTTAAACTTTTTGGATCTGTAAATTCAAACCTGAAAGCTTCAAACTGCATTTTTTCGTCAGGTTTTGCATTCGGATTGTAAAGCTTATCCCCGCAAATAGGATAACCGGAATATGCAAGATGCGCGCGAACCTGATGCCTATAGCCTTCCGATATCCGGCAGACAGCAATATTTTTTTTAATTTTTATATCCGTTGAATAAATTTTATTTCCGCACTTTTTTATATCCGCAGCCGAAGAATTTTCAAAAACAGGTTTTACCATCCACCCTTTCGGACCAAACGGGCGAAAAGCCGATATTACGGTAAAATTCTTTTCAAAATCGCAGTTTTGGCTTTCGTTTTTATTCAATTCAACCTGGGCACGATAATATTTTATAAATCTGCCATTTTTTTGCTCTTTGCGCAAAAAATCATAACTTTCCTGATTTGAAGCAATCAGAAGAAGACCGGAAGTTTCAGTGTCAATCCTGTGCAAAAGACCATATTCAATTGATTTTTTTCCAACAACCTGTTTTAATTCTGGAAAAAATTCTATGGTCTTTGAAAGGGCACTTTCATCTCCTTCAAAAAGAGGAGCGCTTGCAAGTCCTGACGGTTTATAAATTACTGCAAAAGGATGATTTTTGTCAGGGGCTTGAATTATCTTTATTTCTGCCATTGTCCGTAACCTTTTTTTGCCTCAAAAACCAAAAGCTTTTGGTTTTGAACAGTCATTTCAGTTTTCAACTTGGAGTTTATTTTTTCAGGAGGCAGAGATTTTTTGAATGATTCATGAAGTTTTTTTAAGACTTTTTTAAACCTTACAGGAACTTTCGCCGTAAAAACAGATTTTTCATTTTTTCCAGGAAGCATAATTTTTAGCTTGTAAGCATGCAGCATGAGAGTTGCGTTCTCAAAAACCGTGCTTTTTGTCTTAGAATAAATCCTGTCTCCAAGAATCGGACATCCTATAAATTTTAAATGAACTCGAATCTGATGAGTTCTTCCTGTGTAAATTTTCACTTTCATAAGGCTGTAAGGACCATAACAGGCAATACATTTGAATTTTGTAACTGCAATTTTTCCGTTTCCTTCCAAATCAGTAGCTTTAAAGCGTTTTCTGTCGTGAGGATCGCGTGTGAGCTTTGTTCTTATAAGCCCTTCTTTTACAGGAGGATGTCCTTGACATATGCATATATAGATTTTTGAAAGTGATTTGTGATTTTTGAACTGATTTCCTAAAAATTCTTCTGTATCACGGTTTTTTGCCGTTATAATGATGCCCGATGTATCTTTGTCGAGGCGATGGACAATTCCAGGTCTGCGCCCTTCAAAAATTGCAGAATTTTGATTTTTTTGCTGAGGAACCGCTTCCCGTCCCCAATGATACAAAAGAGCATTTACAAGCGTTCCGTCCCAATTTCCGGCAGCAGGATGAGTTACAATTCCTTGCTTCTTATTTACGACAGTCACATTCTCATCTTCATAAATTATGTCCAATGGAATGTTTTGCGGCTCTATGTCGTCAGGAATCGAGTCTTCCCACTGAAAATAAATTTTATCTCCAGCCTTTATTTTTGAATTGAGTTTTGCTTTTTTTTCATTTACGAGAATTTCGATTATGCCGCTTTTTAATTTTGAGCGGTTCATTGCATTTGGAAGAGAAGAAAGAAATTTATCGAGACGTTCAGTTCCATTAAATTCAGCAGGAACCGTTTCGTTAAAAAATGGCATTTTCAAGTCCTCCGATTAAATATTCTTTTTTATGTTCTCTTTCCCGTTCAAAATTAAAATCTTCTTCAAAATTTTCATGTTCAGAATTTTGAATTTCCAACATCTGCTCGCTAAAAGGAATTACGCGGATTGTTTTTTCAATTTTGTTCTGTCTGGATTTTTTTACGTTCCTCATAATCAGATTTATTGCAAGATCTGTAAGTCCAAGGCCAACACTTGCTGCCGCTGAAATAGCAAAAATCTGTTTTTGTTCAGTTTGAGTATATCTTGTTGTCGATTTATTGAGCGGATTATGAAAAGTTCCATGGACTGCAAGACCGTAGCCAACCGTTGTCCAAAGCGTTACAAAAGGAAGCGAACCGAATGTAATTATTTCCGTGCGTCTTAAATCTTTAGACCACTGAGGAACCGTCTGCTCCGAAGTTTTTTCGGCAAAAGCAAAATTTGAAGAAAAAATCAATAATGAAAGCAAACACAAAGACTTTAATTTCATTTTGAATAATTCCGCTCGCCAAAAATTGCAGTTCCGATACGAACCATTGTAGAGCCTTCTTCAATTGCAATTCTATAATCTCCGCTCATTCCCATCGAAAGTTCTGAAAAATCAAATTCGCTGAATTTTTCAGCAAATTCATGCTGGATTTTTTTTAAAGTTGAAAAAGATTTTCTGACAAGTTCTGAGTCCTGCGAAAAAGGCGCCATCGTCATAAACCCCTTTATTTCGATATGAGGATACATTCCTTTCCTGAAATTTTGCACAGCTTCCTCGAGGTCTGGTTTCGCCGTAAAACCTGATTTGGATTCTTCTCCTGTATGAATTTCAAACAAAATTTGAATTTTTTTATTGATTTTTGAACACTGTTTTTCTATTTCGTTTAAAAGTTCAATCCGGTCAACAGATTCAATCATCGAAGAAATTCTTACTGCCTCTTTTACTTTGTTGCGCTGCAAGGAGCCGATTATATGAAGTTCTGGAGAAAACCCCGCGCTTCTGATTTCGTCGAATTTTTGAGCGGCTTCTTGAACCCTGTTTTCCCCAAAAAGATTTTGGCCAGCCCTTATAGCTTCTATAACTTCTTCAGCAGGATGAAATTTGCTTACGGCCACGAGTTTTACGTTTCTTGGAATCGTTTCTAAAATTTTTTTTAAGTTTTCCTGAATTTTTGACATTTTCTACTTTATTCCATTTTAGTTTTTTCTATTACGGAATTAAGCGCATCTGACAGTTTTAGCAAATCGTCTACGCTTAAATTTTCAGCACGGATTGAAGGCTCAATTTCTGCAATTTTTAATGCTTCGTCGCAAATTTCCGCTTTTACAAACCTGGACAGGTTATTCCTCAAAGTTTTTCTTCTAAACGCAAAAATCTGACGGACCATTTTTCTAAAAAGCTCCGGATTTTCGCACTTAGGGAAATCTTCTTTTTTCGTCATCAAAACGGCGCGGCTTGCAACATTCGGCACAGGCCAGAAATTCCCGCCAGCCAAATCCATAACCGGTTTTACATCGTAAGCCCACTGACACAAAACACTGAAAGAAGAATAATCTTCCGTCCCAGGCTTTGCATTCATTCTTTGGCCTACTTCCTTTTGAATAGTAAAGACAGTTTTGTCAAACCTAAAGCCTTTGGTTATCGTGTCGGCAATAATTGTCGCCGCAACATTGTAAGGAAGATTTCCAAAAAATCGTTCCGGAATATCATTTTCTTTTGCAAATTTAGGCCAGGTTTTTAAAACATCGCCTTCCACAAGAGAAAAATGACTGGAATTTGCATATTCTTCAAAAAATTGGGTCAGCAACCTTGCAAAACCGTGATCAATTTCAAAAACGGTAAGATTAACACCGCGTTCCAAAAGTTCGCTTGTCATGCTTCCAAGACCAGGACCTACTTCCCAGACTTTCATTTCAGGCTTTACGTCAAGAACATCGACAAGTTTTTTTCTGGCATCTGCATTTACCAAAAAATTCTGTCCGAATTTTTTCTGCATCGCCATATTGTTTTCATCCATAAAACTTTTCAAGGCAATTGGTGAATTATAATCAGGATGCTGCATTTTTTTCTCCGCAGTTATGTTAAATTGTGATTATTGGAGCTTTTGCAAAAAATAAGACCAAATTTTTTAAGATTAAATAAACCGCATTCATAATAACACTAAAACCGCCACCTAGAAAAGGGATTACAAGACTCAGCAAAGTTCCAAAAAGTCCCGCATACAAAAAAAATATTACGAAAGGACTTAAAATCACAGAAGAAATTATTCCAACAGGCATGACTTTTCCGAAAAGACTGAGAGTTACAGGAGCAGTAAAAATCTGAGCACCTGCGCTTTCACTCAAAGCTGAAGCAAGTTTTGGAAAAAAACGCTTTCCCATAAAAAATTTTATAACCTGCCCTATGCTCATAATTCCTGCCAGAGCGCCGTAAGACAGCATAAAGGCTGGTGATTTTAAATGGACAGGAAAAATCATCAGCTGCAGCAAAAAACTTGCAGAAAGTACCGTTATTCCCTTAAAACGGCGCATTCTAAGCGAAGAATTAAAAAAAACAATCAAAGAGCTAAGCATTGCCCGAAAAAGCGACGGCGAAAGTCCTGCAAACCAGACAAAAAATATAATAGCTGCAAGTTGAAAAAAATCCGCCGTACTGCGTTTTGCAAGCCGTTTTCCCAAAAAAAACGCAATTCCTCCAAAAAGATTCAAATGCATGCCAGAAAGCGCAAGAATGTGCGAAAGTCCGGCATTTTTAAAAGCTTCGCCTGTCAAGGTTTCGGTATATTCTCTCGAACCAGACAGAAGAGCCAATAAAAGACCTCCCGCTTCATTCCAGCCATACATAAGCCTTTTGAATTGCAACCTGCATAAACTCCGTATTTTTTGAAGAAAGCCAGAAAAAGACTGCGAAAATCCAAAAGAAACTGCCGATTTTACAACAAAAAATGAAAAATTTTCATCTTCAGAAAAATTTACATTTACGAGGAAATTGTTTCCCGTTTCAAATAAAAGCGGATATTTTTTTTCGTTTTTTGAAACATTAAAAGAAGTATAGATTTTACCAGGATAATATTTTTCAACAAGTTCTGAAGGAATTAAAACTTTCACAGTTCCAGAGCAAGCTGTTTTTGAAGAATTATCTAAAACAGCCTCCGAAACCTTAAAATCCGCAACATAGTATTTTTTTTCAGAAGAAGATTTTACAGGACTTGATGCAAGGCTGCCCTTTAACTGAACAATTTTTTCCGAAGGAAAAAGGCAGTTAAAACATTCCCTGTCTTTTATTGAAACAATATCAAAATAAAACAAAAACGCACAAATAATTGCCGCTAAAAAAACAGGATTGGCCAGAAAAAGATACAAAAGAGACTTTAGAATTTTTTTATTTTTTACCACTTAAGTTTTGCCAGAGAATTTCTGGCTGCTGTTTTTACATCTTCCGAATAATTCAAATAGGTTACATAGAGAAGATTGTCAAAAGCAGTCTTATCTCCGAGCGCTCCTAAAGAATTGATTACGGCCAAAACAACATTTTGGGCAGAAAAATTATTTTTTTCAGTTTCAGAATTTATTTCTGCAAGATAAGCCGAAATTGTCTGAGCCGCGTCTGGCGAAGACAGCTTTGCAATACATTCGATAACCTGAATAAACTGCTCATCGTTCAAACAGGAGGTTTTATATTCATCTTTTGCAATGGCAAAAAAACGAACCGAAAGTCCTGCTCCGCGAGTCCAGTTTGCGTCAGAAATCGCCTTTAGAAGCTTCAGCTGAAGTTCGGCAGTAGCTGCATTTTTTTCCGACTTATCTTCCATATAATGAATTGTCGCTAAAAGTGCATTTTCAGCAATTTCTGCCTTAAAATTTAATGAAATTTCCGAAGAATTATTGATTAAATCAAAAAATCCTCCAATTTCTTCAATGCTGCTCGAAGAAATCAATTTTATTGATTCAGTTATATTTGCGTACGAAAGTCTCAAAAGCGATTTTTGAATTTCCAGCGAAAATTCTGGATATTTTTTTTCTTTCCAAAGCCTGTAAACAATAAAAAAAGACTCCTCATTTCCTGTTTTTCCGACCAGTTCAATGACTTTTTTTGTTACGGCAGAATTTTGAGAATTTGAATCAAGCTCTTTTAAATAGCCGTTCATCAAATTTTGAACTTTAAAAAATGATTTTGAATTTGAAACGTTTTCAAATTTTTCAAGAACTGCAATTCTTACAGTTTCATCTTCAAAAACTTCAAAAAGCTGTATTAAATTCTCTGTAGCCGACGGGAAATTTTTTCCGAGAATTTTTTCATCTTTTGGCAGCTTAAAAAGCGACGCCACAGCAAGCGCGCTAAAGTCTCTGTCTGATCTTGCAATTTCTTCGTTTTCGAGAATAAAATCAATTCCTTTTTTTGCAAGCCTGTCGCCTTCTTCACCTGAGGATTCTTTTACTGCCCGAGTCTTATCCTGAATATTTCCCTTGATAAAACTTTTTTCAAAATCGGAAGTTTCCGCGTAAAGACTAAAAATAAATGCCAAAGCTAATATGAATATTGATTTTTTCATTTTAAATTATTCCTAAATTTTAGTTTACATCAATTTCTGCAAGTTTGTCTAAACTTTCCAAACTCTTATCAAAACGAATATCCAAACCTTGAACTTTCGCATCTTCTGTTTCGTTTTCAGTTTCACTTTCAACAGGTTCAAGATCTGCAATTTCCTGTTCATTTTTGCCTGAGGCAATTTCGTCCTTTGACTGATCGTCTTCGGTTGCCGCAAGAGCATCGAAAATATCTTTTTTATCCTGTGGCAAAACATTGTAAACAAAACTCAAAATTGCATTTCTCATTCCTGTATCAAGATGAATACACTCAAAATGCAGCCTTGACTGATTTATTTCGCTGTTATATTCGACCGCACGAACAATTCCGTACATCAAGATTAAAACGTCATTTATCATAAACTGAAGCTTAATTTGCGCATTTGCAATTCCTTTTCCACCGACGCGGATCATAGCTCCGTCTTCAGAAATATCCTCAAGCACAACCCTGTAACCAGGTTCAGTTTCGACAAGGTTAAAATCCGCAACAGGCTGCTTTATAAAATACATTGAAGCATTAAGGTTACATTCACAACGAACCGACCTTCTTTTTTGAGCGCGCAAAAGTTCGTTTGTTTGAGAAAGAAAAAGAACTGTCTGACCATTAAAAACTCCGGCATTTGTAACTTTTGTGTCAAAAACGTAGGAAGCATCGCCTTTTCGCCAAAGATAAACGCTTATTTCGTGATTTATCCACTCTTCGCTCAAAACTGTAGCAAATCTATTTTGAACAGGAAGCTTTATAATTATTTCGTGACTGTTATTTAAAATTTCTGATGAAAAAACACCTTTATGCCCTGGAAAAATAACCCTCAGACGCTGACCTTTATCAAGATATTTTGTAGATTCTAGTCCGCATTTATTTTCGTGCTCGATGTTGATTCTTGTTCTAAATTTATAAAGTTTTGTAAGAAAATTTTGAATTTTTGGAGAATTTTCATATCCTCTTCGACTGGCTTCTGTCAAAAGAGAGCTTATCGCACGGTTTAAAGTCGGAACTGAAACAAAAAGAGCAGACGGTTCTTCAAGCTCAGTCATTTTTGCAAGTTTCCAAAGAGCAATACATTCTGCAAATTTAAAGCCGCTGTCATTTCCAGCCGTGAAAAACTTTATTTTGTCCGAAAAAACGACCAGAAGCCTAGAAAAAACAAGAATTAAAATAACTATAATAACTAATGTAAAAACCACTTTTTTCACACTCTCTTTTTTTATTATAATATATTTTAAATGAAAAAAATGCTTTTCGCCACAGAATTCTTCTTTGTTTTTTTGATTTTCCTTTTTCCGCCATTAAAAGCCAGGCCTCAAGCTGGAATTTCCATACAAGAAATAAAACTGACACTTTTCTCTTTGGCAATGACTCTTGCATGCGCCACGCTTTTTTTCTTTCATCTAGACATTTACAAAAAAAAATACATTCAGGGTTCAAAAATAAACATCTTCGTAAAACATTCCGTAATTCTAATCGGTTTCGGAACATTGGTTCTAAGTTCTAGTGCTTTTCAGGCAATTTCATTTTTTATGAACAAGGGGCTTTCGGTTCAAAAAAGCCTTGCCGCGCCAACTTCCTTTGTTTTATGGCTAAGTTTGTTTTGCGCAACTGTTTTTGCCGCTTTTTGTGAAGAATTTTTATACAGGTTTTATATTCCAGATGTCGGAACAGAACTTTCAGACGGAAAATTTCCGCTTTTCTGGGAAATTTTTGCGGTTTTAATTTTTGCTTTTTCGCATTTCTATCAAGGCGCGGCCGGAGTTTTCAACGCATTCTTTTGCGGCATAATCTTAAGGCTCATCTTCCTAAAAACAAAAAGCCTCTGGTGCTCGTTCGGCATTCACGTTTTTTACAATTTTTTCGTGATTTTTATAGAATTTCTAATTCAAAAATAGAAAAAAACGTGCTATTTTTTGAGCAAAATTGTGTTATTTTAATATTTCTTGCAGGCGCTCATAAGTCCAGCTGCTGACTTCAAAAACAGCATTGTCTTTTACAACCTGCGGCTCAACTGTCTGGCTGTAAAAATATTCAAAACCTTCCTGAGTTTTTCGCTTGTAAAAATCAACTCTCTGCAAAGAATCGTACTGTCCAAACAAAGTTACAGATTTTTCAAAAACCGCATTTTCCGGAAAAGCATTTTCTCCGTAAATTTTTCCATGGCGAAGGCTTAAAAGCGTATGCAAATCCGCCGAGGAAAGCCTCAAGTTTGACGGATTTTTTATTGCAAAAAAGATTTCTGGAATCGACCAAAAATTTGCATCGGTTTTTAAGCAGGCTGAAAAATCATCTTCCGTTTCGTAGCAAATTTTTCCTTTTTCTGCGGCAACAGTTATTCTAGATGAAAGCGAATCCGACGCTCCAAAATACAATTTTGAAAGAATTTTCCCATTAGGGCCGACAACTGTAACAATTTGTGCACTACCTTCGATTAAACCAAGCTCAAGTCTTCCATTGGCACTGTCTGAAATTTCGTACATATTACGAATTTTTGTCAAATTCTTTGTAAAATTTGAAACAATTTTTTTGTCGGCAAAGATTTTTATTCCTCTGCTTTCGCAGCTCCACCACTTTCCTTCGCTTTTTAAAACAAGAATTTCCTGAGGAGATTGAATTATAATTTTTTCTATATTTTCGTTGTACGATGGGTTTACAAGGGCGGATTTTATTGAATTCACAGAATTCTTTTTTCCGGAAAAAAATGAAAAACAAAAAAGAAAAAACGAAAAAATGGTCGTAAAACTTAAAAAGAAATTTATTTTTTTATTTTTCATTTTTTTTCTCCATCGTAAAAAATATCAGATTCAGACTTTTTTATTTTTGGCATAGAATTTATTTTTTTGCGGAAAATAAAAAAACAAAAAGCCAAAAAGAGAATTGATGACGGAAGAATGACAAAACAAACTATAAGGACAAAATTTTGCTTTTTTATAAAAGCATTTTCATCAGAAATCTTATAAAGCGAGCTATTTGAAACGTTTTTTTGTATCAAAAGGCCAAGTTTCTCTTCTCCGCGGAGTTTTAATAGAATAGTTGCAGCGTAATCGTAATTTCTAAAATCTCCCTGCTCAGAATTGCTTATAAAACCAGTCATTAAAGAATTTAAAAAGAACTGGTCAGAAATCAAGGCAACGTTAAGATTTTTTTCCTTATCCTGCAAAATTGCCGCAAGAGTCAAACTTTCGTTTTTTTCGCCCTGAGCCGCCGCGGACTTTGGAACAGCAAAAGGATCCAAAACAAAAAGAGAAGATGAACTCTCTGACGGTTTTTGCTTCCAGGCAAGCGGGCTTGAGACAAGAAGCGGCTCCGTTTTTCCATAACAGATGATTGGGCTTGCCCAGGTTATTATTGCGCCCTCAAAAGCTTCTTTTTGCGGCAGAATACTAATCCACAAAGGATAATTCATAGTCTTGTAAACAGTGTCGGACCCCTCTGTAGAAGTCATTGTAAGAGGAAAATTTGAAATATCTTCTGCCAAAGAAAAATCAAAGGCAAATCCCCATCCGTTCAAAACTTTTAAGAACGGATTTTGATTTTTAGAAACCTTCCATTCATCTTTTATATCTACGCTGTAAGGAGATGTCATAATCAAAGCAGGAACTCCGTTTTCTACAGCAGTTTTTATGGACTGAGACTGTTCATCATTCAACTTATCCGAACCCAAAACAAGAATTTGAGTATTTTTTATGTCTTGAACCTGAATTTTTTGAAGAGCCTCTGGAATTTCGTCAGTTTTTATAGTTTGCGTCAAAAAACCTCTTGCATTCAACCAAGGCTGAACATAAGAATAGTCTTCCTCGGAACACCCGTTTCCCGTAATAACAAAAACCTTGCGTTCTTTCCCGCTTACAAGCAGCTGAATTCTTTGCGCCAAATCATATTCAAGAGTTTTAGTAGAAATTGAAAAAGGAATTATTGAAGAACTGTCCAAATACTGCAAAACTATTGCCGAATAAACTGTCATATATTCAAGTTTTGTAGAATTTTCGCTTTTCATCTGCCGCCCCTGAATTCCAAGCCTCTCAAGCTTTTTAGGTTCTGCCTTTTTTATTGAAAAAAATACATTTTTTGAAGACGAAGCAAAAGTGCTCAAATATTCGGCAACTTCCTGCGATTGAGGATAAAAATTTTTTAATTCTTTCGACTGATAATAAGTAATTCTCAAAGGATTTTGCAACTGGCTGCAAAGTTTTCTGCTTGTTTCCGAAACAGAAAACTGTCTAGTTTTTGTAAAATCAAGGCGGAAATATATTCTTTCAAACGAAATAGCAAAAAAAATCAAAGAACAAAAAAACAGGCTTGCCGTAATCCGGCTGATTTTTCTTTCAGTGCGTTTATTCTCGCAAAAAAACGCAAGAAACAAAAACAAGACAGAAGCAAAAAAGTAAAACGCAAAGTCACGTGAATCTAAAATTCCTTTTGAAGCAGCATCAAAATGCCAGGCAAAACTCATTTTCTGCAAAAAAACAGAAAGTCCGTCGCCAGTTTTTAAGTATAAAGGAATCAAATGAACAAAATTAAAACTAAACAGAACTGTTATGCTCAATAAAAGGCTTAAAATATTCTGTGAAATTTTTATTGCAGAAAACAGAAAAAGGACAAAACAAATTGCCATAAAAGTGTAAAACACAAGCGCAAGATAACCGGTAAAAATCTGGCCGGCATCAATTCGTCCAAAAAAATTAACGCTTGCAGGAATAAAAACCAAAAGCAAAAGAGGAATCAGACAAACAGAGAAAACAGAAAAAGAAAGCGTAAAAAAACGGCAAATCCCACCGACAGGAATCGAATCATCCTCGATAAATCTTTTTATTCTAAAACACAAAAGAGGAATTACTAAAATAAAGACAGAGGAAATTGAATTAAAAAACGCTGAAATTGAAATATTTGAATTTGAAACCAAAAAAAAACGGTTTACAAAATAAAACATAAAAGACGTATACAAAACCGTCAAAACAGAACTTACATAAAAAAGCGGATTTATAAAAAAAGAATACAATGAATGTTTGTAAAGTGATTTATTTATCATTTTTGCTTAAAAAGAAAAATTTTCTTCTCCGTCAGATTTTTTTATAAGATAGAAAAAAGCTTCCTCGAGATTTTTTGTTTTTGTTTCGACCGTGATAGAATCAATCGTTCCTGTAATCAAAATTTTTCCGTGGTTTAAGATTATAATTTTATCGCAAAGGCTTTCTGCTTCCTGCATAAGATGCGTCGAAAGAATTATAGTATGATTTTCCGCCAATTTTTTTACGGCTTTTCGCATATTTACTATTTGGGCTGGATCCAAACCAGAAGCAGGCTCGTCCAAAATCAAAATTTCAGGATTATAGACAAAGGCCTGTGCAAAATTCACTCTTTCGCGAAAACCTTTTGAAAGTTCCTTGATTTTTTTTAGAAAAACCTCTTCAAGAGAAAAAAGTTTTTCGGCCTCTAAAACATTTTTTTTGTCGGCTGAATGAAGGTCGCAAACTTCACAAAGATATTCTTTTACAGTGTAATCTTCAGGCAACTGAGGAAGTTCTTCTACAAAACCTGTAATATTTCTGACCTTTGCAGGCTCCTCGCATGATTCGATTTTTCCATACTTTTGCGAATCTATAAAAATATGCCCATTTGTCGGAAAATGCCTTCCAGAAACTGCCTTTAAAATCGTTGTTTTTCCAGCACCGTTTGGACCTAAAATTCCTGTAATGAGATTTTTTTCAAAACTGCACGAAATATTATCCGCGGCAAGAAAACTATTATATTTTTTTGTAAAATTTTTTAATTCAATCATAATAAACAGTAACACTCAAAAAAATAAACAAAAAAAATTTTCAGTCAGTTACACTTTTTTTGTAAAATTTTATTCCTCATAAGGAAGATCAAAATGCATTCTGTCGCGAGTAAGTTCTGCGTTCGGATAGACTTTCTGGGCCTGTTCAAGCAAAACGGGAAGCTCCTTGTCGCTGTAACGCGGACTGTAATGAATCATTGCCATTCTCTTTGACGAAGAATCGCGTGCAATGGTTGCGGCCTGCCGTGAAGTCATGTGCTTTTTTTCTTTTGCCTGCTCAAAACAATCGTCGGCAAACATTCCTTCGCAGATTAAAAGGTCGCTTCCTTGAACTTCTTTTGCAATCGATGGAAGATAAAGCGTATCTGTCACAAAACTGAATTTTCTTCCGTGACGTTTACTTCCCATAACATCTTCTGGCTTTACAATTTTTCCGTCAGCAAGCGTAATTTTTTCTCCGCGCTGCAAACGTCCAAAAAGAGGCCCTACAGGAACTCCGAGATCGCGGGCTTTTTCAACATTAAATTCGCCTGGACGGTCAAGTTCTTCCAGAGTATAGCCCACGCATGTTTTTGTGTGCTGCAAGGGAAAACAACGGATATAAAAATCTTTTCCTTCGTGCACAACGCAGGGAGCCGTGATTTCTTTTACGATAATCGGATAATTTATGTACATATCCAAAACTTTGCGGCTTGTTTCGACATATTCTGCAATTTTCGGCGGTCCATAAATATAAAGCGGTTCTGTCCTGTCAACCTGGGAATTCAGCATTAATATTCCAGGAAGACCGGTAACGTGATCGGCATGAGTGTGCGAAATAAAAATTGCATCGATTTTTTTCCATTTCAAGTTCAGTCTTTTTAAAGAAACCTGAGTTCCCTCTCCACAGTCAAATAAGAATAAATCACCGTCGCGGCGCAAAAGAACAGAAGTTAAATGACGGTAAGGAAGAGGCATCATTCCGCCGCAACCTAAGACAAAAGCTTCAAGATTCATTATCTTCCCCTGATTTTTTTCATAATTTTTTTGTGATAAAATGCACGCAAACTTTCTGCCAGACAGTAAAGTCCATAAAATTTTGACAGCGGAATGTCTACACTTCCAGGTCTGTGCACTTCTCGCCCGCCAAACCCCGTCTTAAAAAGATAAAGTCCGTGCATAGGATGATTTTCGCTTCCCGTCGGAGGAATTCCGTAAAAATCATATATTTTTGAGCCGTAATTCTTTGCATCGCAAATTGCAGTCCACTGCACAAGATAATTCGGCATTAAATTACGCTTATTGTTTGACGAGCATCCATAAAGATAAACCGCCTCGTTATCTTGAAAAAGAGTTATTATTGCGGCCAAATCTTCACCTTCATGGCTTGCTATATAAAGGGTGATTTTCGTTCTTTTTTCTGAGCCAGATTTTGACGATTCTGCACCTCGTTCGAGCAAATCACGATAATAAGAAAGAGGATGAAGTCCAATTCCGTCACGAGATGCAGTCTGCCTGTAAAGCGAATAGAATGAATTTAAATCCTTCTCAAAATCCGCAGAATCCGCATCAACCGCGCGAACTTCAACTCCGTGCTTTGAAGCGTAGCGTATGTTGTAGCGCCATTTGCTTTTCATATTTTTTAAAAGCTCATCTTCAGAAAGAGATAAATCCAAAAAAGTGCTGTCAGGAGGCTGAATATCAGTCTTGCTTTTTTTTAAGTTTACACCGGCAATTTTTGAAAGCTCACCAAGCCTTGAAAGATACTCATCTCTAATTTCAACCGAAGGCATGTCAAGAGGAACATCAAACCTTATAAAAAGAGGTTTTTCAGAAAGACTATTTTTTATTGTTTCAGAAAGAACTCCAAGCGACTTCACATAGCCAACTTCACTTTCCGCATGAACTTCAAATCCAGGAACACAGTTTTCCATCTTAAATTCTGGAGCCATAGGAACATAGCATATAGAAAATTTAAGCGGACCTTTTTTAAAAATTCTAAAAAGAACGTTGATTTTATCAATTTTTATAGATTTCCAGCCATGCGCACTTTTAAAATCGCACCAGAAATCGGACTGTTGAAAACGAATAGACATAATAACTCGCTCATTTTAGCAAAAAAATGAAAATTTGGAAATAGAAAGAAGATTGTTTTAAAAACGTTTCCGCCATTTAACAAAAATAAACAAAAATCTCTGGATTAGTGCAATTTTTTTCTTCTGCTCACGCCGATTCCGTCGCCGACCTTGAAGAATTCGGTCTCAAAATTCTCGTTGGTTTTCAAAAAGTCGATATATTTCCGGATTTTCTTTACGAGTTTTATCGTGCTGTAGTTGTGTGTCAGGCTCAAGTCCTCGACCATTCCGTGAAACGACAGATTGTCGCTTATTATCACGCCTTTTTCAGCCAAAAGCGGAGAATATCTGTTGAAGAAATTTATGTACTGCGCTTTCGCCGCGTCGATAAAAATCAGGTCGAATTTTCCTTTGATTTCCGCAGTGAGCGCGTCGCCTAGAATCAGCGTGATTTTTTCTTTCAAGCCTTCACTTTCAACATTTTTGACAGCCTGAGCATACCGGGCAGAATCAATCTCGATTGTCGTTACGTGAATGTTATCACGGATTTTCGCAAAACGGATTGACGAAGTTCCAATCGCCGTTCCGATTTCAAGAATATTTTTAACTCCATGATTTTTGATGTAGTCCGCGATAAAGCCGCTTCCAGCATTCTGAAGAACAGGAACCTCGTTTTTCATCGCGTATTTTTCCATTTCTGTAACGCCGCCGTCTTTTGAAAGAATGTCGATGAATTTCTCAATTTCGCTTGCAACAGAAAAACAAAAGTCAGGCTTTTCCGCCATCAAAAGATTCTTGTTTCCAAGTCCGCCGCGGCAGGCGACAGTCTTGCATCCGAACGATTTTCCAGCCTGAATGTCCTGCGCGCTGTCTCCGAACATTATCGCATTTTTTGCGCTGAAATCTGTTCCGAATTTTGAATTGATTTTCCGCAAAGTGTATTCGAGTCCGTCTGTGGCCGGCTTTTTCGGGATTTTTTCTCCGTTCTCATCCAAAGTGTCAGGTCCTGTTATAAGGTCAAAATATTCAAAGACATCAAGCTTTTTTAAGATAACTTCAGCGATTTTTTCAGGCTTGTTTGTAAGCAGGCAGACTTTTTTTCCTTTTTCTTTAAGAATTCGAAGGAGCTCTTTTATTCCAGCGTAAAGACACGTTTTTTCGACCGCATGGCTGTAATAATACTTCAGATAAAAATCAAGAATTTTTTGGAAATTCTCTTTTCCGTAAACAGAATTCTCGTCGAATTTGTTTTTTGTTGAGAATTTAAGGGCGCGTAGCAGAAGTTTTTCAGTTCCGTCGCCCACAAATTCAACAACTTTTTCAAGAGGAATCTGCCAGTAGCCGAATTCTTTAAGCGAAACATTCACAGCCGATGCAATGTCCTCCGCAGAATTTATAATCACGCCGTCGCAGTCAAAAATGTAAAGTTCAATCGCCATATTTTTTTTTACTTTTATAAAAACAAAGAGCCGCTACTTGCCGTTTATCGCATTTTGCATGCAAAAAAACAGGCTTTTACGGCTCTCAAATATTTTTTATTTTATCCGATTTCAGAATTGACAGCGTTCACAGTCTTGATTTCTTTTCCGGCCGCAAGGATCTTTTTGCCTGCGATTTCGACTGTGCCGCTCACAGCGTTGATTGAAACAGAGAAGAATTCGTCGCCTGTGATTTCAGCCTTTTTTGCCGCGTTTTCGTCCGCGCCCTCAAGAACAACTTTTGTTCCAGGAGCAGCCCATGAAGCGTCCAAAACTTCCACGCAGTCTTTGCCGTCTTTGTCCTTGTAGTCGCCTGCGAGCAACATTCCATAGCTTTCAACACCGCGCATTTTTCTCGGAGCAAGGTTTGCCGCAATCACAACGTGTTTTCCAAGCAAATCGCTTTCTTTAAGGTACATTCTAAGTCCAGACTGAATTGTGCGTGGAGTTCCGCTGCCGTCGTCAAGAGTCTCAATGTAGAGTTTCTCGCCCTCCGGATTCGGCTTTACGTCAACAATTTTCGCAACGCGAAGCTCGATGTTCTTGTTGAAGAAGTCAATCTGCTGCTCAGGCGTAAGAGCTGGCTTCGGCTCTTCTTTTTTCGTCTTTTTGCCCTTGTTTTCCTTTTTTTCCTTTTTTTCTGATTTTTCTTCTTTTTTTCCTGCGAATTTAGAACGGAAAGCGTCCACAGTCTTGTTGTCGAGCGGAGTAAAGTAAACCGAAGTCTCGGCGATTGTGTCCAAGCCCTCAAGTTTTCCCAAGTCGCTCCATGTCAAAGACTCTTCCGCGCAAGGCTCTGCAAAAGTCGCGGAATAAATCTTCTTTCCGAGATAGCCTGCGATAATCTGGGTGTAAGTCGGAAGATAAGGCTCGAGAAGAATCATCAAGTCCTTGATTACGTACGCGAGATTGTAGAGAATGTTGTCCGCAACAGCCTTGTCGGTCTTGATTGTCTTCCAAGGCTCGGCCGACTGGAATGCCTTGTTCGCGATGTCTGAAATCTCCATGATTGTGTGGAGAGCATCTTTTATCTCAGCCCATTCAAGAAGCTCTGTCGCTTTTTTCTCTTTTTCTTCGATCTGCGCCCACAAAGCCTCGTCTTTTTTGCCTTCAGGAATCTTTCCGCCGTAGTTCTTGTTGATGAAAAGCAATGTGCGGTTCACAAGATTTCCGAGATTTCCAATCAGCTCCTTGTTGTATTTTTCCTGAAAGTCCTTCCAAGTGAACTGGTAGTCCTGATTTTCCGGGCGGTTGTAGTAAATGTAGAATCTCCACGCGTCGCTTGGAATTCCAGACTCTTTCGCGTCTGAGCCGAAAACGCCTACTCCTTTTGACTTTGAGAATTTTCCGTCCTCATAGTTCAGGAATTCTGTTGAAGACATATGATAAAGCTTTGTGTAGTCTCTGCCCGTTCCGATTTCTGAGCAAGGAAAAACAACTGTATGGAACGGAATATTGTCCTTTCCGATGAACTGGAAAAGCTCGATTTTCGCGTCGTCTTCGGCGAATTTCTCATCGCTTTCTGACGGAAGCCACCATTTTTTCCAGTCAAAAGATTTTTTTCCGGCAGATTTCAGCTCGTCTTCAAGCTGCTTTGTGATTGACATATATCCGATTGGAGCGTTGAACCAGACGTAGAAGACTTTGTTCTCGTAGCCAGACTTTGGAACAGGAATTCCCCATTTCAGGTCGCGTGTGATTGCGCGCTCGTTCAAGCCGTCCCGAATCCATGCGCGTGTCATCTGAATCGCGTTCTGCGCCCATTT
Organism: Treponema sp. UBA7570; assembly: GCA_002477955.1. Lineage (GTDB taxonomy): Bacteria > Spirochaetota > Spirochaetia > Treponematales > Treponemataceae > Treponema_D. The sequence goes on along the minus strand of DLLE01000014.1, from coordinate 55,033 downwards.
TCCCTCGACACTTGCATTCTTCATCCATTCCTCAAGTTTTGGAGCGATTGAAGGCAAGTCAATGTAAAGATGCTTTGTCTCGCGAACTTCCGGAGTCGAGCCGCAAGTGTGGCATTTAGGATTCAAAAGCTGTGTCGGGTCAAGAAGAGTTCCGCAGCTGTCGCACTGGTCTCCTCTCGCGTCTGTCGCGCCGCATTTCGGGCAAGTTCCGTCAACATAGCGGTCTGCAAGGAACATCTGGCATTTCGGGCAGTAAAGCTGCTGGCTTGTATGCTCCTTTATGAAGCCGTTCTTGTCCAAGTCATTGAACATCGACTGGGTGATTTCAGTACATTCCTCGTTTGAAGTGCGTCCGAATTTGTCGAATGCAATGTTGAACCACTCGTAGATTTCCTTGTGAATCTTGTAATAGTAATCGCAAAGCTCGCGCGGAGTCTTTTTGTCCTGAAGAGCCTTTGTCTCTGTCGCTGTTCCATACTCGTCAGTTCCGCACACATACATTGTCTCGTAGCCACGTGAGCGGCAGAAACGTGCGAAAACATCAGCGGAAAGCATCTGGATAAGGTTTCCGAGATGCGGAATATTGTTTACATAAGGCAAAGCCGAAGTGATAAGCCGTTTAGTCGTTTTGATATTTTTCATAGATAAAAAGTATAGTAAATTTTTACAGATTATACAAATGGGAATTTTTTAAGTGTTTTTTAAGATTCGGGTGGCTTTTTGCACAGCAAAAACCGGGTGTTCCGAGGTTCCGCGTCCCCGCGCTCCATTGCCTGCTGCCAGCAGCAGACAACGCCAAAGGCGCCTCTACACCCCCTGCCACATTTTCTGACTAGTAAATTTTTCTTATTAAATCCAAAAAAGCCGGAGTTTTTACAAGGCCAAGCTCTTCCGCAGTAAGCTTTTCCGTCCTTGAGTATGGATTTCCGTTTTCATCCGCAGAAGGATTTACATCCGCAGTTACAGACTGAGAACTTTCCTTTTTTTCAGGAATTTTTTTTACCAAAACTTCATCTCCAATATTCACCCGGTCATAAAAACTTTTTTGAGTTAGAATTCCTTGAGAAATTTCTTCATCGCTTTTTTCTATTTCAATCTGCCCAAGAGCAAATTTCTCATCAAAACTTACTCCCGGCTTTGAATCGCAGGTCCGGACATTTCCTTTTTTTACTACGTCCAAAACAGTTCCTTTTTCAATTCCCTCGTTTTTTCCCATGTCAATAAGAATTTCATTTCCGCTTCTTGCAAGAATTTTTCCACGCGCCGGAAGCAAATTCAAGACATTTCTTCTAAAAGAGCGGATTATCGACGAAAACCTGTCATTTCCAGTTCTAAATAGATTAAATTCGCTTATTTTTATTCCGTTTCTGCCATTGTAAACGGCCGCATCAAGACTTACTTCACGCTCAGTTTCCTCAAAATTCATCAAAATAAAATAATCCTGAGAACTTTTTCGTGCCTTCAAAAAAGCCTCTCCAAAGTTCGCAACAGGATTTTTTTCAACATTAACCGCAGTAACCGCAATTCCGTTAAAACTTTCACTTGCCATTTCAGCGGCGATTTCCTGAGAATCTGGATGCAAAAGAACTGCGTTTTGTCTTGTATAATAAAGCCCGATATTCCATCTGATTTTATCAAGATAGAACGGCTCAACATTCCATTTCGCGCTCAGAGAATATTTCATAAGCGAAGAAAGAGCTTCAATAGTATCGTTAGTTTTTGTGTAAGTATATTTTTCTTCATCCGAAAGAGTTTTTTCGTCAATTTTTTCATTATTTTTTATAAACGAAAGCTGCTCCAAATAAAGCTCATTTTGACCGAGTTTGTAAATTTCTGCGGCAAATTCGCTTCTAGCAATTATGTTGTTCGGATCAATTTTTAGGGCGCGCTGATATTCGTACCTTGCCTGCTCGCCTTTGAAAAATTTTGCATATTCCCTCGCCTTTAAAATATGAAACTGCGCCCAAGCTGAACGCCTTGTATCTTCAAGCGGCAAATTTTTATCAACAAGAAGCTCAAGCGCGCTTCGCAGAATTTCATCCTCAGGCTCAATTGCAAGCGCCGCAGACAAAATTTCAAGCGCGGAATCAAAATTTTTCTGACGGGAAAGCGAAAGTCCTTTCAGATACCAGGCTGCAATTGTATTTCGGTCTTTGTCGATAAGATAATCGCAAATATCTATTACTTCATCATATTTTTTTTGTTCATAAAGAATCGAAGAAAGAAGCATATAAGCCTGATAAAAATCAGTCTTTAACTGAAGAGCGGAACGCGCTTTTTTTTCGGCTTCAGCAAAGTCGCCTTTTTTTGCCTTTAAGTACGCTGCAAAATAATAAACTTCACTTTCTGACGGATGGCTTTTTAGAGCCTGTTGAATGTAATTTTCAGAAAGTTCATCTTTTCCCGTTTCCGCAGCAAGAAGCGCAAGCGAAAGAAGAGCTTTTCTGTTTGTTTTTTGACGTTTTAGCGCATCAAGATAAAAACTTCTGGCAGAATCAAAACTTCCGTTGTAAAGCTCAATTTCTGCAAGCCCAAAACGCGACTCAATATTGTTAGGATACTTATGCAAAATTTCCTTAAAAATTTTCTGCGCCTCGTCCAAACGGCGCAACGAAATAAGGCACATTCCGCGCAAATTCAAAACATCGGTGCGGTCTTTTATGAATTTTTGCGCGCTGTCCAGATAATCAAGACAAAGCTCAAAATCATTAAGTTCATAAGTCGCCTTTGCAAGCAAAAACCACGCTTCTCCAAAAGAAGGATTTTCCTGAAGCACAAGCTGAAACTCTTCACTGGCCGAATACCAGTTTTCTTCCGCCTCAAATTCTTGACCGCGCTCATAATGTTTTAAGGCAGAAAGATTTTCGGCCTGCGCAAAAAATGCACAGTGAATAAAAAAAACTAAAATCGGCAAAGCATTTTTTTTCATTTTCTCCCACCCAAAAGTAAATCGAACATCTTTTAACGTTATTCTTTTTCCGATTCTTCTGATTCTGCTTTTTTTATAACTTTAATAAGATTTACGCGGTGGCCTTCCATATCTTGAACGATAAATTCAAAGCCGCCCCAATTAATTTTTTCATATTTTACAGGAATTCTTCCAAAAAGATCGAGGACAAAACCGCCTAGAGTATCAAAATCTTCCGTCGGAAAGTTTGAATTTATGTTTTCGTTCAAATCTTCGAGATTGACCCTTGCGTCGCAAAGCCAAATTTGATTTCCAATCGCAAGAATATCTTCCCTTTCGTTGTCAAATTCGTCCTGAATATCGCCAACGATTTCTTCAATAATGTCTTCCATGCAGACGACACCGCTCACTCCACCATATTCGTCAACGGCAATTGCAATATGAATATGGCGCCTTTTAAACTCGCGCAAAAGTCCGTCGATTTTTTTTGATTCAGGAACAAAATATGCCTTTCTAAGCAGTTTCTCAAGGTCAATTTCCTGATTTTTTGAAATCACGGCAAGCAAATCCTTTACATAAAGAATTCCAAGCACATTGTCGATTGATTCCGAATAAACAGGAAAACGCGAATGTCCGCTTTCTGCAATTTTTGCAAGGAGTTCTTCCTGAGGAGTATCAATCGAAAGAAAGTCGACATCAATCCGGGGAATCATAACTTCCTTTACAGAAGTTTCTGACAAATCCTCGATTCCTTTTATCATATCTTTTTTTTCTTCAATTAAACTTAAATTATCCTGACTTTCTGACTGCTCATTGCCGTTTTTTCCAGAAAAATTTGAATTTGAACCGTCGTCTTTTTTCTTTCCTAAACCAAAAATACTCATAAAATCCCTTTTTATTTTTTAGCGCGTCTTGAAATTTTTAAATCTTAAGACGCGCTTTTAATGCTTAAATAAGATCGGCATCAGAAAAAGTTTTTAAAACTTCTTCCTGTTTTTTCAGCATCGGACTTTTTATTTCAAGACCTTCGCCGACATGCTCTTCTCCGTGATCCATTCCATTTAAATGCAAGGTTCCGTGAATCAAAAGCCTTTTTAATTCTTCATTCTGTGTAACCTTAAAATATTCTGCATTTTTTGGCAATGTATCAAGAGAAATTATAATGTCGCCCGCACTGAACCATTTTATTCCGTTTTCATCAGTGTATTCTTCACCATTTTCAAAGGAAAGAATGTCAGTTGGAGCATCTATTTCACGGTAATTTTTATTCAATTCCTGAATAAACTCATCGTTGCAAAACAAAATCGAAAGTTCCTGACCGTCAAAACCAAGTCTTTTTAAAACTTCCTGTTCATATTTTTCAATTTTTCCAAACCAGGCAGGCTCGCTAAGTCCGTCCTGCATAGAAACAAGAACTCTATTCATTTTTTTCACCTTCAGAATTATTTTTTTCAGAAGTAGAAGAATCCGTTGAATCCTGATTTTGATACTTTATGCGTCCGTGATAATATGCCGCAAGAATCGAAACGAAAGTATTTTTTATTTTTGTCATTTCGCCGTAAGTAAGGGCGCAGTCGTCCAGCTGTCTTGCCGCAATTTTTGCTTCAATCAGCTGCTGAATAAATTTTTCAAGACGCTGTGCTGTTGGCTTTTCCAAAGATTTGCAGGCAGCTTCAACAACATCGGCAAGCATGACTACAGCGCTTTCTTTTGTAGAGGGAAGTTTTCCGTCATAACGGAAATCAGCTTCGTTCGCGTTCGGATCTTTTTCTTTTGCCTTGTTGAAAAAATACGAAATTACAGAATTTCCATGGTGCTCTGCAATAATATTTACAACCTGGGCAGGAAGATGCATTTGATGAGCCTTTTCAACGCTCAGGCGCAAATGACTTTTTATAATTGAAACCGAAAGCGACGGGTTTAAATCCGTATGTTTATTTTCAGAATCAATGTTATTTTCCGTAAAATACTCAGGATGCTCCATTTTTCCAATATCGTGGTAAAGAGCCGCAACTCTCGCCAAAAGCGAATTTGCCCCGATTTCCTTGCAGGCGCTTTCTGCAAGCTGGCTTACCATTATGCTGTGCTGATAAGTTCCGCTGGCTGTAAGCAAAAGTTTTCTCAAGACAGGAGAATTCTGATCGCTTAAATCCATGAGCCTGAAAACCGAAGCCGTATTCATTACAACTTCAAGCGGTGTAAGAAGACCAAGCGCAAGAATACCAGAAATAAAACCGTTAAATGCAACTCCTGCAAGCGGGAATACGCAGTCAGAAAAATTATCATTAAAGATAACTTTTAACACGCAGATATAAATTACGTTCAGAACGGCAACACCTATCGAAGAAAAAATCATATCAATTCTGTTTTCTATCGTACGGAGAATTTTTACGATTGAGAGAGAAGATGCAAGTGTATACAAAAATGGAATCAATTCAAAATTGCAGGCACAGAGCACTCCAAAAGAAATCAATATCGAAAAATAAAGTCCAAAAATCTGTCCAAAAAGAATCGTAATCAAAGCAACGCACAATCCAGAAGGAATAATTACAGGAAGATTGAAAATTCCCTGAAAAAGCGGAGCCTTGTCGCCAAAACAGGCAACTCCAAAAACAACTACAAAAAGCAGAGAGGCAAGAATAATTTCTTTAAGCTCAACCTTGCGTCCTAGGCAGACAGGAGAAAAAAGCAAAAATGCCATCGCAGAAACAAGCATAAGAAACAGAATATTGTCCGCGAAAACCCTGTAATCAATGTAGGACGGAGATGCCGCCATCTTTCGCAGTTTTAAATAATCCTCTTCCGCAATTGGAAAACCTTTTCTTATTACTTTTTCGCCTTCTTCGACCGCAATCGGAAACTGATCATCGGCTGCAAGATTTGTCGTAGCAATGATTGTCTTGTCGGCAACCATTCCCGGTTCATATTCGTCAATCGAAAAAGAAGCAATAGTCTGCCGCGTGCTCGCGTCAAAATAAACAATTACGGCAGAAACCAAAAATGTAATTGAAAAAACAAGCAGAATCGCCCAGTTCTTCTTTACATATTCAAGTGCAGAATGAAATAAATCATAAAAAAAAGAATTTTTTCCGTTATTCGCTTTTGTCATTTTCATAAGCCTGTACAATTTTTTTAACAAGCGGTGAACGAACGACATCTTCGCCGTCAAGTTCAACCATGCTTATTTCTTCTATACTTTTTAAAATTTCAAGTGCCTGAACCAGACCAGATGGAATTTTTTTCGGAAGATCTATTTGAGTAATATCTCCCGTTATAAACACTTTTGAATTCTCTCCGGTTCGGGTAAGGAACATTTTCATCTGTTCACACGTCGTATTCTGCGCTTCGTCAAGAATTACAGCCGCATTGCTCAAGGTACGTCCGCGCATATAAGCCAAAGGCGCAACTTCAATTATACCATTCTCCTGAAATTTTTTCACCATTTCTGAAGGAATACAGGCGCTCATAGAATCATAAAGGGGCCTTAAATAAGGATTTATTTTGTCCTGCATATCTCCCGGCAAAAAACCAAGACTTTCTCCAGCCTCGACAACCGGACGCACAAGAATAATTGAACTTATTTTATGGCTTAAAAGAAGACGCAGGCTTTCTGCAACGGCAAGAAAAGTTTTTCCGCTTCCTGCAGGACCTGTTGCAAAAACCATGTCATTTTTTCGGAACGACTGGATGAGTTTTGCCTGATTTTTTGTTTTTGGATAAATTTTTCTCGTGCTTCCTGGAATTGAAATTGAAAATTTCTGAGCATCAAAATTTTCAACTCCAGTATTCAGAACAGATTCAATCAGTTCGGAACCAGAAATACTGTTTTCAAGCCTATTCTCAGAGATTTCATCGCTAAGACGGTCGATTATGAACTTGAATTTCTGCTGAATTTCAGCGGAAGCTTCAGCAATTGAAAGTTCGTTTCCTTTTGTAAAAATGCTGACTCCAAGATGCTGTTCGATGAGCTTTAAATTGCTGTCATTCGTTCCACAAACCTGAGAAAGAATCTCCGGATCTGAAAGAACTATAGTAAATTCGTTTTCCAATTTGCTTATTCTATCACCTTTCTTTAAAAAAATCATCAAAAAACTGAATTTATTTTAAACTCCATTCTCCATATTCATCAAGAATTTCCGTCTTCATTCCTGACATTGGCCGCCAGCTTACGCTCAAAGAAAAATACGGACTAAAGTCGTAATGCGCCTGCTGGCTAGAAGTTGCAGAAATGTAGCGCGGTGAAATTTTAAACGAACAGTTCAAATCCCAATCGTCAAGATCGTGAGTTATCGACATTACAAGAGATTTTAGCTTAAAGGCGGAATTTTTCCGTTTTTCGTCGCTATCAAGCCTGAATGAATCTATTAAATCATTCAAAACATTTCTTTCTCCGTTGTTTCCGTAATAATAGGCATAATCTGAATCTGAACAGAAATATCTGTAAATTACGTTGTTGCGGCTTTCAGAACTGAATGAAAAATCAAGAAGCTCATTTATCTTAAAAGTAATCTTCGGTATAAAAACAAAATAACTGCTTGTCGGACGCACAAAATCATAGACAAAACTTGTAGAAAGTGACGGTGTCCACGAAATTTTGTCGGTCCAGTGCTTGAACGTTTTTGAAGGACTTGTGTACGCAAAACTCAACGAATATGGCTGGAATTTTTTGTCTGAAGTTGACTTCCATCCTTTTCGGCTGGTTATATCTCCGTTTGAATCATATTCAACGTCAAATTCATAAACATTTGAATAACTCATTGTATATGCAAGCTGCGCGCCATAACCGCTCAAAGAAAATTTAAAGGAATCGTGCTCTTCCTCTTCCCAATCATAAACGTAAGACTGAGAAAGACTCAATTTGCTGTTAAAAAACTTAAATGAAAGCGACTGCGAAATATCGTTTTTTACCCAGGTGTCGTCAGTAGAACTTTTTTGCTTGATTCCTGTTCCGACAGAAAAAGTTGTGTACGGAAAATTAAGCGAAAAAACGCCTGTGTAAGAATCAACCTGAGGAGGAAGAGTTGTCGTAAGCGAAAGCTGCTGTCCAAAATCCCCTTCATTTGCAGCAAGAACAAGATTCAGATTATGTGTCGTTACACATTCTTCGTCGGTCAAATCCATCGTAAGATATTCCCACTCAGGATTGTTTACGTCGTCGCTTATGTATTTTGTCTGGATCATTTTTACGGTCGTATTCCATGTGAGGGCCGTATTTGAAAAATAATTCGTGTAATAGAGAGGCTTAAAAGTAAGCGCGTTCGTGTCCGTCAAATCGAGTTTTCTTGCATTGTAGTCGGCTTTTTTAATCGAAGCAATTGAAGATTCAGAATATCCTCCGTCCGAAGTGTCGTTGTTCAGATAAGGATGCTTTTGAAAAACCGGATTGAACGTAAAAGTGTCTGCAAGCGAAAGAAAGCTGTCTTTATAACCGAGATTGCTCGTCAAAGTTGCCGGAGCTTTTACCTGAATATAAGTTGCCTGGACAGTCCGCCAATCAAAATCTTCAGGAATCTTTAAATTTGAAGATGAATATGAAATTTGTGAAGTAAAATCCGGCGAAATACTGTAACCGAGTTTGTAGGTAATTCCATTTAAGCTGCGTACAGAACCGTTCAACGTGGCAATCGATGGAAGAGCAGACTCATCAAAAAGAATATTTTCTTCAGAATCGGAACTTTCTTCTTTTTTGTCAGAATTTTCTTCATTTTTTTTGTCATCAAATTCAAGAGGCGGCAATAAAGAAAGCGAAACTGACTGTTTTTTTGAAGATGCCGAAGCCTTCGGATACTGAAAAATCGTTCCAGAAATTTTTGCGCCGATTTTAAAAGGCGTAACCTGGCTCGGATAGTAAAAATATCGTTCTGGAGTATAGCTCGCCCATGCCGAGTCATTCCTGTATTCATCACGGTCAGTCAAGGCCGCCGATTGGGAAGAAAAAACTATCGAAGAAGAAAAACTAGAAATTGAAAGAGTAGAAACAAAAGGCTTTATGAATTCCGGCAATTTGAAAGTATAAGAGCCGTTTAAATTCCAGTTAAATGAAGAAACCGTCGTAACGCTGTCTTCTTCAGAATCGTCAGTTGCAACACCAGACATAAGAAAGTCAATCCAGTCCATTGTCTCCGCGCGATTGTTAAAATCATAGTCAAAATATGGATCCGAATAAAGCGGCATTGAAAGCGTAAGGTTGAACGGAGAAGAAATCGAAAGCTTTAGGTTAAACTGATAACGGAACGGCAAAGTATAGCCCATCAAGTTTGAAGAATCCAGGACCTTATCTCCAAGCTGGTTGTACGGAAGATAAGCCGAATTGTTTTTAAAAATAGTATTGCTAAATCCAAGTTCTGTATTGAATTGAAGATCTGAAAGTATCTTGGAAGGTTTTAGCACAACGTCAGCGCCGACCATCGCTCCCAAATTTGCATAATAGTCCGCCATAATTTTTACATGATTTGTAGTGTCGCCTTTAAAATCCGCATCAAGATTATGAAGCACGATTCCTTCACGCACCTGCTCTTTCATAGAGTCGGTTTTCATAAAGCTGAAAGGATTTATTTTATCATCATCGTCAGAATTCGAGCTGTCATTTGTAGATTTTGCGTCCGCAGGTTTCCGGCCATAAAGATAAGTTGTCGTATTTATAAAATATCCCTCGCGGAATTTATAGCCCATCGCAGGATTAAAAATCAATTCGTCTTTCGGATAATAAAAAGCAGGAAGATAAATCAAAGGCACACGGCCAACATAAAGAAGCGCGCTAAAAAAGGCAAATTCTCCGCCCGGCAAAAGCCAAATTCTCCGCGCGCGGATTTTCCAATGAGGATTCTCATCGTCGCAAAAAGTAAGCTCGCCGCCTTTAAAAGCGATTGTTCCTCCGGAATCCCTGCCGAAAATTTCACTTGCAACAATCAAAGTAGAGCCGGAAGGAAGATTTATTGCATCTGATGAAGTTTGAACTGCACGGCCGTTGTCAAAAACTCCCTCAAAGGTCGAAGTATTAAAAAGAAGACTGTTTGCGGTGATTTTTTCTCCGCCGGCAGAAGACGAGCCGCTCTGTTCAAGACAGACGTTTCCTTCCGCATAAAGCATTTCCGAAGAACGGTTGTAGTTTATTCTGTCAGCAGAAACTGTTGTTTTGTCATTTCCGCGAGAAACAGAAATTACGACATTTCCAGAAAGAATAATGCAGTCGCCGCCAGAAAGCTGATCTTTTTTGTACTCAGATTTTTCGGCAGATTCAATATTTATGACAGAAACCTGCCCTTCAGCCGAAGATTCTTTACAAAAAGCAAAAGACACAAGAGAAAAAAATAAAAATATTAAAAGCGCTTTTTTTCTCATTGCAAGACCGTCAGTTTTTGTGCGCCGCATTTAACGTTTCTTCAAGATATTTTCCTGTCCAGCTTCCAGTTTTTTTCCAGTTTGCAACAATGTGTTCAGGAGTTCCAAAGTCAACAATCTGACCGCCACCAGTTCCACCTTCAGGACCAAGATCAATAATCCAGTCCGCCTGAGCAATTACGTCGAGGTTATGTTCAATCATAACGACAGAATTTCCCTTGTCCACAAGTTTTTGAATAACTTCCATTAGAACCTTTACATCTGCAAAATGAAGTCCTGTTGTAGGCTCGTCAAGAATGTAGAGAGTTTTTCCTGTTGAAGGACGGGCAAGTTCCGTTGCAAGTTTTACACGCTGAGCTTCTCCGCCAGAAAGAGTAAGCGCGCTCTGTCCAAGCTGAATGTAACCAAGTCCGACATTTTTAAGAGTTTCTAGTTTTCTTGAAATATGCGGAATCGCGGCAAAAAAATCAGCAGCTTCCTCAATCGTCATATTCAAAACATCAGAAATATTTTTTCCGTGGTAGCGGACGTCCAAAGTCTCGCTGTTAAAACGCTGACCGTGGCACACATCGCACTGAATAAAAACATCCGGCAAAAAGTTCATTTCGATAGTAAGAGTTCCGGCGCCCTGGCATTTTTCGCACCGCCCGCCTTTTACGTTAAAACTAAACCGGCCTGGAGTATAGCCTTTAGCCTTTGAATCAGGAAGCGTGCTAAAAAGCTCGCGGATCGCATCAAAAACTCCGACATAGGTTACAGGATTTGAACGCGGAGTTCTTCCGATCGGGCTTTGGTCGATATTTATGACCTTATCGATATTTTCAATTCCAAGAATTTCATCATGAAGCCCCGGCTTGTAGCTTGTCTTCATCAATTTATTTGAAACAACAGGATAAAAAATATCGCTCAAAAGTGTCGATTTTCCAGAACCGCTAACTCCTGTTATGCAGGTAAAGGTTCCAAGAGGAATGTCGACCGAAATATTTTTTAGATTGTGTTCGCGCGCACCTTTTATTGAAATAAAACTTCCATTTCCTTCCCGCCGCTTTTCCGGCAGCTGCATATAAAGCTTTCCGCTCAAATAACGTCCAGTAACGCTTTGTTCAACCTGCATTACCTGCTGAGGAGTTCCACTTGCAATCACTTTTCCGCCATGAACGCCAGCTCCAGGACCTATATCAACAATCCAGTCGGCAGTACGCAAAGTCTGTTCATCGTGTTCAACAACAATTACAGTATTTTTTAAATCCCTAAGGTAATTAAGAGTGTCGATAAGCCTCTGGTTGTCGCGCTGATGAAGTCCAATGCTCGGTTCGTCCAAAATATACATAACACCAGTAAGACCAGAGCCAATCTGAGTTGCAAGACGAATTCTCTGGGCTTCTCCGCCAGACAAAGTTCCTGCAGAACGGTCAAGTGTAAGATATTCAAGTCCGACATTCTTCAAAAAATTTAAACGGGCATTTATTTCTTTTAAAAGCTGAACCGCAATTTTTTTCTCCGTTTCAGAAAGTTCAAGCTGCTTAAAAAACTCAATGCTGTCCGCAACGCTCAGACTGCAAAGTTCAATTATATTCTTTCCTCCGACAGTAACGCCAAGCGCTTCTTTTCTAAGACGCATTCCATGGCAGGATGAACACTCGGAAACAGACATATAGTTTTCTTCAATCCGCACACGCTGAGATTCCCCCCAGGCTTCATTGTGCCGTCTTTTCATTTCCGAAAGAATTCCTATCCACGGACGGTTGTATTCAGAAAAGCCTTCTCCGCTCTGTTTTTTGTAAATCCAGCGGATATTTTTAGTCAAATCGCCATTCCACAGGCTGTCAAACTGTTCGCGGGTCAAATCTTTTATCGGAGTATCAAGAGTCCAGCCGTTTTCTTTTGCAATCGCCTGAAACATCGCCTGATTCCATTCGCTCGACGGATTAAAAAACGGAAACGCCCCCTGGTTAAAGCTTAGAGAAGAATCCGGAAGTATTTTTTTTGAATCCCATTCCATTTTTTCACCAAGTCCAGTACATTCCTGGCAAGCTCCAAAAGGATTGTTGAACGAAAAAAGTCTCGGCTGCAGTTCCGGAATAGAAATTCCGCAGTCCGGGCAGGCATTTTTTTGAGAAAAAAACACTTCTTCTTCATGCCAGCCTTTTTCGCTGCTGTCATTTACACGCCTTAAAACAACAAGAACTCCGTCAGAACTTTTCAAGGCAGTTTCAACAGATTCGGCAAGACGTTTTCTTGAGTCATCTTTCAATGCAATTCTGTCAACGACAATTTCAATCGTATGCTTTTTCTGTTTGTCGAGTTTTATTGAATCGTCCAGTTCAACCATAAGTCCGTCGATTCTTGCGCGAACAAAACCTGATTTTTTTGCATCGTCAATGATTTTTTGATGTTCGCCTTTTTTTCCATGAATTACCGGAGCCAAAAGCGTAATTCTTGTTCCTTCGCCCCAGTCCATGATCGAATCGATAATCTGATCGTCAGACTGCTCCTTAATTTCTCTTCCGCAGACAGGACAATGCGCATGCCCGGTTCTTGCAAACAAAAGACGGTAATAGTCGTAAATTTCGGTAACTGTTCCAACTGTAGAGCGAGGATTATTATGAGTTGTTTTCTGCTCGATAGAAATTGCAGGCGAAAGTCCTTCAATCTGATCGACATCGGGTTTGTCCATGCTTCCCAAGAACTGCCGGGCATAAGAAGAAAGAGATTCCATATATCGCCTTTGTCCTTCGGCAAAAAGCGTATCAAAAGCAAGCGATGATTTCCCAGAACCGGAAAGTCCCGAAATTACTACAAGCTTATTTCTCGGAATTTCTATGCTTATATTTTTTAAATTGTGAACACGGGCGCCATGAATTACAATTTTTTCGCCCTCAACCCTATTTATGCTTTGCAATTAAGTTACCCTTATTAAATTTCCATATTCATTACAGCACGAACTTCTTCCAGCGTCTTTACGGCAATCTCGCGGGCCTGGACAACACCTTTTTTGAGGACGCTTCTAATATAGTCCATATTACTTTCGAGTTCGGCGCGTTTTGCGCGCAAAGGACGCAATTCTTCGTTCAAAGCTTCTGTCAGCACAGATTTCAGCATACCGCCGCCACCATCGCCAATTCTCTCGGCAATAGCTTCAGGCTCTTCTCCAGTACAAAGAGAAATTATCTGCAAAAGATTGGCAACTTCAGGACGGTTTACAGGATCATAAGAAATATGACGCTCCTGATCTGTTTTTGCTTTTTTTATGAGCTTTGCAGTCTCATCTTCGCTTGCACAAAGCATAATCGTATTCCCAAGCGATTTTGACATTTTTGCAGAACCATCAAGACCTTTTATCATTGGAGTTTTAGAAAGCAAGGCGTAAGGCTCTGGAAAAATAGGATTCTTCGGGCAAAATTTATTGTTAAAACGTCTGGCAATAAGACGCGCAACTTCAAGATGAGGAAGCTGGTCTTTTCCGACAGGAACGACATTTCCCTTACAAAAAAGAATATCAACCGCCTGATGCACAGGATACGTAAGCATTCCGGCATTCACCGATTTCATTCCAGATTTTTCAATCTCGTCCTTTACAGTCGGATTCCGGTCAAGCTCAGAACTAGAAACAAGAGTCAAAAAAGGAACCATAAGCTGGTTTGCCTCTGGAACGTGGCTGTGCGGATAAATGCAGACATCTTTTCCAGGTTCAATTCCCGCGGCAAGATAATCAATTACAAGCTGCTTTGTATTCTGACTGATTTTGTCAAATGCGTCGTGATCCGTCAAAACCTGATAATCGGCAATCAAAATCATAGTCGGAACGCCAAGCTTAGAAAGGCGGACACGATTTTTAAGCGAACCAAAATAATGTCCAATATGAAGATTTCCGGTCGGACGGTCGCCTGTCAAAACACGGTATTTTTTCGGATTAACAACAATATCTTTTTCAATCATTTCAGATTTTCTAACCGCTTCGGCAAGAATTTTATCGGCATTATTTTCAAGTTTTTCCTCAGTCTGAGACATTTTATTTTCCCTGCAAAAATCAAAATTAAAGCAACATAAAAAGTTACATTAAAATTATATAAAACTTCAGCATTTTCTTCAATTAAGAACAAAAAAAATCAAGAATGAAGCACAGCTTCCTTTCAAACCGGCTCTTACTGCAAGTCCTCCTCGCTTCGCTCGTCCGGTCTTTCCGTGGCGATCCGGGCTAAGTTTTCCGGCCTAACAAAAAAAATGCGCACGAGTTTTCTCATGAGCGGACTTATTTTCTTTCAAACACTTTTCTTAAACATTTGTTTTAATTAAAATCATTTCTATGACAAAAAACACCGCACCTTCTTCTCCTTATCTTGCAAATTTTGAAAACTGGCTCGATTCATTCTTGAATTTTGAAAAACTTCCGCAAAAAAACATGTTCTGGCTCGACACAATGGAACACTTTGCAAAACTCGCAGGCAACCCAGAACTCTCATATCCAACATTTCACGTCGCAGGCTCAAAAGGAAAAGGCTCAACATCCGCATTCATAGCCTCAATTCTCGAAGAAGCAGGCTTAAAAACCGGACTTTACAGCTCGCCGCACATTGAAAACTTTCTGGAGAGAATCACCCAAAATCAAAATTTTTTGTCCAAAAAAAACTATGAAGACGCAGCAGAAGAGCTAAAGTGTCTAATAAACTGCACTGATTCAAAAACTTTCTTAAAAAACCGCCCAATTACATGGTTTGAGCTCGTAACGCTCTATTCTTTTCTATGCTTCAGAAAAGCAAAACTTGATGCGGCTGTTTTTGAAGTCGGACTCGGAGGAAGGCTCGACGCGACAAACGTCATAAAGCCAAAAGCCTGCTGCATAGGCCCAATTGAACTCGAGCACACAGAATATCTCGGAGACACAGTAGAAAAAATCGCGGCAGAAAAAGGCGGAATTATAAAAGAAAGAACTCCTGTTTTTATAGCACCGCAAATTCCATCCGTAAAAGAAGTCTTTAAATCAATCGCAGCCCGAAAAGACGCAAAAATATTTTTTGTCGATGAAATTTGCAAAATTAGTACAAAAATTTACACATCATCGGAAAAAATAAAGACTAAAATGGCTATCTCATCTTCGTTTTTTTCCCGCCCATTAACCGCGGAGCTAAATCTTGCAGGAGAATTTCAGGCTCAAAACGCAGCGCTTGCGGCTCTGGCAGTAAAAACCGCATTTCCAGAAATTTCAGAAGATATTATCGAAAAAGGCCTTTCAAAAACTTCGCTTCCAGCCCGTTTTGAGCTTGTAAAAAGTCCTCAGAATTTCAGCAAAATTCCTTATCTTATTCTGGACGGAGCGCACACGCCAAAAAGCATAAAATTAACATTGGAAACAGTAAAAAACGCAAAAATAAAAATCGACGCCCTTCTTTTTGCCTGCGCCCAGGACAAGCACAGCAAAGAAATCGCAGAACTATTTTCACAGAGCATATGTACAGATTCTCAAAATTTTCAAAAAATATTTTTGACAGTTCCAGGCAATATAAAAAAATCAGACCTGTCAGAGGTCGAAAATTCGTTTGTTTCTGCAGGTCTTTTATTTGATTCAGATTCGAATTACAAAAAACAAATCGAGAAAGTTCTTGATTTTTGCAATTCAAACAAAAAAACTTTGCTCATAACAGGCTCGTTTTATCTGGTTGCGGAGGTTACAAAAATTCTAGGCACACGCTTTGAAACTCCACATGTAATTTCATAGCTGATAGTTCCTGTCATATCGGCAATTTTTTGAGCGCTTTGCAAAGCTCCGCTTTCTTCAGGTCCAAAAATTACGGCTTCACAATAACGTTCAATATTACTGTCTTCTCCAAGCTCAATCATACACTGATCCATACATATTCTTCCGCAGACAGGATAATTTTTTCCATTAATTGCAACATAAAGTTTTTTGCCATCTTCATTAAAACAGCGAAAAAGTCCATCTGCATAACCAATTGGAAGAACTCCGATTTTTGTTTTTTTAGAAGAAGTCCATCTTCTGCCATACGAAACAGACCTGTCTTTTTCAAATTCGCGGATTGCGACAACCTTTGTTACAAGCTCCATAACAGGTTTTAAGAAAGTTTTTTCACCAAGTTTTTCAAAATATTTTTTATCAACCTGACCTGGATAATATCCGTATGCAATAATTCCAGGACGGCACATATCAAGGTGCATTTCTGGATGAGTCAGTGTAAGCGCCGAATTTGAGCAGTGGCGGATTCCAGGATCAATTCCTTCTTTTTTTACGTTTTCAACCGCTTCCAAAAACAATTTGAACTGTTTTTCCGTATACTCACAATTTTCAGGCTGGGTACTGTCTGCGACAGAAAAGTGAGTGCATATTCCGCCCATTTTCAAAACACCTGTTTCTGCGATTTTTTTTGCAACTTTTCCGGCATCTTTTGCAAGACAGCCAAGTCTTCCCATTCCGGTGTCAACCGCCAGGTGAACGTTAAAGCCGTTTTTTTTGTATTTTTTTGCAGCTTCCGCAACAAAGCCGATGTATTCTTCATCAAAAACAAGAGGCGTAAGCTCATTTTTTACAACCTCTTCCATTTCTTCTTTCTGGCACAAGCTCAAAACAAAAATTCCGACTTTTATTCCTGCAAGCCGAAGCTCAATGCCTTCACCCACAGTCGCAACAGCAAGAAAATCCGCTCCGCACTCAACGGCGGTTTTTGCGCATTCTACGGCGCCATGACCGTAGGCGTCAGCCTTTACCGCAACACACATCTTTGCATTTTTGTTTATTTTTGAGCGAATATATTCAAGGTTATATTTTAAATTTTCAAGGTGAATTCTAGCGAATGTCGGTCTCATTTTTATGCCTCGTCTTTTTTTTTAATTTTGCATTATTAAAAGTGAATTCTCAGCCCCACTGACTAAATGATAGGTTTTTGAAACTTTTTTAGCAATATTTTGAACTGATAAAACTTCCATAAATTTAATTTTTTTACTGCCTGTTTTTTTATTGAGAAAAACTTGATTTTAGGATAAAATTAGAAGGTATGCTATTTTTCCCATAAAAAAATACATATGGCAAAAATTTATCTGGAGACATCATGAAAAAATCACTTTCTGTAACTTTAAGCATTGCGACATCAGTTGCTTTTTTTATAACATCCTGCGCATCAGCTCCAAAAGACCAGCCGCAGCCTCAAATCGAGCAGGCTGAAGAAATTGAGCGCCCAAAAACACCTCAGGTTCCTAGAAAACTCAATGTTGTAAACAGCTCTGTTTCGGCACAAAAAGAAGAAACCGAAGAATCAATATATGCAAAAAAAATTGAGGGGATCAAACTTTCAGTTGTTTCAAGTCCAAAAGAAACAACAAAAGGAAAGGCTTTTTCTTCGCCATTCGTTTTTAAAGCAGAAAAAACAGACGGAACTCCGGCTGCAGGCCTTGAGCTCTCAATAAGTTTTCCTGAAACAAAAATTAACGGTCAGCCGACATTTTCTCTGGCAAATCTTACGACAAATTCTTCTGGAACTGTAATTTTCGTACCTGCAACTCCGACATTTTCGTTTAACAGCGAAATAAGTGTTTATCCTTCCGGCGATGTTACAAACGCAGAAATTGCAAAACTCGCAGAAAAAGTTTCTGTAAGCGCGCCTTACAAAGTTAAGACAAACCTCTACTCACGTGGCGGAACTGTCGCAATCGTAGATTTCAATGCATCAGGAAAACCGATTTTAAGCAATTCAGTTTCTTCGTCAAACCTTCTTATGGCGCTTATGCGCTCAGGTTTTGTAAGAATCGGAAATGCTGATTTTTCAAATGCAATTTTGACAGACGACATTCCGACAGTCTATAAAACCGCGTCAAATCTCGTAGGTTCAAATTCTGCATATCTTATTTTTGGAAAAGTAAAATATCTTACACCAATTGTAAAAAATGCTGACCAAAAATACACGCTCACGATCGAAGGAAACCTTACCTGTCTTGATATGAAAAATGGCTCGATTTTATGCGAACTGCGCAGCACAGCTACGGTAACAGAAGATAAAGATTGGAACTGCCTTAATTCTGCAAGAAAACTTTTGGCAGAAAATCTGGCGCACGAAATAATCTACGGACTTTAATTTATAAAAGTGAGGATAAACAGATGATTTTCACAGACACAAGAGACAAATCTGTAAAGACAGATTTAAAAACCGCTGTAGTCAGCGGCATGAATGAAAAAACCGGAGGACTTTATATTCCGGTCGATTTTCCAGAACTTGATAAATCATTTTTAAATAAAAATCCGGAGCCAAACCTTCGCGATATTGCTTTTGAAATGGCAAAACCTTACGTTGAAGGAGAAATTCCAGAAAACGATCTTAAAAAACTCATAAACGATGCCTATCCTTTCCCTGCTAAGGTTTCAGGTCTCGACCCGAATTCATACGTTCTCGAACTTTTTCACGGTCCAACATGCGCATTCAAAGACTTCGGTGCTCGTTTTATGGCACGTGTAATGTCATATTTCAACCGCAACGAAGACAAACCGCTCCATATTCTCGTTGCAACTTCTGGAGATACAGGTTCTGCCGTAGGTAGCGCATTTCACAATGTTCCGGGGCTTGATGTTACAATTTTGTATCCAGAAGGAAAAATTTCACCGCTTCAGGAAAAACAGCTTTCAACTTTTGACGGAAACGTCCGTGCTCTAAGAGTAAAAGGCACGTTCGATGACTGCCAAAAACTTGTAAAAACAGCATTTACAGATAACGAGCTTCGCGCCTCACTTCGCCTCTCATCTGCAAATTCAATAAATATCAGCCGCCTTCTTCCTCAGAGTTTTTATTATATGTACGCTTCGCTCTACGTAAAAAACAGAGCATGGCAGTACAATAGAATTGAAAATCCTTCTATAATTATGGTTGTTCCAAGCGGAAATTTCGGAAACCTGACATCTGGACTTATCGCAAAAAAAATGGGCGCTCCAATCACAGGTTTTGTCGCTGCAACAAATACAAACCGAACAATTCCAGAC
This sequence comes from Treponema sp. UBA7570, assembly GCA_002477955.1. GTDB lineage: Bacteria > Spirochaetota > Spirochaetia > Treponematales > Treponemataceae > Treponema_D. The sequence goes on along the minus strand of DLLE01000014.1, from coordinate 35,807 downwards.
TGGATTGCAACAGGAGACTACAAAGCCCGACCTTCAGTAACAACCTATGCAAACGCGATGGACGTTGGTGCTCCAAGCAATTATGAGCGAATTTCAGCAATGTATTCTCTTGACGATGTACGCCATCTATTTGCTTCTTATTGGCTTGATGACAGCGGAATCATCGATTCAATCAAAGACTGCTATGCAAAAACAGGCTACACTATCGATCCTCATGGAGCTGTCGGCTGGAAAGCATGGAGCGATATTAAAAACGGAGCCATGGCAGAACTTGCACAGGGCAAAAAACATGATTACACAAAACCTGGTCTTACACCAAATCTCCCTGACTGGGCAGATGATGTAATTTCTAGGAAAAACGCAATCGGCGTAGTTTTGGAAACAGCCCATCCTGCAAAATTCGGCTCAATAGTCGAAAAGGCAATCGGCTCAAAACCAATAATTCCAGACAGGCTTGAAAAAGTTATGCGCCTCGAAGACAAATCAATTCAAATGGAAAACAACTACAGCCAGTTCAAATCATGGCTGCTTGAAAACTTAAAATAAAACAAAAAAAAGGCTGTCTGAAAAGTAAAACTTCCAAGACAGCCTTTTTTATTACATATTTTCGTAAGTCTGGACATTATCTTCCAAATGTTCAATCGCTATTCCAGCTTCCTCAAGCATTTTTAGGCTGTCGGCTTCATCATGGTAGTGTTTTTCACACACAACCCTTTTTATTCCGCAGTTAATTAAAAGCATTGCGCAGGTTCTGCACGGAGTCATTTTGCAGTAAACAGTACCGCCGTCAATAGAAATTCCACGTTTAGCAGCCTGGCAGATTGCATTCTGCTCCGCATGAACGGTTCTTACACAATGCTGGCTGACAGTTCCGTCACTGTGCAGCATTTTTTTTAGAAGGTGGCCTGCTTCATCGCAATGCGGAAGCCCCGCAGGGCTTCCAACATATCCGGTAACAAGAATCTGATGATCTCTTGCAATCACGCAGCCAGAACGGCCTCTGTCGCAAGTCGCACGTTTTGCAATAGTTCTTGCAACTTCCATAAAATATTCATCCCAGGTCGGGCGTAAATATTTTTCTTTGTTTGAAGATTCGTTCATACTAAAAAACTAGATAGCTTTTATTGCAAGGGCAAAAACAAATACGGCAGCAAGAATCCACGTAACAGGAGAAATCTCCTTTGCTTTTCTACCAGCAACTTTAGAAATTACATAAGCGATCATACCAAAGGCAATACCCTTAGAAATAGAATATCCGAAAGGCATTACAAGAATTGTTATAAAGGCAGGAATTCCGTCAGTTATTTCGCTAAATTTGATTGAAGTTACAGACTGCATCATCAAAAATCCGACAAAAATCAAGGCAGGAGCCGTAGCACAAGAAGGAACAAGAGCAAAAAGCGGAGTAAACAACAGGGCCAAAACAAAGAAACCTGCAGTAACAACAGAAGAAAGACCTGTGCGGGCACCGGCAGCGACACCGGCAGAAGATTCAACGTAAGAAGTTACAGTTGAAGTTCCAAGACAAGCACCGGCAACTGTACCAATCGCATCGGCAAGAAGAGCATTCTTTACATTAGGAATATTGCCCTTTTCGTCAATAAGCTTAGCCTGCTCAGCAACGCCCATCAAAGTTCCAATAGTATCAAAAATATCAGTAAAAAGGAAAGTAAAGAAAACTCCGAAGAATTTCAGCGTAAGAACATCTGAAAATTCAAATCTAAAAAGAAACGGAGCATGAGGAACAGAAACAGGTTTAAAATTTTCAGGAACAGCCGTAAC
>DLLE01000014.1:33235-33940 GCA_002477955.1 Treponema sp. UBA7570 | reverse complement strand
GGAACCTTAAGAATATAAAGCACAACCGTAATTACAAGACCGATAATCGCAACAATTGCAGAAATATGTTCTTTATCAAATGCGTTAAAACCGATAATTGTTCCGTTTGAAGAAGTTACGATTCCAGCGTTGTTAAGGCCAATCAAGGCAATAAAAAGACCAATACCAACAGCAACAGCTTTCTTCATAGTCGAAGGAATAGAATTGATAATCGCCTCACGAACACCAAAAAACGAAAGAACAATAAACAAAACGCCTTCAAGCAAAACAGCTGTAAGAGCAAACCATGGAGAACACCCCATCTGGCCGCAAACCGTATATGTAAAGAACGCATTAAGCCCCATACCAGAAGCAAGGGCAACAGGCATATTTGCAAAAAAAGCCATAATCAGAGTTGCAACAGCAGCAGAAATCGCAGTTGCCGTAAAAACGCCTTCAAAACCCATTCCAGGGATAGAACCAAGCATTCCAGGATTAACAGCAAGAATGTAGGACATTGCAAGGAAAGTTGTAATACCACCAATAATTTCGCGGCTTACGGTTGACCCCTTCTCCTTGATTTTAAACAAAGTTTCCATAAAAAACCTCCATGGGAAAAAACATAACAAAGATTATAGCATAGAATAAAAAACAGAAAAATAAAAAATACAGGCTTTTTATAAAAAATTTACAAAAAAAAGAACGTCATCAGCCGCAAAAAAAAAG
>DLLE01000014.1:0-33118 GCA_002477955.1 Treponema sp. UBA7570 | reverse complement strand
AAAGCCTTTCGCATCCGGCGTAAGAAAAAACTTATGCAAAAAGCCTATTCAAAAATTTCCGCTTTTACCAAAAGACTAATTTAAAATAAAAAAAAAAACTCCTGAAGTGCTCAGGAGTTTTTAGAGCGGTAGAAGGGAGTCGAACCCTCGTCATCAGCTTGGAAGGCTGAGATAATGAGCCGTTATATGACTACCGCACAACTTATGTATTTATAATACCAAGCATTGAATTTTGTGTCAATACTGTTTTTTAAAAATTTTGAAAATTTCTAATTTTTTTTAACTTTCTCCCACGCAAGTTTTGCCGCATTTTGCTCCGCAGCCTTTTTGCTTTTTCCGCTGCACGGACCAAACTCTTCGTCCTTTAAACTTACCTTTACCCAAAAAGTCCTGTCATGGTCCGGACCTGTTTTTTTTACAAGCTCATAAACCGGACATAGTTTCGATTTTTTCTGGTAAAATTCCTGTAAAAGAGTTTTGTAATCTTTTTCACCCTTGTTCTGCTGGACTTTTCGAATTTCAGGAACAATAAGATCAAGTACAAGTTCTTCAGCAGCTTCAAAACCGCTGTCAAGATAGTAAGCTCCGATTATCGCTTCAACACAATCTGCAAGAATAGCGTCCTTGTCGCGTCCTCCGCTCATCTCCTCGCCTTTTCCAAGAATAAGCATCTTGTTTATACCTATTTTTCTCGCAATCGGAGCAAGAGTTTTTTCAGAAACAACAACACTCTTTATTTTAGAAAGATCTCCTTCTGGATTTTCAAACATATCTTCATATAAAAAAGTTGCAGTTGCCATACCAAGCACAGAATCTCCAAGAAACTCAAGCCTTTCATTATTTATATGCTTGCTTGAAGCGTTTTCGTTAGAAAAAGAACGGTGATGAAAAGCCAGATTTAAAAGTTCCAGATTATTGAATTTTATATTAAGGCTTTTACAAAACTCAGAAAGAGCCTTTTTTCTTTCTTCTGAAATATTTGAATTACGAATCTTTCTTTTAATAAACACAACACCCCCCATAAAAAAAATAAACACAGGCTGCTAAGCAAACCTGTGTCCATTCGTTTTATAAAAAACTATAACTGAAAAATTATTTAGATTCTTTTTCAGCTTTGATGAAGTTGTATGCATCACGAACTGTTTCAAATTCGTTTGCTTTTTCATCAGGAATGCTAACGCCAAGCTCCTCTTCGATTGCATAAACCAATTCGTAAGTATCAAGGCTGTCTGCACCGAGATCACCACGGAAAGAAGAATCCAAAGTGATTTTGCTTTCATCGATTTCCAGTTTTTCAGCGATAAGCTTCTGGATTTTGCTGAACAATTCGTCCATTTTTAATCTCCTGTGATTAATTAAGTTAAATTTTCAGAAACTGAAAATTTTCCGTATTGTTAATTCATCCAGACTACTTAACTTCTGGTTTAATTACCTGACGTCCACGGTAGAAACCGCATTTTGGACATACATGATGCTGCAAAACAAGGTTGCCACAGTTCGCACATTCTACCATCTGTGGTGCAACAAGATGCATATTAACACCACGGCGTCTGCGTGTCCGTGCTTTCGAAGTTTTCGCTCTAGGTACTGCCATTTATATAACCTCACTATATGTTTTGTTACTTGTATAACAGACTTAATGTTATATCAGTTCCTGTCTGAATGTCAATTGGATTATACCTGTATTTTTCCATTTGTCAATATTTTTTATGACAATATTACATTTTTTGTCATTTTAACATTCAAATTCTCTGCTATTTCCGATATTTTTTTAAAACCGCCTCGCAAACCACAGGAGGAACCATTCCGCTTATATCTCCGCCAAACTGGGCAAGCTCTTTTATCGAACTAGATTTTACTATTACGTATCTTGTTTCCGTCGGCATAAAAAGAGTTTCAATTTCAGGATTTAAATTGTGGTTTACAAGGGAAAGGTCAAATTCGTACGAAAAATCATTTACATTTCTTATTCCACGAACAAGAACTTTTGCATCGATTTTTCTTGCATATTCAACAACAAGCCTGTCCCATTTATGAACTTCTACATTATGATAAGGCTCTGTCAAAGTTTTAAGCATCAACACACGCTCATCGGCAGTAAAAAGGCTATTTTTGCCAGGATTTTCAGAAACAAGGACATCGATTTTTTCAAAGAGCTTGCTTGCCCTTTCTATTACATTTAAATGTCCATAAGTCGGAGGATCAAAGCTCCCCGGAAAAACTGCAATATTCATGCTTTTCTTTTTATCACGTTTGACGCGAACAGACAAGTGATGTATATTCTTCTCTATGAGAGCAAAAAAACATTTATCCAAGATAGCGATTTTGGCGTTTTCTTTCGTACTAGCAGGTTGCGGCTCAACTCCAATAAAACAGCAGCCAGCAAAAGACGAAAACAAGCCTGTCATCGAAGAAAAAAAAGAAATTCCGCCTGAAAAAGACGAATATCACAAATCTGTCGGAAAACTTACTGTTTCAAAAGACACATTTGAATCAGATAAAGCAGAAATTCTCCGTACTATCGAGATTTTAAAAACGATTATGTCAGATTTTGACTATCAGTCCTGGCTTTTGTATGTGGACAACGAGTCAAAAGCTTATTGGTCAAAACCTGCAAATCTAAAAAAAGCCCAGGGCAAACTGCCTATAAAAGGACTTCAACTCAGAACTCTACAGGATTATTTCAAATACGTATTCGTACCTTCAAGAGCTGGACGAAACATCACAACTATACGCTACGAATCCGAAAATTACATAAAGGCCGTTCAGGTTACAAACCAAGCCTCCTCCGAAACTGAAGAAAAATACACAGTTTACTATTATTTCAATAAAATCGGTGGTCATTGGCAGTTGCACCTGCCGGAAATTGACGGATAGCAGGCACTGTCTTTTTTCAAAGAAAAAATAACTTTTATTGATTTTTGTAAATCATTCAACTATAATTTTAAACGTTTGTATAAAAAGTGCCGATTACTAGAATAAGTCCAAGGGGGATCTAATGAAATCTATAAAATATGCAGCAGCTGCAATTCTTACTGCCTTCGTTTTTACAGTCAGCGCACAGACAAGCGCAGACAACGAATCAAACGTTGAAAGCGAATACCTTAGCAGCATCGAAGACGTTGTAATCACAGAACTTGCAACATCAGAAGAAAGGGACAACAAGCTCGTAGCTCTTCAATATCTTGAAAACGCAGTAAACGAAGGACGCACAACTCCTGATATGATGAAAGCTCTTGACGGTCTTGCAGGGGAAGGAATTGCAAGCCAGTCACGGACAAACGGACGACTTATGAACAACTTTCCAGACATTCGCGCAAAAGCTTGCGATATTCTGGCAAATGTAAAAACAGAAGAATCAAAAAATGCGCTTGTAAAGGTTGCTCTTGCAGACAATGAACCTATGGTAATAACAGCTGCAATCCGTGCCCTTGGAGACATTGGAATCAACGACAACGATGAAGTTTCTGAAACAATCGCCTGGGCTCAGAAGAAAAACGCAGTTTTAAACCCGACTTCTTCATTGGCTCTTGAGGTTTTGATTGCCTATGAAAAAATAGCAGATTCAGTTCAGAACAAAGGTCCTATGATTCAGGCTGTAGGCCAGATTGCCACAAACTATCGCTACGTAACTCCAGTTCGTACCCGTGCCCATGAATTGCTAAAGACTTTACAGGGCGCTCCTTCGTCATCAGACAAGAAAAATAACAACGCAAAATAATCAAGAAAAAAAAGAGAGGCCATCAAAAAAAATTGAAAAGCCTCTCTTTTTTTTATTCAGTTTACCATATTTTTGAGGAATACGTGATTTGAACACGCAACCTTCGGCTCCGGAGGCCGACGCTCTATCCAGTTGAGCTAATTCCTCAGTCTTTTTTTAGAAATACAAGAACAAAAGATATTGATTTCATTCAAAATTGTCAACACAATAACCTGCACAGCCCATTTATAAACCTGGAGGTATCTTATGCAGCCTATAATTCTAGCATCTTCTTCACCAAGACGACAGGAAATTTTAAAACTTATGAACATTCCTTATCAGGTCATAATTCCAAACTGCAAGGAAGAATATCCTGATGATATTGAAATTGAACAGATTCCCGAATTTCTCGCAACAAGAAAAGTAGACGCAGTCATAAGGGCCGCTCCGGCAGGAATTGAGTATCCATGGATTTTAGGAGCAGACACCGTAATTGTAAAAAATAAAAAAATCCTAGGAAAACCGGAAAATCAAGAACAAGCCTTTGAATACTTAAAAAGCCTTCAAGGTTCTACGCATAAAGTTATTACAGGAATTTCGCTTTTTAACAGCGAGCTGCACTACATGAGCAACCGTACATCAATCACAAAAGTAACTTTTTCAAGGATGACTGACGAAGAAATAAAATGGTATATAAGCACAGGCGAATGGCATGGAGCAGCCGGAGGTTACAGAATTCAAGGTCTTGCAAGCTGCTTTATCTCTAAAATCGATGGCACAAACAGCTGTGTTATGGGATTGCCTGTCTTTGAACTTTATGATATATTGAAAGAACAGAATTATTCAATTTTCGAATAATCTGCCGGGACTTGCGAACGGACCGTAGGTATTTATTCGCAGGCTCGTAAATCTTCCGGACGCATTATTATGCGCCTCGAGAAAAAGAGTTCGGTGGAAAAAAATTCATCAAAGCATGAATGCTTTTTTTTCCGGTGAAGGAGACACTTTATGGCAGTTGTAACCATGAAGAGTTTGCTTGAATCAGGTGTACATTTCGGTCACCAGGTTAAGCGTTGGGATCCACGCATGAAGAAATATATCTTCGCACAGCGCAATGGTATCCATATCATCGATTTGCAGAAAACAATCGGTGCTATCAAAGACAGCTATGAAGCTGTTCGCAAAGTTGTAACTTCAGGAAAGTCTGTTCTTTTCGTTGGTACAAAAAAACAGGCACAGCAGGCAGTTCAGAAAGAAGCTGAACGCTGCGGAATGTACTATGTAAACAACCGCTGGCTTGGTGGTATGCTTACAAACTTCTCTACAATCAAAAAGTCACTTCAGCGCCTCAAGAAAATCGAAAAGATGGAAATAGACGGCACATTTGACAATCTTACAAAAAAAGAAGTTGCAAATCTTCTCAAAGAAAAAGAAAAGCTTTCAAAAAACCTTGGTGGCATCAAAGAAATGAAAGAACTCCCAGGAATTCTTTTCATCATCGATACACACAAAGAACAGATTGCTGTTGCAGAAGCCCACCGCATGGGTATTCCTATCGTTGCAGTTGTTGACACAAACTGTAACCCAGAAGGAATCGACTACCCTATTCCAGGAAACGATGACGCAATCCGCGCAATTTCTCTCTTCACTTCTATCATTGCAAACGCAGTTGTAGAAGCAAACAACGAGGAAGGTCTTAAAATTATTGAAACTCTTAACGACGATGAAGAAATCGTTACAGACGCTTCAACAAAAAAAGACGATGAAGAAATCGCAGACTACAGCAACTACACTCCTACTGAGCCAAAAGAAGAAGATGTTGCTGACGACGACAGCGATGATGAAGATCTCGCTGAAAAATTTGACAAATAATCAGGGGAATACAAATGGCATCATTTACAGCTGCTGATGTAAAAGCTCTCCGCGAATCAACAGGAGCAGGTATGCTGGACTGCAAAAAAGCTCTCCAGGATGCAAATGGAAGTATCGCAGAAGCTGAAAAAATCTTAAAAGAAAAAGGTCTTGCCGCCATGGCAAAACGTTCTGACCGTGCAACTGGAGAAGGACGTATCGTCATCAAACAGGAAGGCAACAAAATTGCTATGGTTGAAGTTACTTGTGAAACTGACTTTGTAGCAAACAATGCTGATTTTGGCGCAACTGCTGACAAAGCTGCAGAAATCACTCTTGCAGCAGGAACAGATGAAATCACAGCTGAGCATAAAGCAATCATCGACACAATTGCTATTAAATTCCGCGAAAACATGGCTGTACGCCGTTCTGCTTTCGTCGAAGTTGGAGCAAATGCTGTTGCTGGAACTTATGTTCACTCAGACAAAAAAACAGGTGCGATTGTAGTTGTTGAAGGCTCAACATCTGACGAAGTAAAAGCATTCGCAAAAGACTGCTGCCTTCATCTTGCGGCATTTACACCTACTTACATCACAAAAGATGAAGTACCACAGAGTTACATCGACGAGCAGAAAGAAATTTTTGCCGCACAGATGAACGCTGATGAAAAAATGGCTTCAAAACCACAGAATGTAAAAGACGGCATCCTTAACGGAAAAATCAACAAGCTTCTTGCAGAAAGCTGTTTCGTTGACCAGCCTTTCGTAAAGGACGACAAAGTTACAGTTGCTAAAAAACTTGAAGAAGTTGGAAAGGCAGTTGGTGCAAAACTTTCATTTGGAAAGATTGTTCTTTTCGTTCTCGGTAAATAATTTTTACTGATTAAAAGCGGTTGGATTTTTCTAACCGCTTTTAGTTTTATCAACTAAAATATGGATTCGTGCCTGTTTGGCATGCCGCAACTGCGGTTTTATGGGAGAAATCACTATGGCATTTGACGCTAAAGCAAAAATGGAAAAAACGCTTGAAGGAATTAAAAACGAAATGAACACAATCCGCACGGGTCGTGCTTCTGCCGCTATGTTTGACAAAGTTCGTGTAGATTATTACGGACAGAAATCACCTCTCAATCAGGTTGCTCAGATTTCAATTCCAGAAGCCCGCACTGTTGTAATTTCTCCATTTGATAAAAGCCTTATTTCTGATATTGAAAAAGCAATTTTAGTTGCAGACCTTGGATTAAATCCTTCAAACGATGGAAAAGTAATCCGCATATCAATTCCTGCATTGACTGCCGACCGCAGAAAAGAACTGGTAAAGCAGGCAAAATCAATGGCAGAAAACTACAAAACGACAATCCGCAATGTTCGCCGCGATGGAAATGATGATTTGAAGAAACAGCAGAAAGCCGGAGAAATCACAGAAGATCAGCTCAAAAAAGAAACTGACGATCTTCAGAAGCTCACTGACAAATATATTGCTGAAATTCAGACAGTCTGCGATGCAAAGGAAAAGGAAATTCTTGCTTAATTTTTAGCAGCTCAAAATTCTGATGAATATTGAAGAAATTAAAGCCGGCGGACTTCCAGCTCATGTCGCAATAATCATGGATGGAAACGGACGCTGGGCAAAACAAAGAGGTTTAGCACGCTCTCAAGGCCATAAGGAAGGCTTGAATTCTGCAAAAAGAATAGTAGCTCAAGCCGCATCTTTGGGAATAAAATATATAACTTTATATACTTTCTCAACAGAAAACTGGAAGAGGACGCAGGAAGAAGTCGGCTATCTTATGACTCTCATAAAAGGCCATCTTCGTGCAGAATTCCAGTTTTATAAAGACAATGGCATTAAAATTGAGCACATTGGCGATTTAAGCGGACTCCCAAAAGATGTTCAAAAAGAAATTCTAAATGCAAAAAAAGATACAGAACATTTTACAGGAACAACCTGTGTTCTAGCCATAAATTATGGCAGCCGCGATGAGATTGTCCGCGGAATAAAAAAACTTGTAGAAAATAACGTAAAACCAGAAGATATTACAGAAAAACTTATTTCAGATTCTCTGGATATAAAAGCTCTGCCAGATGTTGATCTAATGATTAGAACAGGTGGCGAAGAACGGCTCAGCAATTTTCTGCTTTGGCAATGTGCTTATGCAGAATTTCTTTTTACCGACACGCTTTGGCCCGATTACACAGAAAATGAATTTATAGAAGATATAATCAAATTTCAAAAACGTAATAGAAGATTTGGCGCAGTTCCAGATCAAAAGTAAACAGGGGAATTTATGAATCGTAAAGTCGTTTCGAGACTTGGAATTTTTTTTATAGGAGTACCTCTTATAATCATGCTGATTCTGTTGAATCAGATGAATCACCTTGCAATCCATATTGTTGTGACAGCGGTTTCGGTTGTTGCAGCCTGCGAATTTTATCATATTCTTGGCCATAATTTTAAATTACAGAACAAACTGCTTGTAATAATTCTTGCAGGAGTTATAGATCTTGCAATGCTTTTGCGCGCAGTTTTTGAATTTGACATTTCTTATGTTGATTTTGTATTTGTGCTCGCAATTTTAATAAGTCTTGCAGTCGAAGTTATTTTGAACAAGACTTTTGAAAATTCAAACAGCCATATAATTACATCGATTTCAATTATTACGTACGCCGGATATTTGCTGACTTTTTTAACACGCATGACATTTCTTAAACATTCACGCCCAGTTTTGATCATGTTTTTGACAATGGTATTCTTTTGCGACTCTTTGGCATGGTTTTTTGGCGTGCTTTTTGGCAAAAACAACAAGGGCTTTATAAAAGCAAGTCCAAATAAAAGCATTGCCGGCTTCTGCGGCGGAATTTTTGGTTCAATTTTGAGCGGAATTTTGAGCTGGTTCTTGTGGAAAAACATTTTTACAGGTTCTGCCGCAAAATTGGTTCTTTTAGGCGCTTTAATTTCAATCACTTCAATTCTTGGAGATTTGGTTGAATCTGTTCTAAAACGCTCTGCAGACTGCAAGGATTCAGGTTCAATAATTCCTGGCCGTGGCGGAATTCTCGATTCAATTGACAGCATCGTTTTTTCAGCTCCTGTATTCTATTTTACAATTACGCATATTTACCCTGCCCTTTTGCAATAAAAAGGACTTTTGTCTGCTTTTTCAGATAATTTTGAAGGAAGGAATATGAAAAAAATTCTCGTCTTAGGCTGCACAGGTTCAATCGGAACAAGCACTATCGATATTTTAAAAAATCATAAAGACCGTTTTGACTGTTGCGGTCTTACAGCAAACAAAAACAAAGAAAAGCTCGAAGAGATTGCAAATTTTTTTGAATGTTCATATTCGCTGACAAGCGAGGAAGGAACAGAAGGAATAAAAAAACTCATAGAAAAAACAAAACCTGATATTGTCGTAAACGGAATTGCAGGAAGCGCAGGGCTTGTTCCAAGTATTTTGGTTTTAGAAGCTGGAATTGACCTTGCTCTTGCCAACAAAGAATCTGTCGTCATGGCAGGTCCTGTTATTTTTGAAATGGCAAAAAAAAGCGGCAGCAGGATTCTTCCGGTAGACAGCGAACACTCGGCAATTTTTACCCTTCTTAACAATTGTGGCGGCTCTAAAAATGTAGGACAACTTATAATTACTGCAAGCGGAGGACCTTTTAGAACATGGCCATCTGAAAAAATTGCAAATGCAACTCTAAAAGACGCGCTAAAACATCCGACCTGGAACATGGGAACAAAAATTACAGTTGACTCTGCAACATTGGGAAACAAGGGGCTTGAAGTTATTGAAGCAAAACGGCTCTTTGGATTTGACACAAAGCAGATAGAAGTAGTTGTCCATCCGGAAAGCATAATTCACTCTCTTGTAAGAACAAACGATGGAATTGTTTATGCCCAGTTAAGCGAGCCGGACATGAAGCATCCGATTATTCAGGCGCTTGACTGGCCGGAAGTAAAGCATAATTTTATGAAACCTTTTGACCTTACAGACACTGCAACAAGTTCAAGAACCTTAACTTTCGAAAAACCAAGAATGGACGATTTTCCTCTTTTAAAGCTTGCATTTAAGGCGGCAGAAAAAGACAACAGTCATCCGATTGCTTTTAATGCGGCAAATGAAATAGCAGCCTGGGCATTTATTGACGGGAAAATCCGTTTTGAAAAAATTGCAAAGATTGTTGAAAAAGTTATGGAAAATGAAGATGAATGGAACAGTCCTGTCCGCGACACAAAGGATATTTTTGAAGCAGACAGCATGGCACGTTTAATTGCAAAAAAACTGGTATAAAAAATGCTGTTAAAAATAGTTTATGGTCTTATAATTCTTGGAGTTATTGTTTTTCTGCATGAAGGCGGTCATTTTTTGGCTGCAATCTTGTGCGGAGTTAAGGTCGAAGCGTTTTCGATCGGAATGGGTCCTGTACTTTTACACAAAAAAATTAAAAACATAGACTGGAGGATCTCGCTTTTGCCTCTCGGCGGATATTGCTCAATGAAAGGCGAAAATGATTTTTCGGACGAGAATTCTTCTTGTGATTTTGTTGAATATGACAAAGACTCGTTTTACGGAGTTTCGCCATTAAAACGTGCGGCAATCGCTTTTGCAGGTCCTCTGGCAAACCTTCTTCTGACTTTTTTTTCATTTTTTATTGTTGCCCTTGTAGGTTTTACATATTGGTCTGCTTCCAGCAAAATTACTCTGGCAAATGAAGTTTATCCGGAAATTGTTTCTCCGGCCGCCGAAGCAGGTCTTTGCAGCGGAGATGAAATAACTCAAATTAATTCTGAAAAAATAAACGATTTTTCTGAACTTTACGAGTTTGTTGCAACTCATCCCGATGAGGATTTAAAAGTCAAAGTCTTGAGAAACGGAATTCAAATGGATTTTTTGGTTCATTCACAACTTGACAGACAAACCGGCGCAGGAAAAATCGGCGTAATAAGCATGCCTGAAACAAGCGCCAAGAGAGAAGCAAAACGCTATGGATTTTTTGGAGCGATTGTTCAAGGCGGAAAAGAAACATGGAAAATTTTCAGGGCATCTTTGACGGGAATTGCAAGTCTTTTTAAAGGCGTAAAAATTACGCAGGCAGTAAGCGGACCTGCCTCAATTACGACAATGCTTGGAGAAACAGTAAAAGAAAGTTTTTCCGCCGGTTTTAGGACAGGCCTTTCCTCCGTTTTGAATTTTGTCGCATTAATCAGCATTTCGCTTTTTATAATGAACCTTTTGCCAATTCCAGTTTTGGACGGCGGATTGATTTTTTTCTCGCTCATAGAAGCAATTTTCCGTATCCGTATTTCACCAAAAGTTCGTTATCGTGTACAATATGTTGGACTTGCCTTTATTGCTTTTTTATTTGTAATTGCGGTTATAGGCGACTTCAATTATTTTATGAGAACTGCAAGATAAACCTAAGAAAATTTTGAGGATTTCGATGAAAAACAAAAGAATTTGCGTTTCAATTTTATTCACTTTTTTTGCCGGGGCATTAATTTTTGCGCAGAGCCATGTTTCGACCCAGGCGCATGACTCTACAGTTACAGGGCTTGCTGTCCTAGAAGCTTCCGAAAGTGAACAAAATACAGTCTTTAGCGTCGGACAAGACGGTTTTATAATTAAATGGACAGAAGATTCTTTGGGTGAACACTATCAGGTTACAGACCTTGCAATAAAAATGGTTGCAAGAAGTCCGAACGGAAACGATATTGCAATTTACGAAACGGACGGCGCCGCAACAAATATGGTAAGCGTATGGAATTTTAAAACCCTTACAAGAAAATGCGCATTTACATTCGGAACACCAATCACTTCTCTTTCTTATTCTGCGAAAGGAACTTACGTTTTGTGCGGAACTGCAAGCGCAAAAGGAACTTATTTTTTAAATACGCAGAACAACACAATCACTTCAAAAAAACTAAAGGAAAGCACAGGACCTGTGAGCATGGTTATAACTAGCAATTCTGAAAATTCGGCCGTCGCATATTCTCCGACAGGCTCTTTAAGCTATTACAATATACGCAACGGCGAAAAAAAGGCGAAATTTTCTACAGAACCAGGTTTAAGCCAGGCTTGCATGTTCAACAACAATGTTTTTCTTGCAGGATATAAAGACGGAAGCATCTATGTAATTCAGGCAGTAACAGGAAAAACACTTGAAAAATTTTCAATTGCGGGAAAAGAGCCTGTTATTTTCAGTTCAAACAGTTATGAAAATCTTTATTACATTGTAAATGAAAAAAGACAATTTAAAATGTACCTTATAAAAAACGACAGAAATAAAGATGTAATTGCCCCACAGCTTATCCGGACATTTACCGGTTTAAAAAACGATGAATCTATCGTCTGCGCAGATATTACAGCTTCTGGAACAATATTTGCCGGAACAAACCAGGGAAATCTGTATAAATTCGACAACTCGATTGCCGAACGCGTCGATGTTCTTCAGTCTATGAGCGACAACATGTATAATCATATATACGATGTAGCCTCTGCCGGAGAAAATTTTTATTTTCTGACGCCTTCATCAATCGTTCTTTCTTCTTACGACAACGGCGCTGTAGACTTAAAGGGAACCAATCCCGGACATACGAATATAATCTCTTACAACGAAGCTGGCGTAATTCTTTGGACAAAAGATTCAAGAAAAGCAGTTCAGTTTTTTGATTTTACAACAGGAACGGCTTCTGCAATCTTTACTCCGGAAAATAATCTAAAATCTTTAAAGCTCTACGGAAATTATCTTTTATCAATAGAAGGAAGCTCTACTGTAAACCGCTATTCGATAGAATCAAAGACAAAGGAAAACCTTTACAATGGAGCAGGAATTCAAGACGCGCTCCTTTATAACGAAACAGACCTTTATGTAGCAAAGACTTCTGCAACAACTCCGGCAGTTCCGCTTTTATACGTAAATACAAAAACTAAAGAAACTGTTCCACTTAATTTGAAAGGAAACGTAGCATACGCGCTTTCTTTCGACCCTTCTGTTGCAAAACCGGAAATCTACGGAATTATAATCGGAACTGACTCACAGAACAGACCTCTTACATCTGTTTTTTCTTATAATCCGGAAACAAAATATTCAAAGCACTTGCTTGAAGAACATTCAGAAGATCCGAATGCAATCTGTTACCTGTCTTATCCTGTTTTATACACGAACATGGGCAAATCAAGAATTCGCTCCTATAACCTAATGGCAAAGCGAAATTTTGAATACAAACGATCTGCCTCCCTGCCTGTAAAAATTGCAAAAAACAGAACTAGGCTTGTTGTTTTGAACAAAGACGGTTCTGTAAGCTGGTACAATCCTGATATGAATGCAGTTATTGCCGACTGGTATCTGACCATAAACGGCGAATGGTTTGAATTTTAATAAAAAAGCCTCTCTGAATTAACAGAAAGGCGCGAAAAATAGTCTTTTATTTGGAAGAAAAATTCTAGCCCGGATCGTCACGGAAAGACCGCAGGAACCGGCATTTTGCCGGTTCCGAGGACTTGCAGAAAGAGCCGGACGCGGGCAGGGAATGCGCTTTCCTCAAAAAAAATTTAAAGTTTTATTCCACAGCCGCGCAAAAGCGCTTCTTTGTAGACTTTCTCATACTGACGGCAGCTTTTTGTCCACGTAAAGTCCTGCTCCATTGCACGTTTTTGCATTTGCCTGATGTGATCTTTTTTGTTGTAATAAGCATAAACCGCCCAGCCTACAGTGTCATAAACTGCCTGCGGAGTAAGATTATCGAACATAAAGCCAGTTCCTTCACCAGTCTGCTCATTGTAATTTTGGACAGTATCCGCAAGACCGCCCGTGCGACGAACAATTGGAAGAGTTCCGTAAAGCTCTGAGTAAAGCTGATTAAGCCCGCAAGGCTCGTACTGGCTTGGCATGAGAAAAAAATCGGCCCCGGCTTCGATTAAATGGCTGAGTTTTTCGTTGTAACCAATTTTTGCACGGAAATTTGGAAGTTTTCCCTGAAGCGAATTGATTTCGTCTTCTGCCCAGCGCTCACCGCTTCCCAAAAGAACGACCTGGACATCTAAGGATCTACAAATTCCCCACAAGCATCCGTAATTTGGCGCAATAACTTCTGCAATCCCCTTTTGGCTTACAAGGCGGCCAATCATGGCAATTACAGGAACATCATCCCTTTCTGGAAGTCCAAAATACTGCTGCAGGGCTTTTTTACATTCGGCTTTTCCGGACATATCCTTTGAAGAAAAATTCGCAGGAAGAGCGGCATCTTTTTCAGGATTCCAAATTTCTGTATCAACTCCATTTACAATACCCTTCACAACATCGCTTCTGACGCGCAACAAGCCGTCAAGCCCAAATCCGCCTTCTGGAGTCTGGATTTCGCGCGCATATGTCGGACTTACTGTCGTTACCATGTCGGCAGAAGAAATTCCGGCCTGCAAAAAGTTAATTGCGCCGTTTCGTTCAAATCCTGCCCCATAGTAAAGATTCCAGTCAATTCCTAAATCGTTGAATTTGTCTTTTCCGTAAACACCCTGATAGCCCATATTATGAATCGTAAAGACAGACGCTGTTTTTTTAAATGCTTCCTGTGTACGGCAAACATGCTTTACAAGAACTGGAGCGAGGGCTGCCGACCAGTCGTGGGCATGGACAATATCCGGAAACCATCCCAATTTGTTGCAAACCTGAAGAGCGCCGTGGCACAAAAGGCTGAACCGATACGGGTTGTCAAAAAAATCAGGCTCGGACTTTGTTCCATAAACTCCATCGCGCCCAAAACAGTTTTCATGGTCCAGAAAATACACGTTTACTTTTTCAAAACCAGGAAGAGTTGTCGTATAGACTGCTGTCCATTCCTGGCCTGTTCCGACTGGAACTCCGAGAGGACCTTCGAGCTTTTGAAGTTTTTTTCGGTCGATTTTATAGTAGCGCGGCATTACGATTTTTACATCGTGGCCGAGTTTGCTCAAACTGCCTGCAAGAGCCGAAACAGCGTCTGCCAGTCCGCCAGTTTTTGCAAAAGGAACCGCTTCTGCACTTACCATTAAGATTTTCATTTTCACATCTCCCATAATAAGAAAATTTGCAACTCAAACTTTTAAAGATAAAAACAGACGCCATTTTCGTCTGTTTTTATCTTGTCTCCTATTTAGCCGCTGCGATAAAGGCTTTTTCAGAATTGACAATAGTTTTTTCGCTTACGCAATATGCAAGACGGAAATAGCCTTTTTTTCCAAAACCGTTTCCTGGAGCACTCAAAATAAAAAATTTTTTTAAATAATCGCAGAATGCGCTATCGTCATCATTCCATCGGGAAGGAACTTTTACAAAAAGATAGAACGCTCCCTGAGGACGGCAATATTCAAATCCAGCCTTGTCCAAAATTGCCATTAAAAGGTCGCGACGACGGGCATAAGAAGAATAATCGACTTTTGCATTCCATGATTTTGCAACAACTTTCTGAAAAAACGCAGGCGCATTTACACAGCCTAAAGTGCGGAGGCAGAAAGTGCAGGCAGAAATAAATTCATCAGAATCCTCACATTTTGGATTTACAGCAATATATCCGATTCTCTCGCCTGGAATCGAAAGGTCTTTTGCGAAACTTGAAACAACTACAGCGTTTTCGTACTTTGGAAATACCGGCGGAACTTTTGCTCCATCATAAACAATCGCACGATAAGGCTCATCGCAGATAAGACAAGGCATTCTTCCGCAAGAATTTCCATGTTTTTTAAGAGCGGCCGCAAGTTCTTCAATATCGCTTTCAGAATAAATTTTCCCGGTCGGATTATTCGGTGTATTGATTAAAACAGCCGCGGTTTTTAGAGAAAGCATTTTTTCGATTGCAGGAACATCAAGCGAAAAATCAGATTTTGAAGGAACTTCAATCAATTTTCCGCCGAAATTTGCGACATAGTGCCTGTATTCCGCAAAAAAAGGAGCAGGAACAATCACTTCATCGCCCAAACTTAAAATCGACTTAAAAACGCAGTTTAGAGCGCTCGCCGCTCCCACAGTCATTACGATATTTTTTTCTTCGAGTTTAACAGTCTGTTCGCCACTCACCTTTTCTGCCATTGCAAGCCTTGTCTCAGGATAGCCGGCATTTGGCATATAGCCGTGGCAGCCATGCGTTGTGTCTTTTGCAACTTCTAAAATTGCATCAACAACTTCTTTTGGAGGATCCAAATCAGGATTTCCGAGCGAAAAATCAAAAACGTTGTCATCGCCATACTTTTTTTTTAGAAGAATTCCTTCCTCAAACATTTTTCTTATTACAGAGGCGCCTTTTGAATTTATTGTTTCTTTTATTTTTGGAGCTATCATAGTGGAAGCATTATAGCACAAAACACAAGAATTTTGTAACTTATTGAGAAAAATGAAGTTTTTTGTTATATTCGCAAGAAGAAGCATGCGCCGTACCAGCGATGATTTTATGGGAGCCTTATGAAAAAATCTTTTCTTTTTAGAACAATTTTTGCCTTTGCCGCCTTATTTTCTGTCCAGGCAGAAATTTTCAATTCAAAACTTTCTTCTGACGAAAAGCAAAAACTCGAAACCGGCGAAGTTTTAATCAGAAACATAAATTCAATGAAAGACGTTTGCGTCAAGCAAAACGATTCTTCTTCAAGAATTTTGGCAACAATGAAAAAACTTGATCCATCTTTTGTTGCAGAAGTAATTCAAATCCGTCCAGTCGAAGGAAACGAAAATTTAATCGAAGAAATAGACTCGGCTTTGTGCAACATCGGTGATTACGTAGGAATTCCTTATTTTTCTGACAGGCAGCAAAAATGGTACGAACTGTATTCTTCTGCCGAAATAAAAAAGATTACCGAAGAAGAAAAAAATAAACAGATTGACTGCATTCTCGAAATGTCGCTTTTCGGAAAATTCAACTCACAGATAAACGTAACAAAAGATGAAAATTTTTATTTTTATGAACTTAAGAACATGGAAAACCTGATTTACCACGAAAAATTTACCGCGGTAAAATCGAAAAAAATGGTTTCATGCATTACAGTTTTCCGCGACGGCGACAACTGGATTCTTTATGCAATCGGCGGAGTTGACGTTCCAAAACTTTGGTTCTTAAAAGACAGAATCGAAACTTCGTTCATGAATAGAATTAAAACTTTCTGCAACTTTATTTTCTCAAAAATCTAATTGAGCTTAAAAAATGGAAAAAATCACTGTAATTCCAGAAAAAATGGTCTTTGGCGGAAGCTGTCTTGCAAAAGCAAACGGAAAAAACGTATTCATTCCGTACGCAATTCCAGGAGAAAAAATTGAAGTTTCGATAAAAAAAACTTTCCGCGATTACGATATTGCAGAAATTGAAAAAGTTATCGAGCCTTCAGTTCACCGTCAGCTGCCTTTTTGCCCTCTTTACGGAAAATGCGGCGGCTGCAACATGCAGCACATTGATATTGATTTTCAGCGCGAGCTACGGAAACAAATGCTTGCAGACTGTTTTGAACGGGAAGGAATAAAAGTTCCAGAAATTGAAACGATCTCTGGAGAACCGGCAAATTACCGTTCAAGAATCCAGCTTACTGACGGCGGATTTAACGAAAAGCAGACAAACAATATTCTTAAGCTCGACTTCTGCCCGATTGCAACCGACGAAATAAATTCTTACCTTAAAAATGTAACACAAGAACAAAGACCTTTAGGGCGAGTTCATTTTTTTGGAGACAAAAGAATTGTTCCGTCTGCGCAAAATGAATACGACCATCTTGTAATTGCAGATGAAACAAAAAAAGAGCTCTGGGCTTCAAAACAAGTCGGAAAATCAAGAAAAAAGGCAAAAAACAAAGTAAGGCGGCGTTTTGCAGGCACGCTGGCCGACACAAAAAACAACTGCACTGTCTGCATTTCAGGAAAACAAATTGAATTTGATGTGCAGGGATTTTTTCAGTCGAATATGGACGTCCTCGAAAAAACAATAAAGGCTGTAACGTTCAATATGGGCGGAGAAAATGTTCTTGACATGTACTGCGGAGCTGGAACTTTTTCGGTTTTTCTTGCGGATATTTTTAAAAAGACAACCTTGGTCGAGCACAACAGGGACGCGCTTGTCCACGCAGAAGTTAACATGGCAGGAAAAGCGCACGAAACTTACGGCTTGAGCGGAAGCCGCTGGGTCAAAGAAAACGCGCCGATGATTCTTGAAAAAAACGGACCTTTTGACGCAGTTGTAATCGATCCGCCGCGCTCAGGAATGGAAAAAGATGTATGTTCCTGGCTTTGCAAAAACAAGACAGCCCAAATAAGAAGCATTTCCTGCGATCCGGCAACACAGGCACGCGACGCATCTTATTTGATAAAATCCGGCTACAAACTGACAAAACTCTACCTGCTCGACTTTTATCCGCAGACTTCCCATATAGAAAGCCTTGCATATTTTGAGTTTGTTTAATCCGGCTGATAAAATAAATATGAATAAAAAAAAATCGTCAAAAAAAATAAGCATTTTTCTTTTTCTGATTATATTTTCTTCAGAAAAGTTTTTTTCGCAGACCGCGCTTTATCAAACAGATTTGTCAACATTGACTCCGTCCTGGCAAACTGTTATTGGAGGCGAAATTGTCGCTCCTCCGGTCGAAACTTCCTATGGTTTTGCAGCAGTAACGGACGGCAGAATAATAAGCGCCTTTACCCAAAAAGGCGTAATTCTCTGGCAAAAAAGCATAAAAGGCAAAAGCGAAAGATTTTTTTCTTCATGGAACGATTTTTTAATTGCAGTTACGGATAAATCCGTCTTAAACTTTATAAATCCAGGCGGAACTTTTCTTTGGAGCGTAGACTGCGGTTTTGAAATAACACAGAATCCCTTTGTTGGACGTGATGGAAGAATTTTTGTACAAGGCAAAAAAAATATTGCCTGCTACGGATTAAAAGGAAGCCAAAAATGGAAACTTGAGCTGAAAGAAAATGCTGTTTTTTCGACAAGCGAGCTCCCAGACGGAAGCCTTGTTTTCTTCTTTGATCAGACAGACGACGGAAAAACACACGGTTTCAGGCTCAGTCCATTTGGAGAAGTTTTGGAAGAAATCACTTTTGCAGGCAAAATTTCAGCAAAATCATCCTGTTCCGACGGAATTTTAATGGCGTTTGAAGACGGCTCCGCAGGACTTTTTGCAGAAAGCAAAACAAATTCTGTTTCAAAATGGGTTTTAAAAGGCGAAACCCAAAATTCACCAGTAAAAAAAATAATCTGCGGTCAAAAAACTTCCGCGCTTCTTTATAACAAAGGCACAGAACTAAAAATTAAAACCGTAGAAAATTCAACCGGCCGCCTTATTTCTGAATTTTCCGGCGGAATTATGAGCCTTTTTGATGCAGTTTTTTTGCGGCCGACAGCCAGAGGATTTTTTATAAGCAGCAGCTTTAAAGCAATTGAATTTGACGAAAGCGGAAACATTTTTTGGGAAGCAAAACTGCCTTCTAAAGCAACATGGAATTTCGTCACATATACAAGTTCAAACCAACTTTTTTTGTGCATGAAAAACTGGGTTTTAAATGCTTTTGTCATGTCCCAGAGCGTCGGAAACAAAAAAATCGTGAGCCAGACAAAAA
This sequence comes from Treponema sp. UBA7570, assembly GCA_002477955.1. GTDB lineage: Bacteria > Spirochaetota > Spirochaetia > Treponematales > Treponemataceae > Treponema_D. The sequence goes on along the minus strand of DLLE01000014.1, from coordinate 13,999 downwards.
AAACATATACAGTTCCTTCAAAAAATATTCAGAGTTTTGACGGAATAGTTTATTCTCCGGTTCCGCTTTCGCGAATTGAAGAAATTCAGGCAGCCTTTCAAAAAAAAGATTTCTTTCAAAAAGAAAAAACTATGACCGAAGAACTTCAGGAACTTTCACAGTCCTATCTTTCCGAGCTTCTTGAAAAAAACAGAAATCCGCACGAAGACAAGTCGTTTTATTCAAGCAACCCTATTTATACACAGAAATTTCTAGAGGCAATGAGCTATACCGAATCAAACATTTTTGTTTCAGATTTTGCAAATTTTCTTGAACTTGAAGAAGATCCTTTTTTGCTAAACATTTTGGTTCAGAATTCTGCAAATCTTGGCTATGACGAAAGCGGACAGATTTTAAAGGCCTACGAAATTGTTATAGAAAAAAAACTTCAAAAAAAAGATGTAAAGCTTGCAAAGCTTCTGTGCGATTCAACTTACAAAATCGTTGCCTTTACGGGCAGACCGGCGCTCTACCGCCAGGGAAAACAGATTCTTTCAAATTTCATGACAGACCGTTTTGACAGACAAGTGCGAAACTATGCAGGCGAAACTTTTACAAAAATTCTTAAACTTGAACTTTAACGCGTGAAAAATCATAATCTTTGTGATAAAATATTCAAAAATCTTTATTTTGCAGACAGCGTCTTCATAACTGAATTTGGAGGAATTTTATGAAATTATCCAGGGGAATTTTTACAGTCGCTTTGGCTCTTGTATTTTGCGCAAACTCTTTTTCATTGGAAGTTGATGAAAAAGAACTTGAAACAGTTTCTACACAGCCAGTTGTTTTTGAAAACTACAACGGACCTCATTCTGTCATAAATTCTGCGGCAGAAATTGCAGGAATCGGAACTGACCTTGGAAAAATTATTGCAGACAATCCCGAAACTCCAAAAAATGCTGGCTCTTCGCTGCGTTACCAAATTATTCATGCTGTCAATTCAGAGGAAAAAGGCAAATTTGATGCGGATATTTTTGTAATCGGAAGCTCTTCTACAATTGACCACATCAAAAATATAAGAAGAATTATTTCAGCATATCTTTCAAAAGCCTATGGATATTCTTCCGACGACGCGCAGACAGTCGCAACATTCGTAACTGTTTACAACGCAGTTTACCGCGGAAACACTGATTATTTCAATTTAAAATACAAAAAAATCGTTACAGACAATCTGACGGCAGAAAAAGCAGGCATTGCCCTCAACTACCGCGACTGGCCGGGAAAAACCCAGATTGTAATTCCTCTTGCAGACGTAAATGGCGGCTTGAGCACAGTTGACACCTCAGTAATTTCGGACAAAAAAGTCGTTCAGTCTATGCAGGAAGACGAAGACAAGGGAGTCGACTCCAGAAAACAGATGGTAAACATTAAGGAACGAGAGGCAGACAACGCCCAGGAAAAGGCAAACGATGCCCAAAAAAAAGCAGTTGAAGAATCTGCAAAATTAAAAGAAGAACAGAAAAAAGCAGAAACTGCAAAAACTGAAGCCCAGAACGCGCAAAAAGAAGCAGAACAGGCTCAGAAAAAGGCAGAAGAAAATCCGGAAGACAAGCAGGCTCAGAAAGAAGCCGAAGAAAAGCGTCAGGAAGCAGAACAAAAACAGGAAGAAGCAGTTCAGCAGGAACAGAAAGCTCAGGAACAGTCAGAAAAAGCTCAAGAAGCGAAAGACGAAGCAGCCCAGGCTCAGGCCGCCGCAGACACAAAACGCACAGAAGCACAGACAGAACGCACTTCTATCGCGCAAGACCAGCAGACTATTGTCCGGGAACAGACAAAAAATCAAAATGCGGCTGGCGTTTACGGCCTAAAATCAGTTGACGAGCTCGGAATTCTTTCAACCCTCGTAAAACTTAATGCAGAAACAGGAACTGTAATAAAAGAATCTCCAGTAACTGTAATCAGAAGCCGGACAATTTTTGAAACACAGGCCGGATACATTGCAATTGCAGGAACTTCTCTCGGAAACGGAGCCGTAAAACTTGTTGTTCTTGACAAGGAAAATATGGAAATCGTAAAAGAAAGCAATGAAACTATTGCTGAAAATTCAGTTCTTGTAAGCGATGGCTCAAATTTCTATTGTATAATTCAAGACGGAAAAAACTTTGTAACAGGAAAATTCAACGAAAACGCGGAGAATCTTTTAAAATCACAGGTAAATGTAAAGCCTGCAACTCCGCTTACAATAACACAGAACGGAATTCTTGCAACATCAAGTTCAAACATTCCGGTTTTGCTTAATACGAAAGATCTTTCACAGATTAAAAATTAGAAAAAATGAATTTTGCTTTTAAGAAAAATTTTATCTTCTTCATTTTATTGGCTTTTTCAGTTCTATCAGTTCAGGCAAGCGGAAAAAGAGACAAACTTTTTGAGACTGTCGAGACAGGAACTGAAAAAGAAATAAAAACTGCGCTCAAAAAAAATCCGGATTACGCAAATATAAAACGCGGAAAAGAAAAAGAAAGCCTTTTAATGAGCGCATTAAAAGAAGACCGCAGTCTTTCTGTCATCAATATTCTGCTAAAATACGGAGCAGATCCAATGCAAAAAGATGCGGAAAAACGAAATTCTATAATGTATGCGGCAAAATATTCATCTTCTCCAGAAGTTTTAGAAAGACTTATAAAGGACAATTCACTTTTTAATTTTTCCAGACGAAAAAAAATTCTAAAAACCGACAAAAACGGAAAAAATGCTTTCGACTATGTACAAGAAAATTCTTCGCCGAACGATATGATTGAAGTTTTGCGGAAATTTATAAAAGAAAAAACTGAAAAATCAGAAGAAAATGAACAGATTTTGGAAGAAGTTCAAAAAGAACAGGAAGAAACACAAATTCCCCAAAATATAAAAACAGAAGAAACTGTTTTGGAAAATAAAAAAGAAGAAGCAAAAATAGAAGAAAAAACAGAAAATCCAAAACTGCCTGCGCCGGAAGAAAACGCGGAAAATAAAAAAAATGAGAAAAATGACAGTGCAGAAGACGTAGCATTGAATTCTATTATGCAGAACGGAAACGAAGATGAAACTTTAACTTCTGCGCCGCAAAAAGAAGATGAAACAACTTCTACAGAAAAAATGCCGGAGTTTGAAAGAAAAATTGAAATCTCTCCATACGAAAAAACTAACCTTTTCGATTATGCGCTGGAAAACGACGGCAATGAAGTTCCGCAAAAAAGCAGTCCATCTATTTTAAGAACTTTTATAGAAAATCCGGACGAAAAGGACAGCGAAGGACGGACAAAACTTATGAATGCCGCCAAACAAGGAGATTTAAATCTTACAGAAGATTTGATTTTTTCAAAAGCAAATATAAATGCAAAGGACAATGACGGCTGGACTGCGCTAATGTTTGCCTCAAGATTTTCTGAAAACGACAAGGTTGTAGAGAAACTTATAAAAAATGGAGCCGACATAAAGGCAAAAAACAATTACGGTGTAAGTTCGTTAAAACTGGCATCTAGTTTTTCAAAAAATTCAAAAATCGTTTCGCAGCTGCTTTCGGGCTATGAGATTTCTGACAGCGAAGTTCGTTCATCTTTTATAACCGCAGTAACAGAGGAATCTCCTTCTCAAATACTGGATGCCTTTTTTGAATATGGACTTCCAGTAAATTCTTTTTATGACGGAAAAACTCCGCTTATGTACGCGGCAGAATTCTGCAAAGATACAAAAATAATTCAATGGCTCTTGTCAAACGGAGCAAAAATCAGCTACAAGACAGATTCGGGAATGACAGCCTTTGATTTTGCAAAGAAAAACAAAAAATTAAAGCGCGATTCCATTTTCTGGAGTTTGGAAAATTTCTAAAAAAATTATTTAAAACAATTTTGGAGCAAACAATGAGAATTACCGGCGGCAAATTAAAAGGAAGAATAATAAAGTGTCCAGACGGAATAATCCGCCCGGCAATGGACAGAATGAGAGAATCTGTTTTTGCCGTTATTGGCGATTTAACCGGAAAAAGCTGGCTAGATTTGTTCAGCGGTTCGGGAACTATCGCAATCGAAGCGGCAAGCCGAGGAGCAACCGAAGTTCAGCTTTGCGAAAAAGACAAAATCAAAATAAAGACGGTTTTAGACAATGTTTCCGTAACAGAAAAAGAATGCGGAGTAAAAATCGGCTGCCACTTTATGGCAGTAGAACTTTTTTTAAAGCGCTGCCACGATAAATTCGACTTCATATTTTTTGACCCGCCTTTTCCATACAAATTCAGAAAAGATTTAATAAAATCAGTAGATAAATATTCACTTTTAAATCCAAACGGAACCGTTTTAATCCACTACCCCGAAGAAGATCCTCTTCCAGAGAAAATCGGAAACCTCGTCCTAAAAGACAAGCGCGTTTACGGACGCTCACTCGTCAATTTTTATAAAAAAGAAGAAAATATAAGTCCAGAAGTTCAGCAATAACAGAAAAAATAATTTCCTTGACTTTGATTTTTTTCGTGGTAGAATTTATTTAAGTTAAAATATAAAGGTAAAAAAGTGAATGTCACTTCAAAAAAATGCTTTTCTCACGGCAGTTGAGTCAAACCGGCCATCTGATGGTTTTATAAAAGTTACAGATTCTCCATTAGTTTCACTGTCTTCCGAACAGAAAGTCATATTGAACCGCAAGGGCAACGAGCTTTTTAACAATGGTAAAATTCAGGAAGCCGCAAGAATATTTATAACAACCGGCTATTCCGACGGACTTACCAGAGTTGGAGATTTATTGAGCAAAAAGAACCAGTCGCTCAAGGCCTTGAAATTTTATATTTTGGCAAAAAACAAAAGAAAATGCGAAGTCCTTTACGAAAAAATCGCAAAAATAATCTCGCTTCTTGTTAAAGAATAAAAAACGCGAAAAACGATGAATTATAAAAATAGAATCGCACTAGGAGAGCACAAAATGTCCGATGTAAAAAATGAAACCATAATTGCAAATCAACCAGAACAAAAAGACGCAGAAAAAATTGCAGAAATTTCAAAAAAAGGCTACCAGCTTTTAAAAGAAGACAGGATTAAAGATGCAATTGATGCGTTCAATTCAATTTTGCAGATTGAAGACAACAATAATTACGCTCTTGTCGGACTTGGCGATTGTGAAAGAAAGCAAAATCACTTTAAAAATGCAGTCGATTTTTATTCAAAATGTCTTTCTGTTCACCCTGGAAACAACTACGCTCTTTTTGGCCTTGCAGACTGCTATAAGGCTTTGAACAAGTATCACAAGGCAATTGAAATTTGGGAGCAGTATCTCTTACACGATGACAGAAACATTACAGTCCTTACAAGAGTTGCCGATGCCTATAGAAAAATCCGAGACTTTAAAAAATCAAAAGAAATGTATCTTAAAGTTCTAGATATGGAAGACAAAAACGCCTACGCCCTGATTGGAATCGGACATCTTTATTACGATTTTAAGGAATACAAAGACGCGCTTTACTATTGGACAAAAATGCTAGAAATAAACGCAGATGCCGTTGATATCCGGGTACTTACTTCAATCGGAAACTGCCACAGAAAACTAAAAACATTCGACAAAGGAATTAAATATTTTGAGCGCGCGCTGGAAATGGATCCGGACAATTTCTATGTTCTTTTTGGCCTTGCAGACTGCTACCGCGGAATGAACCAGCAGTACCGTTCAGTTGAATATTGGAACAGAATTCTAAAAAATGATCCTGCAAATAAAGTAATTCTTACACGTGCAGGAGACGCTTACAGAAATACAGGCGATTATAAAAAGGCGGAAGAATACTATAACCGCGCAATGGAAATAGACTTTGACATTTACGCAGCGCTCGGACTTGCCCTAATCTGCAAGGGTGAAGGAAATTTTGACAAAGCAATTGAAAGGCTGAACAATTTAATCAAAAACGATCCAAAAAATTACCGTCTTTACATAGACCTCGCCGACTGTTATTTAAAAATAAATGACAAAAATAAAGCTGTCGAGGTTTTAAGGACTTTTCAAAAAACTGGAACCAAAAACGCTGTAATTTCTGAGATGTTAAGCAAAATAATTGAAGGAAAGCCTTTAAATTAGTAAAAAAAAACATTATTTTTCTAGGTAGAATGAACGAAAAAATAGCAGTTTCAGGTCTTTTGCCTGAAGAAATTTCAGAACAGTTAAATATTACTCCGGCTTTCCGCGGAAAACAGATTTTTGAGTGGATTGGAAAAGGCGCCGACAGTTTTGACGCAATGACGAATTTAAGCCAGGAACTTCGCAATTCACTTTCTCAAAAAGCAGTCCTCAGATGCAGCGAGGTTTCTAAAGTTTTAAAAGATCCAGATGGAACTATAAAACTTCAGATTACTTTGAACGACGGGCTTGCGGTCGAAACAGTCTTGCTTACCGATAAAGAAAAACGAAAAACCGCCTGTGTAAGCTGTCAGGTCGGCTGTGCAATGAACTGCGCTTTCTGCCAGACAGGACACCTTGGACTTGCAAGAAGCTTGACAGCCTCAGAAATCGTCGAGCAGTTTTTGTACCTTGAAAAATATGCAGGTCCGCTCGACAATATTGTCTTTATGGGAATGGGAGAGCCAATGATGAATCTTCCGGCAGTCCGAAAAGCAATTTCCGTCTTAACAGATAAACGCGGCAGAAACCTTTCTGGAAGAAGAATTACACTCTCAACATCTGGAGTAATAAAAGGAATTTACGATTTAGCAGACAACGGACCTTTAATCAGGCTCGCAGTCTCGCTCACAACGGCAGATCCGCTTCTCCGTGAACAAATAATGCCGATTACAAAGGCAAATCCTCTTGAAGAGCTCCGAAAAGCAATAGATTACTATGCAAAAAAAACAGGAAAACGCGTAACTTTAGAAGCCGCGCTTCTCCATGACACGAACACAAGCGCAGAATCAGCAGAAAATATGATAAATTTTGCAAAAGGAATAGATGTAAACATAAACCTTATTCCATGGAATCCCGTCGAAACATTGCCATTTACCGAACCTTCAAACAATGAATGTCATCGATTTGTCGAAAAACTTGAAAAAGCAGGTCTAAACGTAACACTGCGCACAAGACGCGGACGGGAAATCGGAGGAGCCTGCGGTCAACTTGGAAAAACACTTTCTGACAAAATCGTAGAAGGAAAAAAACTTTCAGGAAGCAAAAAATACGGAAACGGAGAAGATTAAAAAACTATTTTTTTAAGAAGATATTTCTATTTTTTGAATAATTGTTGATATAAAAAAAAAGTTATTTGAATAACTTCCAATTATTGATATAATGATAGAAGAATTTTTAGATACCGTGATTTTTATTAGTCCCGCAGGAGAAATTTTCTTATGCAGAAAAAAATATATGTTGTTGGAATGTTCGATGCCGATACCTGTGCAAAAGTAGAAGCTGCCGTAAAAGCTGTTGCAGGTGTAACAAACTGTGTTGCAAATGCAGAAAAATCTCAAGTTCTAGTTGATTTTGAAGGTTCTGCCGAAGATGCAATAAACAGCGCTATTTCTTCTACAGGTGTTGAAGTACTCAATTAAAATTATTTTTTAAGGAAGTGTCATGCTTAAAGTTACGGTTTTAGACGGTTATGCGGCAAATCCAGGTGATTTGGATTGGGATATTTTTAAGGATATTGCAGAATTGACGGTTTACGACCGTACCCCGCCAGAACTTGTTGTTGAAAGAATCGGAGATTCCGATGCTATTTTTTTAAACAAAGTAAACATCACTAAACAGATAATTGAACAGTGCCCAAACCTAAAATACATTGGAGTTATGGCGACTGGATATAATGTTGTAGACACAAAAGCCGCAAGAGAGGCTGGAATTACAGTAACAAATATTCCTGCATATTCTACAGACTCTGTCGCACAGCACACATTTGCCTTGATTTTAAATTTTACAAACCAGGTTGAACAGCATTCACAATCCGTTCAAAACGGCGATTGGATAAAAAGCCCGGATTTTTGTTATTGGAAAAGCCCATTGACAGAACTCAAAGGCAAAACACTGGGAATTTTTGGCTTCGGCTCGATTGGACAAAAAGTTGCAGAAATTGCTCATGCCTTTGGAATGAATGTAATTATTCACGTTCATTCGCCAAATTCTTTTAAAGGAAACGAAAAGGCGGTTTCTTTAGATGAGCTTTTTGAACAGAGCGATTTTATCACCCTTCATGCGCCGATGACTGCGGAAACATCGCAGCTGATCAACAAAAATACTATTTCCAAGATGAAAAAGACCGCCATCATAATAAATACAGCCCGCGGCGGTCTTGTAAACGAAAGCGATTTAAGACAGGCCCTCGATAAAGGCCAGATAGCCGGCTATGCAGCAGATGTAATCGGAACAGAACCAATGAAAAGCGACTGCCCCCTCTACAAGGCAAAAAATTGCGTTTTGACTCCGCATATTGCCTGGGCGCCGCTAGAAGCAAGACAGCGCCTTTTTAAGATTGCTCTTGAAAATTTAAAGGCCTTTTCCGCCGGAAAAAGCATAAACGTTGTTAATTAGAATTCCTGTATTGTATTTTCCTTGCAAAAACGGTAAATTATTTAAAAATACTAAAGAATTTTAGAGGTACTAAAGATGGGAAAGACTATTGCTCAGAAGATTTTTGAATCGCATTTGGTAGATACTCCGTTTGAAGGAACTTATGTTTTAAAACTTGACCGTGTATTCTGTCACGAAATTACAACTCCAATCGCAATAAATGATTTGGTAGAACGCGGCAAGGACAAGGTTTTTGATCCTGCAAAAATCAAGGCCGTAATCGACCACGTAACTCCTGCAAAAGACAGCAAAACTGCAACTCAAGGAAAAATATTAAGAGATTGGGCTCGCCGTAACAATATAAAAGACTTTTTTGACATTGGCGCCAACGGTGTTTGCCACGCAATTTTCCCAGAAAAAGGCTTTGTACGTCCAGGCTTTACAGTAATCATGGGCGACAGCCACACTTGTACTCACGGAGCGTTCGGCGCTTTTGCAGCCGGAGTTGGAACGACAGATCTTGAAGTTGGAATTTTGAAGGGTGTATGCTCGTTCAAAGAACCAAAAACAATCAAATTTGTGCTTAACGGAAAACTCAAAGAAGGAGTTTACGCAAAAGACGTAATTCTTCATTTGATTGGAAAAATCGGCGTAAACGGCGCAACAAACTGTGTAGTTGAATTTACCGGTCCAATCGTAGACAACATGGGAATGGAAGAGCGCATGACTCTCTGCAATATGGCTGTAGAAGCCGGCGGCACAAGCGGAATCTGCTTCCCAGATGAAAAAACTGTTGAATACCTTTGGGAATTCATCAAAGACGAATATAAAACTAAAGAAGACGCGATTGCCGACTATGCAAAATGGCGCGATGACGAGGACGCTGTTTACGAAAAAGTAATCACAGAAGATCTTTCTAATCTTGAGCCAGTATGCACAATCAACTACAAGCCGGATCAGATTAAAAATATTTCAGAAATGAAAGGCACACGTGTTGATCAGGTATACATTGGTTCTTGCACAAACGGACGAATCTCTGACCTTCGCATTGCGGCAGGAGTTTTAAAAGGTCATCACCTCGCGGACGGAGTGCGCGGAATCGTTTCTCCTGCGACTCCAAAAATTTACAAAATGGCTGTAGCAGAAGGCTTGATTGACATCTTCCTTGAAGCAGGATTCTGTGTAACAAACCCTACCTGCGGCGCTTGTCTTGGCATGTCGAACGGAGTGCTTGCTGAAGGCGAAGTTTGCGCTTCTACAACAAACCGCAACTTTAACGGACGCATGGGAAAAGGCGGAATGGTTCACCTTATGAGCCCTGCTTCTGCCGCTGCAACAGCAATTACAGGAACAATTACAAATTCAGAAAATTACAAAGGATAAAATAAAAGGCAGAGAATAATTTTCGTTCTCTGCCAAAATGGGAGAAAATTATGAAAGCATTCGGCGGACCGGTACTTTTTTTGGATCGTTCAGACATTAACACTGACGAAATCATTCCTGCAAAATATTTGACTGAAATTTCAAAACAGGCTTTAAAGCCATACTGTCTTGAAGACCTTAAACTCGATGGATTCGACGCGAAACGCGATGTTCCAGGAAAAAAAGTAATCATTACCCGTGAAAACTTTGGCTGCGGTTCAAGCCGAGAACATGCGCCTTGGGCCCTCGAAGTAAACGGAATCTATGCAGTAATCGCTCCGAATTTTGCAAGAATTTTCAGACAGAATATGTATAACTGCGGTCTTCTTGCTTTGGAAATGCCAAAACGCGAAATTGACGATATGTTCCGCACATTCGCCGACAAAGAATGTGAATGTAAAATCGAGCCAAAAGATGACGGCACATGGAAAGTAAAGCTTATTGCCGGCTCTCTTTCAAAAAGCTATCCTTTTAAGCTTGAAGGCTTTGAAAAGGCCCTGATTGAAAATGAAGGCTGGATTGGCTACGCTGAGTCAAAATACTAGCTTTATATTTTTATAAAAAAAGCTGCCTTGGAAAATTTTTCTAAGGCAGCCTTTTTTTTGCGCTTTTAAAGATATTTTGCAGTTTACAGCTATTTTATTTTTCGATAAAACCGCGTTTTTCCAGCTCATTTAGAATTAAATCCACAATCTGCTCTGGAGAATAATTTGCAGTGTCTATTATCAAGTCGGCAAAGTCGTATTTATTGTTGTCAATTTCATAGAGCTTTTTATAGCGCCGGCTGTCCTCGCTGTCGCGCATTGCCGTAAAACGGGCGATTTCCGCAAGATCGCCGCCTTCACGGTTAAAAACGCGCCCAGCCCTGGTTTCATCGCTTGCATAAAGATAAACTTTAAAATCTGCAATTTTCAGCATCCAGATTGCAAGGCGGCTTCCAAGAACGCAGCTTTCTTTTTCTGCAAGCTCAACCTGATGGGTGTCCACATATTTGTCATAAGAATCATCATTCTTTGCATTTTCTATTACCTGGGCAAGAGTAAGCCCTTTTTCTGCGGCAAGCTGGCGGAAAGTATAATTGATCATCTTAATTCCAAGCTTCTGGCTCAAAAGAGTAGAAACCGTTGTATTCCCGCAGCCAGATTTTCCGCTGATTGCAACACGAAGTTCTTTTTTTAATTTCATTTTTTTCTCCAGTTTTTTATTTGGGATTTTTCAGGCAAAGCAAAAATTATTCCACATTTTTGCTCTGTTCACGGATATTTTCAAGGGCATCTTTTGCATTTATGACCATCTCGCCTACTTCCGTAAACTGATTTTTTGAGCCGATTGTGTTTATTTCGCGGTTTGCTTCCTGGCAGATAAAGTCAATGCGTTTTCCAGGAACCGGGTTTTGCAAGAATTCATTGCGCATTGCAGAAAGATGGCTGTGCAGACGAATGATTTCCTCGTTAATCGTGTATTTTATCATCATTGAGGCGACTTCTGTCATAATCCGGTTCTGGTCTGCGCTGTCGCCCAAAAGCTCGTTAAAGCGGGTTGTAATCTGCTCCCTGAATTTCTGTTCCATCTTTGGCTGCCATTCCTTAAAGAAAGAAGCGCAGCTGTCAAGAATGTCAAGTTTTTTTAGAAGATCAGCTTTGAGGTTTTCGCCCTCGCGTTCACGGTCAGAAACAAACTGTTCAAAAACTTCGTTAAAAACAGGCTCGATTTTTGACCAGTAAGACTCGGCGTCATATTCATGGGTTATATTTAAAACCCCGTCCTGGGCCACAATCAGAGAAAGAGGAATTGAAGCGGCCGGATAGCCAAGAGCCTCGCTTACTTTTGCGATTGCATCGCGATACATTAAAGCCGCGGCAGGGTCAGGATTTACCTTTGCAGTAGAATTCATATCCTTTACGCGGATTGCAAGGTCGATTTTTCCGCGCACGATTTTAGAAGAAACGATTTTGCGGATTTTTGCTTCAAGGGGATTCAAGAACGAAGGAATATTCACATTCAAATCCAAAAAACGGTTGTTCACGGATTTTATTTCAACGCTGATCTGGGTATTTTCGACTATGGTTTCTTTAAAGCCATATCCTGTCATGCTGTTCATAAATTTTTATCTCCATATTTAATATCAAATCTTTGCTGTAATCGCAATAGACTAAAAAAATTGTCAGTTTTTTGTCTCAAGCATTTTTAGAACTTTAGTTCCAACCTGCCAGTTGTTCCCGGCGCCCATTGTTACAAAAATATATCCGTCAGGATAACCGCTCCCGGAAGGCTCGGAAAGCATTTTAAATGCGGTTTCTGCGGCCTCATCAAATTCGCCGCAGTAAGTTACGTCCTTATGATATTTTTTTGCATGCTCAGAAAGAATTTCGCCGCTGACCTTTGCGCAGGAAGCGTTCTCGCGGGCGCTCGCATAAATTTTATTGATAATAACCTTGTCAGCGCTCGCAAAGCTGGAAGCAAAATCCTCGAGCAAGGCCGCTGTTCTTGTGTATGTGTGGCTCATAAAGTCAACGATAATCTTGTGCCCCTTATAAAAATTGCGGAACCCTTCGAGCGTTGTCCTGATTGCTGTCGGGTGATGCCCGTAGTCGTCAATAAAGATAACTTCCTGCCCAAGAGGAGTTTTTGCGCGTCCTACAATTTCGCTCCGTCTTCTTCCGCCCTTAAAACTTAAAAGGCCTTCTTTGATTTTTTCTTTGTAGGAAGACAAGTCTTTTCCGTAGGTTTTTAGAAGCTCGCAGTTCAACGCGACGGCGGCGGCAGAATTGCGGACATTGTGCTTTCCAGGAACGCAGATTGCACATTCTCCGAGGCAAGCCACTTCAAAATATTGCTTTCCGCCTTCTACACGGCCAAATTTTAATCGGTAGGCGCCATCAGCATTCTCGCCGTAAGAAACCATTTTTATGTCTGGACGTTTTTCAAACGCGATTCTTGCAGTCTCCAAAGCGCCGCTGTCATCAGCGCAAAAAATCAGCTGTCCGCCCCGAGGCAAAAGACAGATATAATCGACAAAAGCGCGCTGTATGTCTTTAAAAGTCGGATAATAATCCTGATGATCGCTTTCGACAGAAGTAAGAATAATTTTCTGCGGACAAAAAGACATAAAGTGCCTTTGATACTCGCAGGTCTCAGCAATAAAAAAAGACTTTTTTAGAGGAGAGGATTCGGCAGAAACCGGGCTTGTATAAGTGCAGCCTCCAAAAGAAGAAATTATGCTTCCTGCAAGGACTGCGCCCGGAAAGCCAAGCTCCTTAAAAATAGAGCCGCAAAGGCCTGTCGTTGTGGTTTTTCCGTGAACTCCGCAAACTCCGCACGAATAAGCATTCTTAGAAAACGCTCCAAGAGCCTGAGTATAAAGCAAAACAGGAATTCCGCGTTTTACGGCTTCTGCAAGGTCAGGATTGGTTTCCGGATTATATGCAGAAGAGTAAATTACAAGCTGAACGCTGTCCGTAATATTTTGCGAGCTAAAAGGCAGAGCCTTAATCTTTAGCTTGTCAAGAATTTCGTCAGTGTAAAAACGCTCAGAGACATCGCTTCCGGTAATCACAGCCCCATGGGCATGAAGAATTTCGACAAGAGCAGCAACCCCAGTTCCTTTTATTCCGACACAATGAATATGAAAACCTTTCAAATCGGAAGGCAAAACAGAATCACACATTTTATTAAAACTTTCCAAAAAAATAAAATTAGCGGCAAAAGCAAAAAGCCAAGCCGCCATAATATTTTACTTCTTTTGACGAATTGCTTCAATTCATTGTGTAAACGTTGCTTAAAATCAAATGGTATATCCTTTACATTTTTTGTTAATAATAATACAAGTTTATTTTTTGCATCTGCGTATCCTACTTCATAAAATACATTAGGATTTCGTCCTGTCATATCTGCTATGATAAAGTCTGCATCGTTAATCTTTTTATAAACTTTCCTCGACCATATTTGTATCAAAGAAATCATCATCCAGACGTTTTGCATCAACATCACATTCTTTTGCAGTTGCTTTTATTCCTAGCTTGTATACATCATTAAAATCTGAGCCAAAAGGCATTATGACAAAAGCTTTATATTTACTCATTTTTTATTC
>DLLE01000055.1:26929-28644 GCA_002477955.1 Treponema sp. UBA7570 | reverse complement strand
TCAAGCCCGATAATGACAAGATGGCAAGCCCGATAATGACATTGTGGTCAAGCTGGGTAATGACATGGGAGGCAAGCCCGACATGACATTAAATTATAAAACTCGAAGTTTTGGCTAAATAAAAACAAAAATGCAAAGCCAGCCTGGATAAAAAAGTCCGCTGACTTTGCATTTTTTTATTCTTTTATTGTTACAGTAATTTTGCTAAAACCCGTAACTGCGTTTTTTAATTCCTGAGTACCGCGGATAGAAGTTCTAATTCCAATAAAATACTTTTTGTCTGCGGCAAGGTTGCGCGGAAGATGGAATTCAAGCATTTTTGGACTGTTTGTCGTAATAAATTCTTCAGGAACCTTTATCCATTCCTGCTCGTCCTTGTTTGCAGAGTTGTCTTCGAGAAGAGGTATAAAGAATATGCCGCTGTTCTCGCCTCCAACTTTAAGTTTTTTCCCTTTAATCCTTGCGCTGAACGTTGCCTTGAGAACGCCTTCCGCATAGCCGGAAACAGGGTTTTCTATCTGGGTAATCTGAGGAGCAGAATCGACCACTGTAGAAACAGCGGCCGTAATTTCCTTTAAGGTTTCGCGCAGCTCTTCGTTTGTTGAAAATCTTGCCTCAAAGCCTGTTATGGATTCGGCCTCTGGATTAAGAGACTGCACTGAACTGATTGGGGCAATGTAGAGCTTGCAGATTTCCATAATGTCTACCGCAAATCCAAGCTTGGCCTGCTCAAGAATTTCTTTTTTTAGAAGCTCCATTGCATGTCCGACTTGATAGCGGTCTATTCCCTGGTTATGGGCGGCGATAAGGTCTAAAATCTGGTCTGTTGTGATGGTTTTTCTTGGAACACGCGCAATGTATGTGTTTTCTTTAAAGTTGCAAGGAGTCAATGTGACTGCAAAATTTGTGTTGCGTTTTGAATCAATGTTTATCATAATCATAATTCCTTTTTTTTAAGGTTAGAATTTTAAGTTGGCAATAGTTGTTTTGGCAACGCCAGTTACTTTTCTATTGACTTGAAAAAACTGCAGAATATTCTTATGATGTAACAGTAGACTTACAACTGTGGATATTCCGCAGCGCTGTTTATAGACCATTTATCTGATGGCAGTCAGTTAGATGGTCTTTTTTTCTTCTTTCAATTTAGGTTCCTCCGATAGTTTTAGTATGGGAAATATAAGATTTTTTCTCATTTATTCCCACAATAAAGTTAATAATAAATCTATGAAATCATCAAGTAAAAAATGCAAAATTTTTAAGTTTTTGTTATAGATTTGTTAAAATTTTATGAATTTGCAGCCGTAAACTCGCAAAGCGCAATGTTTTTTAGAAAAAACATTCTTTTTTTTGCCAAAATAAGATAGCCAAGGCAAGCATTTTTGTTATAAGAAGACGTTCGTGCGCGCGATTTACAGACGCGTGAGCATAATGCTTGCAGCCGTGCAACTGAACTGCTTGCAGTCGCGCAGTTGAGCTTCTTGCAGTCGCGTGGGTGCGTCTCTTGCAGCCGTGCAAGTGAACTTCTTGCGGTTGCGCAGTTGAGCTATTTACAGTAGCACAGGGTATGCTTCTTGCAGTAATACAGGGTGTGCTTTTTACAAGAAGCGCGTGTGTGCTTCTTATAGTTGCGCAGTTGAGCTTCTTGCAATAGCACAGGGTGTGCTTCTTGCAGTCGCGCGGCTGAGTTTCTTACAGTAACACAGGGGATGTTTCTT
>DLLE01000055.1:21376-26834 GCA_002477955.1 Treponema sp. UBA7570 | reverse complement strand
AGCTTGCCAAAATTCGGCATTCACGCCATTAGCTACAAAAATAAATAATTTTATGCTATAATATTGCTCCGATAGTCTTTTAAATTCGGCACATATTCTTAAGTTCAATTTCGAATTTTACTGTCATTATCGGGCTTGACCCGATAATCCCACTGCAAACAGATTGCCGTGTTAAGCACAGCAATGACAGTTATTTAGAGATTGCCCGGTCAAGCCGGGCAATGACAGAAAAAAGGTAAACCGTGCAATGACAGAAAAAAGGTAAGCCGGGCAATGACAGTTTCGCTGGCATTGCTATGGAATTGTAAAAATTAAAATGCACATCAAAATAATTTTTTTTTAGACAGAATACATATCCTGATGTATAATCAATCTTAGCCTTTTAGACTTTCTTATAAAGACAAACTCAAAGGAGAATATTTTATCATGAAAGAAAAAACTGTTTTAAATACCGAAAAACGCAAGAGCCTTGTGATTCGGCTTGTTCTTTTTGTAGGGCTTTCAATTGTGTGCTTTAATTTTCTGCAGATTGTTATAACAGGAGAAATTACAAAAAAATCCACACTTGAGGATTCTGCGAACGACTACGCAGTTGTGGCGGCGGCTTATTCGCAGGTAATTTCAGAAAAGATAGAAGCCTATTTCTATGCCATGAATTTCTATGTGAATTCGGACATGGCTCTGGAAGGAACTTTTGACGAAATGCACCAATGGCTTGTCTCTCAGGAAGATCAGCGTATATCCGAGTTTGACTACATAATGCTTGCAGGCCCGGACGGAACCGCCTATACGGACACAGGAAAAACCATTGATATTGCCGATCGTCCTTATTTCAAGGCGATAATGCAGGACGGAAAGACGAGTTTTATTGATGATCCTGTGGTTTCAAGAACAACGGGGCAGTCTGTAATTCACGTAACACGCGCGATTGTGCGCAACGGAAAAAACATAGGTCTTTTTTCGGGAGTAATGCAGTCAAAGCATTTGGGCGAGATTATCAGCAATATAAAAGTTGGAAACACAGGATACGCATTCGTTCTTGCCGATGACGGAACTGTAATCTCCCATCCGAACAAGGACTGGATAAATAAGCGCAACTTCCTTACAGGCTATTCTGTAGGACACGAGGACATGGGCGAGCTTGCCCAGCGGATGGTGGACGGCGAAACAGGGCACGCCTGGCTAAAAGGAATTTATGACGACCTTGAATTTGTAAGCTTTACGCCGGTAGAAGGCACTTCATGGTCAATGGCAGTTTCAATTCAGCAGAAGGAAATATATTCTTCAATTTCTTTAATGATGGGACAGATGGCTTTGCTTTCTCTTATAAGCGCGATTCTTCTTGTAAGCATAGCGGGCTTCCTTATGTACCGCGCAATAAAACCATTGAAAAAACTTGACGGGGCAATAACAAAAATCGCTTCTGGCAACGCCGACCTTACACAAAGAATTGAAATAAATTCCAACAACGAAATCGGATTTGTTGTAAAAGGATTCAATAAATTCGTTGGCAAGCTGCATGAAATCATTTCCGATGTAAAAACTTCCAAAAGCGAGTTGAGCAATGCCGGCGAAGTTCTTGAAGAAAGCACTCAGGACGCAACCAGCGCTATTACGCAAATTATTGCAAACATTGGAAGCGTAAGAAATCAGATTGTTAATCAAAGTTCAAGCGTTGAAGAAACTGCTGGAGCTGTAAACGAAATCGCTTCAAATATTTCTTCACTTGAAAAAATGATTGAAAATCAAACCGCCGGCATAACACAGGCATCTGCCGCAGTTGAAGAAATGCTTGGTAACATTTCTTCTGTAAATAAGTCGGTTGACAAGATGGTCTCTTCTTTTGAGGAGCTTCAGTCGGATACTCAAAATGGTTTTTCAAAACAGCAGATTGTAAACGAGCAGATAGAAAAGATTGAAAAACAGTCCGCTATGCTAAAAGAAGCGAACGCAACAATTTCTTCAATCGCAAGCCAGACAAATCTTCTTGCCATGAACGCCGCTATCGAGGCCGCGCACGCAGGCGAAGCCGGAAAAGGATTCAGCGTTGTTGCAGACGAGATCCGCAAGCTTTCTGAAACTTCTACTGCGCAGTCAAAGACAATTGGTTTGCAGCTGAACAACATTCACGAATCTATAAACGAAGTTGTATCTTCTTCTGCGGAATCCAGTGTCGCATTTGAAAGCGTTTCAAAGAAAATCAAGGACACAGACCAGCTTGTTCTTCAGATAAAATCGGCAATGGAAGAACAGGCGGAAGGCTCTAAGCAGATAAACGAAGCTCTTCATTCTATGAACGACAGTTCTTCTGAAGTGCGCAACGCATCCTCTGAAATGTCTGCCGGAAACCAGGCGATTCTTGAGGAAGTAAAACGGCTTCAGGATGCCACAATGGTTATGAAGGAAAGCATGGACGAAATGGAAATCGGCGCAAAGAAGATAAACGAAACAGGAGCCGCGCTTGGCGAAATATCTTCAAAGGTAAAAGGTTCCATTTCAAAAATTGCGGATCAAATTGACCAGTTTAGCGTTTGATTTTTAAGCCCCTGTCATAAAACTGTGTAAATGGCAGGGGGCATGCAACTGTTTTTAGCCATCGTAAGGGCTCATCGGCTTTTGATAAAACAACTGCAAAATTTTCAGCCCAATGCTAACAAAGCTGACTTTGCCGTGCTTGGCATCGTAATCTGTTGCAAAGTTTCAATAGATTATCGGGTCAAGCCCGATAATGACATTAAATTATAAAATTCGAAATTAAGGGTATTTAGTCTTTCTGTTCCTAGCTGTCTGATAAAAATGATGTTAAAACTCCGGCGGACATAAAAAGTCCATCTTTTGTTTTGTGCGCGGATGTGTAAAAGAAAGTTCCGAGGCGTGCAGCAATAGTCTTTCGCCTTTTTCGCAGCGGCCGTAAAGTGTATCTCCTATGATTGGAAGCCCGAATCCGTGGCTGTCTGCCGCCGCAAGTCTAAGCTGGTGTGTGCGTCCTGTGTGCGGAATAAAGGTTACCCTGGTTACGGGGCGCCGGCTTTTGTCCGGAGCGGTGTAGTATTCAACGTTTTCTATCTGCCACTGTGTGACTGCGCTTTTGCCGTTTTCTCTGTCCCATATTTGATGAGGCCTGTTCTCTATATCCAGACGGAAAAACAGTTCCATAGTTCCGCTCTTTTCTATTCCCTTTTTTGCAAGAATTCCGTCTATGAGGGCAATATATTTTTTGTGAACTTCCCTTGCTTCAAACTGGCGGTTTAATTCTCTGTGCGCTTCTTTTGTAAAGGCGAGCACTAAAAGTCCGCTTGTTTCCATGTCCAGTCTGTGCACTGAAGGCTGTTCTATGCAGTCTGGAAAAAGTTTTTTTACTCTGTTTACTATGCAGTCCTGTTTTTCCGGTCCTCGTCCGGGAACGCTCAAAATTCCGCTTTGTTTGTTTACTACTATTATGTCGCTGTCGCGGTATAAAATTTCAAGGCCTAAGATTGCTGGAAGAACAAGGGAGCAGCGGCTGTCGCAGGGCGGGTAAAGCTCTGGTTTTTTGCCGGGATGTTCAATCTGTGCTGTTTTGCCTTTTAGGGCAAAATGTATTTTTGTTTCTGCCATGCTGAGAGGAACAAGCGAGTTTTTAAAGGCGTAGCTTAAAAGTTTTGGAGCGCAGCAGTCGCCTGTTCCTGTGGGCGGAAGTTTTTTTGTCTTTTGGTAATCTATAATATCTAAAAGCTTGCGCTCTTTTTTGTCTGCGCAGCAGAATGAGTATCTGTCAAAAACTTTTAAAAGAGAAGCGTCGCAGAGTTTTTCGCGCTGTTTTTTTAATTCTGCTTGCTTTTGAGGCAAAACCTCTTTTTTTATTTTGTCCGTAAGCTCGTGAATTTCAAGGTCGTTTTCTTCCAGGGCCTTTTGAATCTGCTCGTTGGAAACTACTGGCTCAACAAAGATTCCCGGAAGCTCGCCTCTTAAACTGCAGCTTATGCCCGAAACTGCAATCAGATTTACAAATTCGCCTTCTTTTGCGTCTGTTTTTTTGCAGACGAGCACACCGAGCATCACGAGAGAACTGTTCCGTTCGTCAGAAGGTTTTGAGTTGCGGAGCAAAGCTATCGAGCCGCCGCCGAGTTTTTTCAAGATGTCTAAAACTACGCCGGCGGCTTTTTCTTGTTCAAATGGAGGAAACAACTTTATTTTTTTAAGAGGGCTGCAAACGGATTATAGGTATCTCCGTCGTCAGAATCTTGAGATTCAAGATATGTTTCTGCTTCGCTGTCCTGTTCTGCCGAAGTTGCCGGAGAAAGAGATATTCTCTTGTTTGCGGCATCGATTTTTTGAACAACTACGTCAAATTCTTCTCCAACTTTAAACTTTTTGCTCAAGTTTGTTGTTGCGCTTACGTCTTCGATTTCGCTTATATGGACAAGACCGTCGATTCCTGGCAAAAGGTTTACAAAAAGACCGAAGCCTGTGATGCGTGCGATTTTTCCGCTTGTTTTCTGTCCTGGCTTTAGATTTTCTGTTACGCTTTCCCATGGATCTTTTTCGAGGGCTTTAAGGCTCAAGCTTACCTTTGAGCGGTCTGGATGCTGCGTGTTCCAGTCTGCCTTTATTATTTTTGCTTCGATTTTCTGTCCGACACTCAAAAACTCAGAAATGTCATTTACGCGCTGGTGGCTGATTTCGCTGATTGGAAGAAGAGCCTGAAAACCGTCAATATCTACGAATGCTCCGTAAGACTGGATTGATTTTACTGTTCCGCTTACGATGTTTCCTTCGCTTAGTTTTCCTGAAAGCGCATTTACCTTCGCATTTTCTGTTTCTTCTTCGAGCTTCCTGTTGGAAACAATGATGTTTTTTCCTTCATTTTTGAATTCGCTGATTAAAAATGTCATTGTTTTTCCAATGTATTCTGAAGGCTCCAGACGGTTTTTGTAGCCCATTTGGCTGTAAGGGCAGAATGCGCGTGTCTGTCCGAGTTTTACTTCAAAACCGCCTTTGATTTCTTTTTCTACGTGTCCTTCGACTGGAAGTGCGTTATTGAAAGCGTTTTCGAGAATCTGGAGCCCTGCGTTTTCGCCTTTGATTTTTGTCGTAAAGTGGAGTTCATCGCGGCTTGAGCCTACAAAATAGACTTTTACCTTGTCGCCTTCTTTTACAGTGCAGTTTCCGTTTTCATCGGTAAAATCTGCCTTGTCTACAAAACCCTCGCTTTTTAGTCCGAGGTCAATAAAAACTGTGTCTCCAGAAATCTGCACAACTGTTGTTTCGATTTCATCGCCTGTATTGAATTGCGTCATTTTTTTGCTTTCCTTTTTAAATTTGTTTTTTTTAGTTTGAATGTCGGTTTTTTATTGTGCGCTTCTGCGCACGGCCTGCCACTATGTGGCAGGGATTTTTGCGTGCAAGCACGCTGCGACTTTTGCTTACGCAAAACTCTTTTTTTTATTGTGCGCCTCTGCGCACGACCTGCCACTAT
>DLLE01000055.1:0-21242 GCA_002477955.1 Treponema sp. UBA7570 | reverse complement strand
CTGCCACTATGTGGCAGGGATTGTAGGGGCGGTGCGGCCGTTCGCTTGCGAATGAAACCCCGAAAAGCCCGGTTTTTGCGAAGCAAAAAGCCACCCGAATTTCAAAGCTGCTTCCATTCTATAATCAAAATGATTTTTGTTCAAACAGTCCGTTTATAAGATTGTAGGCAACTGAGCCTGGAGGCGGAATTTTGGGGAGCTTGTCTAAGTCAAACCATTCTGCCTGCTTGAGTTCTTCTTCCTGTATTTTTATTTCGCCGCTTTCCCATTCGCAGTAAAAAGCGAGCATAAGCTGGTCTGGATAAGGCCATGCCTGGCTTCCTGCATAGCGGATATTTTTTACATTTAGACCGGTTTCTTCTTTTACTTCGCGGACAACTGTCTGTTCGATTGTTTCGCCTGTTTCGACAAATCCTGCAATGCACGAAAAAACGCCGTCGTTTCTGTTTTTGTGTTCTGCAAGAAGAATTTGCTTTTCTTTTTGGACTACGATTATTACGGCTGGTTCAAGCTGCGGAAAGTATTGCCGGTCGCAGTTTGGGCAGAACTTTGCGACAAAATGCTCGTCGTCTTTGAGCGGAAATCCGCAGTACGAGCAGAATCTCTTGTTTTTTCTAAAATTTAAAAGTCCTTTAGCACGCGAAGCCTTTGTTATTATTGAAGGATTTTGCCTTGATTCCCAAAAATAAGAGCGGAGCGCAATTTCCTGGCAGCCGGCAGGAACAGGACAGTCTTTTTCGAGCTCGACTGCCGAAAAATCGTATTCTTCATCGTTAAACCAGTCCGAAGCTACGTTTAGCTCAAAGCATCTTCTTAAAACATTTTCGTCTGGAAGATTGTTGTTTTGCAGGATTATGTTGTTTCCGCAAAAAATAAAATGGTCTTTAAGGTAAGATGTCAATTTTTTAGAAATTAGTGCCATATAAAAATAATATCACGGAAATTTGCCGCAGTGTAGAAAAAATTTATTGGAGCGCATTTTATTTTCTAACCGTCCCTGCACAGTTCCGCTTTTGCTCCATCCGCCATAAGGCGGACGCTTTCGCGCTGTTCCGGCACGGGCTAAGTTTTTTTTAATCACTCCATAAGTTTTACTGTGCAGCCGATTTTTGCTTTTATGCTTTTTAAAGTTGAGCTTGTCTTCTGCCCTAAGTCTATGTATTCGCCTTGGTATGAGCCTGAATGATAGTCTGAATAAAGGTCGCCGCGTCCGTTTTTTATGTTAAAAAGCGTTTCTAGTCCAAGATTTAAGTCAAAGCGTTTTGAAAGGCTTAGCGCTGTGTCTAAATTTATTTTTATGCTGTTAAAATACGAAATCTGTCTTTGCCTGTAGCGCTTCTTATACATTATCTTTGTGGATTTGTCCTGGGCGTAGTGTGTGTCTATTGAATAAAAATAACTTACTGGCGAGGCAAATAGCGAAAGCGCAAATTCGATTTTTTGCTCAGGCCTCAGCCTGAATTTAATTCCTGTCCACGAAAAAAAAGTGTGCCTTAAATAATCGATTTGCGCAAGCTTTGAGGTTTTTCCAGTTTCTGGATTGTAATACGGATAGTGTTTTGAAGAACTGTCGTGCCACCAGTGCCTGCAGTCTTCGCTGTACCAGCCTTCTGCTCCTTTTTTTCTGTAAAAGGAATCGCAGCTGTATTCTGCGCTTAAAACTGGCGAAACTGTAAAATCTTTTGCTGCTTTTATGTCGTAAAAAAAACTTACTTCCGTCGAGTAATATTTCTTTGAAAAATTTGTTCCTTGCGAATAAGTTGTCTTCATCGAATAGTCGTTTGGGTTGAGCCAGTCAGAATCCCGCATTTGTCCGGAGTTTACATTTTGCGGCGCGGTCTCAAAATCTGCATTTAAGTTAAAGTTCTTAAATGCGGTTTTTAATTCTGCTCCATAAATAAAAAGTTTTCGTTCCCATTCGAGAAGGCTTATTTTTTTGTCGGAAGGAGAGCTATAGTAAAGCGTTTCTTCGAGAACGCCGTTTGCAAAGCCTGCGTATGGTTCAATTTTTATAAAGCTTTCTTTTTTTTGTGCGCAGATTGGCATTAAAAAAAACGTAATATATAGAAGAACATAGCTTGTTTTTTTGAAAGCGTGCATAATTTAATATATCAAAAATAATCGTTTATTGTAAAATTCATTTTTTACCGATAAAATGGTATAAATAAATTATAATGCCGTTTTTTCGGCAGTTTTTTTACAGAGGTTTTTTATGATTAAGGAATTTTTGCCTTACGATAAAGTTAGAAATGATGCCATAAAACTTGGCCATAAAATTTTGCAGGATGGTTTTGTTCCGGACATTATTTATACTTCGCTTCGTGGCGGAGCTTATATGTCGAACGTTATAAGTGAGTATTTTAAGCTCGCTCTAAAAGGCAAAAAACCTGTTTTGTATGCGGCTGTTGTTGCCCGCTCTTATACAGATATTAAGGAGCACGATTGTGTTCGTATTGACGGCTGGACTTATTCTCCTGAGTATCTTCGTCCTGGAGATAAAATCTTGCTTGTTGACGACATTTACGATTCTGGCCGCACGCTCAACTTTTTGGTTGAGGCATTGCTCGAAAAAGGTGTTCCGCGCGGCGATATAAAGGTTGTTGTTCACGATTATAAAAATTTTACATATAAAGAAACTCTTCCGATTAAGCCTGATTATTGGTGCCGTAAATTCGACATTAACAGCGAAAGCGATGACCGCTGGATTCATTATATGAGCCACGAGCTTGTAGGTTTAAAGCCGGAAGAACTTGAAAAGCATTACTACAGTCAGGATCCGGAATTAAAAGAGATTTTGAGCCCGTTCTTTAATTAAAGCAGATAAGGCTTTTTGCAAAGGTCTTGCCAAAAAATCTGTGTTAGCTGAATGAGAGATTTTTTATGAAGAAAAAGTTGGTTTTTACATTTTTTATTTTCAGTTTTTCAGTTTTTTGTTTTGCTCAAAGGATTATTTCGCCTGTCGCTGGAAATTTTTGCAACAAACAGCCGCTTGTGCTTGATGTCAGCGACGGCGCGGAGTGCTTTTATTCTCTTTCTGGAACAGATCCTCTTACTTCTGGCTTTGCTTATGACGGGCCTGTTTTGATTGATGCTTCTGGGCGCATAAATTTAAAAATAACTGCAATCCGTGGTGATTTAAAAGAAGAAATTGAAATAAATTACAATGTTCAGGAGCAAAATCCGTTTGAAGAAACTTCAGAAAACTTTTCTTTTATTAAAAATTGTGTAAATTCTGGCGTTTATTCGTATGAAAACGATAAACCGCTAGAGATTCCTTCTTCGTTTAGTTATTGCTTTGATGATGACAGGATTTTTCTAAAAGGCCAGAAACTTGTTCTTGATACGGAAAACTGCCTTTCAAGATATTTGCCGTGTCTTGTTTCTGATGGAAAAAATGAATGGCGTTTTGTAATTTTTATTTCTGGAAACCAGATTGGAACGCTTTCAAAATATTCAATTCCTTTTGAATTTAAAGACTGGAATAGTTTTTGCTTTACCGGCGAAAAACTTATATGGCAGCTTGATAACGGAGACTGGTCTGCTTCTAAGATTCCTGTAAACATTGACCGCAGCGCAAAGCATACTTTAAGATGGCAGAGCGTTGCCTTTGAAGCTGGAAACCCGGTCCAGTCTTTTGTAATTCCTGCAGAGCCTGAGATTGTTGTAAACGAAAAGACTGATAGTGCCGTAAATTTTTCGATTGACGGAGATTTGCGCTACAGAATGGAAATTGTTTCGACTGGCGTAAAAAATCAGCCGGAAAAAATAAACGGTCTTTTTACTTCTGCAACCTTTGACACTTTTGAAGGCGACTGCATTTCCGGGACTGCGGTTTTTGCTTTTTATGCTGACGGCGTTTTTTTGGGAACAAAAGAAAAAGAATTTTCTATAGATAAAAAGCCTCCTCATTCTCCTGAATTTAATGCGAATACAAAAAAATTTTATTCCAGGAACCCTGTTGAGCTTTCTATAAAAACTGAAGAAGGCGCAGAAATTTTTTATGCGGTAAGC
This sequence comes from Treponema sp. UBA7570, assembly GCA_002477955.1. GTDB lineage: Bacteria > Spirochaetota > Spirochaetia > Treponematales > Treponemataceae > Treponema_D. The sequence continues at coordinate 17,231 of DLLE01000055.1, read as the reverse complement.
AAACCTCTTAAAATTTCTGAGACTCTCGCTTCAAGTGCGCTTTCTGTGGATTCTCCTGAATTTCTTGAAGTAAAGGCTGACAAATTCGAAAAGTATTCTGATTCGTTTATGCTTGGAAGCATTGACGGCGCTGTTGTTTTTTACAAAGTTTGCGCATTTGCAAAAGACAAAAAAGGAAATGTGAGCAATTGCTCCGAATTTAGTGTAGTTATTGACGAAGATAATTATTATCTTGATTCTTCCGAGGTTGCCGGCGGTTTAGAAAATGCAGTTGATGAGGATTGTGACGGAACTGCCGAAAATCCTTTTAGGAGTTTTGAGCAGGCCTTAAAGGTTTTAAATTCCAGAAGATTTACTAAATTTTATGTGAACGGAACTTTTAAGCTTCCTTCTGGCGAAACCGTAATTTCTTCCAACTGTATGTTTTTGGCGCAGAAAAATTCTCAGATAGTTGTTCCTTCTGACGCAAATATCGTCGTGCGCAACGCAAGTTTTGAAGCGGACAACCTGCTTTTTAGGAAAAACCGCGAAAGCAACTGCGTGTCAAATTCAAAATTCTTTGTTTTGGAAAACTCGACAGCGCTTTTTAAAACTTCTGAATTTGCCGGCATTTTTGAAGAAAACGGAATTGGCTTTGACTGTAAAAATTCTGTGGTTGAATTTGACGGCTGCGGTCTGACTATGCAGTCGGATTCTTATGTTTGCGCATTGAGCGGACTTGATTCAAAAATTGCTGTAAAAAATAGCCGTATTTCGGCAGTTTCTCAGACTGCGGTTAATTTTTCTCTCAACGGCGGACAGTTTGACTTGACAGATTGTTCTTGCCGTGTAACTGCCCATCTTGGACGAATTGCCGAGCTTTGCGCGGTAAATGCAAGCCTTTCAAAAAATTCCTACATAGGCAGTTTGGAAAAAAAAGTACGTGGAATTGTTCCTGTTTGGAGCGACAAGGATTCTAAAATTTTACAGAATATTGAAAATTCTTCGAGCGGATTTTAACAACGCTTTTATTTTTGCAGGTTTGGAATAAAATGATTTTGACTTGTGGTTTAGACGAAGCCGGCCGCGGACCTCTGGCAGGTCCTGTTTCTGCTGGCGCGGTAATTTTGCCAAGGAATTTTCCGTTTGAAATTTTAAATGATTCAAAAAAAATGACGGAAAAAAAGCGCGAAGCGGCGGAAAAACTTATAAAAGAAAAATCGTGCTGGGCTGTTTCCTTTGTTGATGAAAAAAAAATTGATGAAATAAACATTTTACAGGCAAGTATGCTTGCAATGAAAAATGCTTATGACGAAATGCTTAAAAAACTGCCTCTATGGCTGGAAGAAAACGGCTTTAATTTGTCAGAAAAAATTGAAATTAATGCAATTGCTGACGGAACTAAGTGCCCTGAAGTTTCGTGCGTTGTAAGGTGTGAGCCTAAGGCTGACGGAAAATACTGCGAAGTTATGGCGGCTTCGATTCTTGCAAAGGTTGCACGTGACAGGCTTATGCTTGAATACGATAAAAAATATCCTGAATACGGTTATGCCAAGCACAAAGGTTACCCGACAAAGGCGCATCGCGAGATTTGCAGAAAAATCGGGCCGAGTCCGATTCAAAGATTGAGTTTTAAATTCTAAGTTATAAAAATAACATAAAATAAAAGTCTGTTGATTTTATAGTTTAAAAACTTTATAGTTATTTGATATTACATTTTTAAGGAAGGAACTTATGGGTATCCGCGGGGAACTTTATACTACAGAAGTTGTTTTAGACAATCGTTCATATTTTTTCAACGTAAAGGAGAACCGCAGCGGCGACATCTTCCTTCAGATTGTTGAAAGCAAAAAAGGCGACGGCGCAGATTTTGACCGTCTTCAGATTTCTATTTTTCAGGAAGACATGCAAAAAGTTCTTGGTGGACTTGATTCTGCCTTGAGATTTATCGACAAAGAACAGAAAGCACGCAAAAAGGCCCGTGCAGAAAAAAAAGCTCTTAAGGCTGAAAAATACGGACCTAAGTCTGAAAAACGCATTTACCGCAAAAAAGGCGAAGAAGACAAACGCCTTCCTGACGGCATTAAGCGCACTGGAAAAGTAATTCACATAAAATCAAAGACAGAGCCTGCTGCAGACAACTCTTCTGATTCAGAATAAAAATAATGTAAATATTAGGTTCAATTTCGAGTTTTAGATTTTACTGTCATTGCCGTGCTTGACACGGCAATCTTGCCTAAAAAAGCGCAAGGGATTATCGTGGCAAGCCCGATAATGACAAGAAAATTCAAGAAATCATAAAACTCGACATTCCAATCGGGCGCGGTGAATGTTGCCCTAAAAATCTACAGAAAAACTTTGCAGATATCTTCGACCGCAACAAAAAGTTTTGCGATTGCGTCTGGAGTTGTGAGCGGACCAAAACTAAACCTTACAGCCGTGTCCTGAATGTCGCGGCTTATGTTCATTGCGGCTAGAACCGGGCGGTTTTGCTTTTTTGCCGAGCATGCGCTTCCTGTCGAAATGCAAAAACCTTTTGCATCGAGTGCGCGTACCATAACGTTTCCTGGAATTCCTTTGAACGCGGCTTGAAGAACATACGGGCTGAAAAGTTTTTGCGTGCTGTCAGATGTGTCGGCGCGAATGGCTGGTACGAGCGTGCAGTTTGGGAGCGATTTTAGCGATTCGATGAAGTTTTTTACGGCTGTCTTTTGTTCTTCAAAGTTGAGAGGCACGTAATATTTTTCGAGGCATTTTGCAAAGGCGATTGCGCCGAAGAGATTTTCTGTTCCTGAGCGGATGTTTTTTTCCTGGCCGCCGCCTGTTAAGAAAGGCTTTATGTCTTTTTTTAAAACCAGAATTCCAATTCCTCGCGGACCGCAGATTTTATGTGCGCTTAAGGCTGCGCTGTCTATTCCCGGATAGTTGAGGCTGAGAGGAATTTTTCCTGCTGCCTGAACGCAATCAACGTGAAAATGCGGCCGTCTTTTTCCTTCTGTTTTTTCTGTAATTTTGTCTGCAATCTCGTAAATCGGCTGTATGCAGCCAGTTTCGTTATTTACCGCCATTACTGTTACGTAAAGTATGTCGGAAGTGATTTTTTCTGCGATTGAATCTGCGCTTATAAAACCGTTTTTGTCCGGGTTTACGGTGATTATTTCAAATCCATGTTTTTTTAAGACGGCGGTCTGTTCTCTCAGTGCAGGGTGTTCGATTCCGCTTATGATTATGCTTCCCCGTTTGCCTTGAGAGTCGGCTTCACGGTTTAAAAGCGAAAGCAGAGGAATGTGGTCGCTTTCTGTTCCACCGCTCGTGAAAAAAACTTCTTCTGGTTTTACACCGATTACTTTTGCTGCAAGTGTGCGTGCGTTTTCAAATGCAATCCGCGCCTTTTGTCCTTCGGAGTGTACGGCAGAAGGATTTGCGCCGGCTTCGAGGGATTCTTGCAATGCCTGAGTTAAAATTTCAGGGTCGGCTGGAGATGTTGCCGCCCAGTCAAAATATTTTGAAATATCCATTTTTATTTATTCTCACTTTTTACAGAACCGAAAGAACGGCTTTTTCATCGGCTTCTGTTATGACAGTTTCTCCGACATCTTCCTGCAAAACGAAGCGCACTTTGCTTGAAGCATTTTTTTTGTCTTTTTTCATTGCCTCAAAAAGCGAGAGAGCGGCTTCTTTTTCCGAAGCGAATTTTCCGTTGAGGGCAGAATGCAGAGGCTGAGTTTCCCATCCGAAAGAAGAGAGAACTGTTTTTACTGTCTGAACGTAATTTTCTGTGCACAGTCCTATTTTTTTTGAAAGTTCTGCTGCACGGGCTATTCCCCAGGCAACTGCATCTCCGTGGCTTACTTTTCCAAGTCCTGCTCTGGTTTCGAGCGCATGTCCAAAAGTGTGTCCGAGGTTTAGCTGCATGCGGATATTTTTTTCGGTTAAATCCTGTTCAACTACAGCGGCCTTTGCATTTACACAAATTTTTATCATTTCTTCAACGAGCGGATCTTTGCGGTTTTGCAGAATTTCTGGTTTTGAAGCGAGTTTTCCAAAAAGTTCCTTTGAATAGAGAAGGGCGGTCTTTACTACTTCTGCCATTCCACTGCGGTATTCGTTTTCTGGAAGCGACTGAATGAATGAAGGAATTATGTGAATTTTCTGCGCTGGAAAGAAAGAGCCTATCATATTCTTGTATGAATCAAAGTCGCAGCCTGTTTTTCCTCCGATTGCAGCGTCGACCATCGAAAGAAGAGTTGTCGGTACAAGTTCGCATGTTGCGCCGCGCTTAAAGATTGAAGCGGCAAAAGCTGTCATGTCGGTAATTACGCCGCCGCCGATTCCTGTAAAAACTGCGGAACGTTTTGCGTTTGAGTCGATTGCGGCCTTGCATATTGCGAGAACGCTTTCGATTGTTTTAAATGGTTCTCCGCTGCCCAAAATCAAGAGAATGTCTTTTCCTCGTGTGCCGGTAAAGCCGTTTTCGATTTTTGGCTGGCTGTAGTTTTCTCCGCGGAAAAAATTTATAAACGGCTGCATTTGTTTTAGCGAAGCTACATTTGTGTCTGTCACAAAAATCCGTTGAGGAGAGTCTTCTTTTTCTGATGAATAAAAAATAGAATTTAAATCCGGCTCTCCGCCGTAAAAACGTATAAAAGTTCTGTCAGTGCCTGGATTCACTGGCGGGTAAGAGATGTCTTTTTCTTCAAACTGCATGATTTTCTATTTTATCGAAAATCGCTTTTGTTTTAAAGTAAAATTCTAATACGTTTTGTCTGTCATGTTTTCAAATTCGGAAATATTTTTCTGAACACGCGCAATTTCCCGGTTTAAAATCTTTTCGTAATTTAATTTTCCGTTTCCAATTCTTTCGCGTTCGTCTTCCCAGTTTTGAATGTCTGTTAAGGTTAAAAACTGAAACCTTTTTACGTTTGCTTTTTCTGCCCAAAGCTTTGCTTCCTGCCAGTAGTAAAGTCCTGCCTGATAGCAACTGAGTGTTTTCTGTAAATTTTCAATGTAAATGTCTTTCCATGGCGCGTCGTAAAATTTTACGTTTTTTTTGTCGTAAATTCTTCCGAGCCTCATATGCTGCTCAATAAGTTTTAGGTTTATGTGCATCATAAAAAGATAGCGGTATTTTTCCCAATCTTTTTCGTTGTCGATTTTTACATTTGCATAGAGCGGATTGCAAAAATCGGCCTTTACGGCCTGCTCAAGCCAGTAAATGTTTTCCATGACATCGTCTGGATACTGCTGGTAATGAACATGAAAAAGCTTGTAATAATCTTCTTTGTATTTGACCATGTAGGCAGAAGATTTTTGAGGTGAGAATATAAAAAAACTGGCCGCAAAGAAAACTAGCGCAAAAAATCTTTTCACGTTTTTATTGTCGGCATTTTTTTTGTGAGTTTTTACAGCAGTTTTGAAAGTTCCTGCCAGATTTGCGCGCTTACCTCTTCTTTTGATTTTGATGCATCCAGACGGACGATTTTCATTCCTGTGTTTTTTGCTTCGTATTCGTCCATAAGCTTTTCGTAACGTTCTTCTGTCGCCTTTAAAAAGTCTATTTTTTCGTAAATTTCACGTTCTCCGCGGGCATCGACTCTTTTAAGGCTGATTTCTGGAGAAATTTTAAAAAAGAAAAGAATTTGCGGAAGCGGGAAAGTCGAATTTAGAAGGCGAGGAAGCTCTTCTCCGCAGGTTACGCTTTGGTATGTCAGACTCGAAAAAAAGTATCGGTCGCTTATGACGATTTTTCCGTCGGAACATTTTTTTTCGATTCCGCAGTTTGAGCCGCTTTTTCCCCAAAGATGTTCTGCGCGGTCTGCCGCAAAAAGGTATGCGCTTGTCCGTGGATCAAGTTCAACATTGCCTTTTAAAACAGTTCTTAAGAATTTTCCTACAGGTGAGTCTGTCGGTTCTGCCGTAAAGAAAAATCTCCCGGCTTCTTTTTTTTCTTTTAAGACATTGATTTGCGTTGAAGTTCCTGCTCCGTCGATTCCTTCAAATACAACAAAATTTTTTAAAATCATAATTCCTGAAAAACTCCAGTTTTTTTTAGAGCGGTTGTTTTAATTTGTTGTATTGCAATAAGTTAAAACTTGCAGACATTTCTAGGAAAATCAGCTTGAATGAGTTTTTAGATCTGTCCCACTACTAAAAAAATCAAAAATAAAGTAAAGTGTTAGTCTATGGAAAGTTCTGAATATTGAAAAAAATTAAAACTTTCTGAAAGCCATTTTGCCGTTAAAACAGAGACTGTTCAAGTCAGATGAAGTCGAGAATTCTAAAAACCAGCATTGGAAGCATTATTTTTCTCCTGCTCGTAATTGCAGTTATTGCGTTGATTTTTCCAACATACAAAAAAATCAATGCCGCTGTTTCTGTCGGTGTTTTAAAAATTACTCAAAAAATTGAAGAAAAAACGGGAATTGAGATTTCATACGAAGCTCTTTCTCCTTCGATTCTTTCTGGCATCAGTTTAAAAAATATCAATTTAAAGGATTCTGCGACGCAAAAGCAGCTTGTTCAGATTAACAGCGCTGTTCTTTCGTATAATTTTCGTGATTTTTTTTCTAAGCAGCCTTTGAATGCAGTAAAATTTTTGATTTTGGACGGTTTAAAAATTGAATATGATGCCGTAAAAGACGGGGATTTGCTCAAAAATCTTTCTGGAATTTTCGAAAAAAGCGATGATGAGAAAAATCAATCAAAAAAACACAAATCTTCTTCCAAAAAATTTATAATTGACGGAAAAGAAATCAATATTCCTTTTAACATTCAATTTAAAAATATCAGTCTTCATTTTGTCGATTCAAAAAACGATTTTCTTGCAATTGCAAAAACCGTAACTTTTGAACAGTCGCCGCTTGCTAAAAACAGCCTCAAAATAAAAACTTCCGGACGTCTTGAATTTAAATCTGAACTTTTAAAAAGTGATGGCAATCGAAAACTTGTTGCCTGTGGTTTTGAGCTTTCAGGAAACTTTTTTAAAAATCTCGAAGGAAGTTCTTTTCTTTTAAAGCTTTCAGAAATAAACCGCGCCGATTTTACGATTTCTAAAATTGATTTTCTTCTCAACTATGCGGATTCAAAGCTTGCGCTCAGAACGATGCGCTCGGCTTTTCCGTTTTCTGTGCAGCTTGAGGCGAATTTTAAAAATCAGGAGCTTTCGTTTGACGCTCAGTCCAGGAAATTTGAACCTTTAAAACTTATAAAAGTAAAAAATCCATTTCCTCTTTATAAAAAATTTATCGAAACAAAATTTTCTGGAACTATAAAAGCTAAAACTTCGTTTTTGACAAAAGAAGATTTCTTTAATTCTGGATATTTAAAAATTGACGGCGACTGTAATTTTTCTGAAAGAATTGCCGGAAGCCAAGTCGTCCTTTCTTATGATGTTGAATGTAAAAATCAGGTTTTAAAAGTCAATAAATTTGAGGCTGACGGAAAACCTGTAAATTTTGATTTGAACGGCGAGCTCAGCTTAAAAACTCTGGAGCCTTCGTTTGTTTTGAGCATTCCGCGTTTTCAGCTTTCAAATGGCGGAATTTTACAGACTGAACTTTACATAGAGCCTTACAAAAACGGTTTTATGTGCTTTGCTCCGCAGCTTTTTATGGACGAAAAAAGCTTGACTGCCATTCAGTTTACGCTTTTGCCGTCTGAAAAGTCCGTGGATTTTAGCTTTGAATGCGATGATTATTCTCATGCCGAATACGAAAAAAGTGCAAAAATTGTTGCCGAAGGCAGTTTTTTGAACGAGACGGAAAAGTTTTTGCAGGCTTCGGTTTCTATCAGCGATATGTTTTTGGACAGCGTAATCGATGCGGTTGCATTTTTTGTTCCCGAAGAAAAAAAGGCTTTTCTTGCAAATATTTCAAAATCGGCTGGAACTTACATTTTTTCCGACGAAATTTATTTTACGACGGATTTTAAAAGTTTTTCGTTCAATTCGCCTTATTTTCTTTTGGCAAACACAGCAAAGGAAAAACAGCTTCTCACCTTTGCCATTGATGGTTCTTCAGAAACCATAACCTTGAGTTCTCTCGATTTGCAATATGGAAAACAAACTGCGCATGCTACCGCTGGAATTGATTTTTCAAATGGACTTTCTGATTTTAATTTTTATACCGACCTTGTTGTCAATTCTCTGCCTTTTAGTTTTAGAGGTGCGTTTTCTCAGAATTTTTTGAATATTTCGGGCGATTACAATTTTAATGCGGCTTTTTCGTTTGAAAAAAATATTTTTGGTTCTGTAGAGTTTACGGCTTTGCCTGTTTCGTTTGGAAAAAATATTTTTTCTACTTCCTTAAATACTTCTTTTTCGTGGAATGAAGTTTCTGGAATTGAAGTTGAAATAAATAATTTTGATATTGATGAGCCTTATGGTTCTCTTCGTTTGCATCCGCACCTTGCTTTTACCGGTTCTGCAAATAAATACGGTTTTGTAATGAACAAGCTCGCATATTCGGATGCGGCTTCTGCTCTTGACGGAAGAATGAATGTAGTTTGGAGCCTTAACGATGGAATTTTTGACTCGATTATAGTCGATTTGAATGCAAAAAGCATTTTAAATTCGGAAAAAATAAGCCTTAATGCCGAAGTCCGCAATCTTGAAAAAAAACTTTTGACTTTGGACAATTTGAAAAACGATTTTTATGTCAGTGCTCAAGGAAATCTTTCTGATTTTCCTGCCGCGAGATTTTTTGCTGACCAAAATTCAACAAACAAAATAAATGCAGAGTTTTCGCTATCTGGAACACCTGCAAATCCTTTTGTTTCGCTAAATTTGCAGAGTTCTTCTATAAATTTTGCCGGTTATCCATGCGTTTTTTCAGGAAATGCTGTTTATGACGATACAGGACTTTCTGTTTCAGAACTTAACGCTGGCTGGGGAAAATTTTCGCTTTCGGATTTTTTTGCTAACTTTAACTTAAAGAATTTTTCTGGAAATTGTACTGCGGTATTAAAAGGAAATTTTCTTGAACTTGATTTTAACATTCCAGTAAAAAGCTCGATAAATTGTTTTGCCCATGGAAATTCTCCTTTCAAAAATTTTGTTGCGACTGTCAAAAGTGAAAAAATGACAGGTTCTTTTTTCCCGACTGAACAAAAACTCGACTTAAAAATTACAAAAAGCGACGATGTTATAGATTTTGTTTCTGAAAATGGAAGGGGAATTTCTGGAACTTTTGTTGCAGGACAGGTTTTGTCAGTAAAATCCGGACCTGCTTCTCCGCTCAGCTTTAATTTGAACGGTTCTATAATTCACAATCAGCTTGATTTGAACATAAAAAACATAAATGCCGACATGAAGACTTTTTGCCAGGCTTTCAGCATTCCTTTTGTAAGATTTACAGGCGGAAAACTTTCTGGAGCAGTAAAAATAGGCGGTCTTACAACTGACCCGGAATATACAGGTTCCATTGTTATTTTAAATCCTGAATTTTATGTTCCAATAATTTCAAAAAAACTTTTCCGGTCTGAAAAGGTAATTGCGCTTGCTTCTCAAAATCATTTTATCGTAAAGCCGACTTTATTCACCGTAGAAAAAAATTCTGTGAGCGTTGGCTTGAACATTGAGTTTGACCGCTGGAAAATCGGCTCTCTTGACTGTCCGGTTGAAAGCCCTCGAGGTCAGTTTATTCCTGTTGATTTAAAGCTTCCTTTGGTTCATTACAAGGGTTTTGCCGCATTTGAAAAATTTTTGGTTCACATGACGACGGATACTGTCGGTTTTTCAGGAAAAATCTTTGGCGAACGTGCAGAAATTGAAATTATCCGTGACGGTTTGAACATGGAGCATACAAAAAAAACGCCTTTTGACTTTCTTGTAGACCTTAAGCTTCAGGTAAAAAATAAAGTTCAAATTCTCTTAAATCCTCTGCTGCGCGGTCTTATTGTGCCTGACAATTATCTTGACCTTTATATTGATACTTCGACGGGCGACCTTTCTGCAAAAGGAGAAGTAAACCTTCGTGGAGGCGAAATTGTCTGGCTCAACAGAAGTTTTTATATGAAGGAGGGAAAAGTTGTATTCAACGAATATAATGAACTTTTTGATCCTCGAATTACTGTTCGCGCAGAAACCCGGGAGCGCGATGAAAACAATAATCAGGTGACAATAACTTTGTCGGCAAGTCAGCAGGCCTTGAGTCAGTTTAATCCTCGCTTTACTGCAACTCCTGCAAAGTCTGAAAACGAAATTATGGAGCTTTTGGGACAGGTTATTTCTGGAAATTCTGAAAATGTTGCTTCTCTTGCAATGGCAGGCGGAGACTATCTTATGCAGGCAACGGTAATGCGTACTGTAGAGAATACATTGCGTGAATTATTGAATTTTGATATATTTTCCGTTAGAACAAATATCCTTCAAAACGCTGTAAAGCAAAGTCTTGATAAGAATTCTGCCGGCAAGCAGTTATCTTTCAGTAACTTTTTTGACAATTCGGCTGTTTATGTAGGTAAGTACTTTGGTAGTGCAATGTATGTTGATGCTTTAATGCACTGGAGTTATGACGAAACAAAGGCAAAGGACGAAGATTCCGTTCGTGGACTTGTGCTTCAGCCTGAATTTGGTTTTGAAATGTCTTCACCGTTCGTTAATATAAGGTTTGGGGTTTCTCCGGATCTGGAAGCAATCAAAAACAGTCTGTGGATTCCTTCAACGTCTGTTACATTGTCTTGGAAGCACTCATTTTAAAATGTTCATAATAACTGAATATGACTAAATTTCTTGGCAATTGGAGTTAATATGTCTTTCAAGCGTTTTAATTTCGCTTTAATTTTTTGTGCGGCAATCTGCGTTTTTGCACCTTGTTTTGTTTCTGCTCAGGAGAATGACAAAGTAACAGAATCTGATGAAAACTGGTTTTATGGAAAACTTATAAAATCAATTTCTTTTAAGAATTTAAAATCTGTAGATTCAAAAGAGCTTGAAGGCGTAACTAGCGGCTTTATCGGAAGAAAATTTTCCGATGAGGTTTTTGGAAATCTTTTGGACAGAATTTATGCGCTCGATTTTTTTGATGAAATAAATCCTGAGGCTCTTCCGGGCGATGCTAAGAAAAATACAGTTTCGATTGTATTTTCTGTAACTGAGCGTCCTGTTGTAACTAGAATTACATTTTCCGGAAACCGCCAGATTCGTACGACAGAATTAAAAGAGGCAGTTTCGCTTAAAGAAAAAGATATTTTTGTTGAAGGCAAGATGCTTGTCGATGAGCGTTCTGTGCGCGATGTTTATCTTGGAAAAGGTTTTACTAATGCCCGCGTAACTGCAAGCTCAAAGCAGACCCCAAAAGGCGTTGAAGTTAATTTCAAAGTTGATGAAGGCCGTTCGACTGTAATTGCAAAACTGGATTTTCGTGGCAACAAAGTTATATCGAGCAGAACTTTAAAAAGCAAGCTTACGCTCAAAGAGGCAGGTTTAATCAATAAAGGCGCATTCCAGGAATCTGAGCTCGAGGCAGACAAGCAGGCGATTACGGCTTATTACCAGAATTTGGGTTATATAGATGCAGAAGTTATCGATGTTACAAAAGAAACTGCTATAAACGAAAAGAAAAACCGAGATGAGCTTACAATCACATTTGTTATTGTTGAAGGCTCGCAGTATACTTTTGGCGGAATGACTTTTAAGGGAAATATTATTTTTCCGAGCGAAAAGCTTAATTCTTTTGTAAAGCTTAAGACTGGCGCGGTTTATAGTCAGCAGAAATATCAGGAATCGGTTATGGCGATTGCCGATTTATACTACGAAAATGGCTACACTTCAAACCGTTTTCAGCCAATTCCTATGAAAGACACGAACAATAAAGTTATTTCGTATGAATTTCATATTACAGAAAGCGTGCGGAGCCATGTAGAAAGCATTTCCATAAAAGGAAATACGCGCACAAAAGAGGAAATTATTCGCCGTGAAATTCCGATTGAAAGCGGCGACATTTTTTCTAAGGCAAAACTTACTACAGGTCTTAGAAATCTGTACAACTTGCAGTATTTTAGCGCAGTTGTGCCTGACGTTGTGCCTGGTTCTGAAGAAAATCTTGTAAACCTTGTTTTTTCTGTAGACGAGCAATCTACTACTTCTATTGAATTCGGCGTTACTTTTTCTGGTGTTTCTGATCCGGACGACCTTCCGTTTGCTCTTTTTGTAAAATGGCAGGATTCTAACTTCCGCGGAAGTGGAAAATCTATCAGCGCAAGTTCTACGATTGCAACTGACGAGCAGTCTGTTTCTTTGAGTTTTGGAGAAAACTGGCTTTTTGGAATGCCGATTTCTTCATCAATAAGCACTAGTTTCTCTCATTCGCAGAATACTGCGCTTATGCTTGAACTTGCTGACAACGAAGACAGTTTAAATTCTGACGATTATTACATGGATTATGAACGCTGGGTTTGGAGCCTTGGTTTTTCTCTTGGAAGAAGATGGACTCCAGTCTGGGCTATTCTTTCGCTTTCTGCCGGAATCAACGGAAGTCTTATAAACAATGTTTATGACGAAGTTTATATTCCTGTTGATTCGACTATTGCTGAGTATTCTAACAAATGGGGTTGGCAGAATTCTATTTGGTCTGCTTTTTCTGTTGATGACCGCGATATAAATTACGATCCTTCAAAAGGCTGGTTTGCAAGTCAGCGCCTTACCTGGTACGGGCTTATGCCTTTTGAAACAGAATTCTTTTTGCGTTCGGATACAAAGGCTGAAAAATACTTTACCCTGTTCAATTTGCCGGTTACAGAAACATGGAACTGGAAAATGGTTTTTGCCGCATATTCCGGTCTGAGCCTTCTTTTCCCGGCGTCTGATTCGGGAATTGGAAATTCAAGCAAAGTTTACATTGACGGTATGTTTAACGCCCGCGGATGGACAAATATCTATAATAAGCACAGAGGCCGTGCGCTTTGGAGCAATATTCTTGAATTACGTATGCCGATTGTTCCTGGAGTTTTGGCAGTAGACTGGTTTGGTGACGCTGCTGTAATAAAGGATTCGCCTTATGAACTCTTTACAAATACAGGAATTTCGGACTTTTACTTTAGTACAGGTCCTGGACTGCGTTTTTCAATCCCTCAGTTCCCATTGCGTCTGCTTTTTGCAAATACATTCAAAATGGATGAGAATTATAACGTAACTTGGGAAAATAACTGGAAATTTGTACTTTCATTCAATATTACGAATAAATAATTGCGTTTTGAGGTTGTTTTAAAATGAAAAAAATTGTTTTTGGTTTTGTTTTTTCTTTTTTCGTTGTTTTTGGACTTTCTGCCCAGCAGATTACGCGTTTTGGTGTTGTTGATACTGCCAGAGTTTATCAGGCATATTTTAGAAATTCGGCTCCAGTTCGCAATTACGAGTCTAAAAAAGCCGAATTCCAGACCGAAATTAACAAACGGACAGAAGAAATTCAAAATCTCAAGAATCAAAAAGTTGATTTTCAGAAAAACAATAATTCTGCAGCGGTAAGCCGTCTTGATGCAGAAATTACCAGAAAAACAGACACTCTTACGGAATATACGAACGCAAAAAATGTTGAGCTTGAATCGCTCAAAAAAAATCTTCAGAATTCAGATTCTTTTTACAAAAAACTTTATGGCGTTTTGGAAAAAGTTGCAGAAAATGAAGGTTATTCGATGATTTTGAGTTTGCAGCAGGCGAATGCTGTTTTGTGGTATAGCCCTTCGGTTGATATTACTGAAAAAGTTATTGCCGAATTAGGAATATAACACAAAATGTCAAAAGACAAGGTTGTTGCAGGAAAAATTCAGAAACGTTCCGAAAGCGCAGAATTGACACCGCTCATGGTTCAGTACCAGAGCATAAAAGATGAATATCGCAACGAAGTTCTGTTTTTTCGTCTAGGCGATTTTTACGAGATGTTCAATGAAGACGCCTTGGAAATTAGCCGTCTTTTAAATCTTACACTTACTCATCGTGCACAGCATCCTATGTGCGGAATTCCGTATCATGCCGCAAAAATTTACATTGCACGTCTTTTAAGGCTTGGAAAAAAAATTGCAATCTGCGAGCAGGTTGGAGAAATCGGAAAAGGCAAGACAATTGCCGAGCGAAAAGTGATAGAAATCATAACCCCGGGAACTGCGATTGAAAGTGAATATCTTGAAGGCGGCGTAAATAATTATCTTGCATGTTGCGCGGTAAAAAAAAATGAAGTTGGCTTTGCCTATATTGATGTTACTACTGCCGATTTTTACGCAACAAGCTGGAATAAAAAAGAAATGGCGGATAATTTTGCAAAGGAACTCGGCCGTTCCAATCCTCGTGAGCTTCTTTTGCCTGAAACTCTGCGCGGCGACAAAACAATTGAAGAAATAATCGCCCAGAATTCAAATATTGCGGTTTCTTATTATCCTGAATGGAATTTTGATTCTTCTCTTTCTTACAAAAGACTTAACAAACAGTTTGGAACACAGAATCTGCGTTCTTTTAATTTGACTGAAGAAAGTGCGGAAGTTGGACCTGCCGGATTTTTGCTTGACTATCTTATGCGGACAACTTCGACAAATGCTCCTCATGTAAGCGGAATAAAAGTTTACCGTGACTGTGAATACGTCGTAATGGATGATTCTTCTCGCCGAAATCTTGAAATTACGGAAAATTTAAGGGACGGAAGTTTCCAGTATTCACTTTTGGAATGTGTTTCCCACACGCAGACTGCAATGGGCAAGAGGCTCTTGGTAAACTGGCTTAACTATCCTTTGACCGATGCTCAAAAAATTGCTTCCAGACAGGAGCATATTGCTCTTTTTGTAAATAACCGCAGGCTTTTAGATGCAGTTAGGCAGAATTTTTCTTCTGTTCTTGATATTGAAAGGCTTGCTGCAAGAGTCGCAATGGAGCGTGCCCATGCAAAAGACTTGCAGGCTTTAAAATCGAGTCTTTCCGTATGGCTTAAAATCCGCGTTTTGATTGAAAATTATGATTTTTCTGTTTTGCCGGCGGATGAAGCTAAGCAGATAATTGAACTTATTGATTCGGCGATTTTGGAAGATCCAGCGACTTCTATTACGGAAGGCCGGATTATAAAATCTGGCTGGTCAAAAGAGCTTGACCATTGGCGCGACATTCAGTGCAATTTTAACAAAATTCTTGAAGAATACGCCGAAGAAGAAAAATCAAAAACTGGAATTTCTAACCTGCGGATAAAAAACAACAACAATGCAGGCTATTACATTGAAGTTACAAAAGGAAAACTTCAGCAGATTCCTGGGCATTTTATAATGCGCCGTTCTCTTTTGAATGCGGAACGCTATACGACTGAACGGCTTCAAGAACTTGAACACGAATTGAACGAAGCTGGCACAAAAATTGTTCAGATTGAGCGTGATTTATTTATCGAAATACGCTCCCAGATTGCAAAACTTGTTCCGTATCTTTTGCAGACTTCCAGAGAAATTGCATACACAGATGTAAGCTCAGCGCTTGCATATTCTGCCGTTCTTCATGGCTGGATTCGTCCGGTTGTCGATGATTCTACGGTTTTTGAAGTTGAAAATGGACGCCACCCTGTCGTTGAAATGCATCTTCCTGCCGGCGAATTTGTTCCGAATGACCTTTCGATTTGTTCGCCACAAGATTTTTCTGAAAAATGCTCAACTTCTTTTTCGTTGATTACAGGTCCGAACATGGCCGGAAAATCAACATTTTTGCGTCAAAATGCGCTGATTGCGCTTTTGGCTCAGACAGGCTCTTTTGTTCCGGCTTCTTCTGCGCGCATTGGAATTGTCGATAGAATTTTCTGCCGTGTTGGAGCAAGCGACAACCTTGCCCGCGGAGAATCGACTTTTTTGGTCGAAATGACAGAAACGGCAAATATTCTCCGTTCTGCAACGGAAAAATCTCTCGTAATTATGGACGAAGTAGGGCGGGGAACTTCGACGGAAGATGGACTTTCGATTGCCTGGGCAATTAGCGAATATTTGCTGAACACGATAAAGTGCAAAACTCTTTTTGCTACTCATTATCACGAGCTAACAAGAATGAACCACTCTTCGCTAAAACTTTTGTGCATGGCTGTTGCTGAAAATTCTGGCGATGTAGTTTTTTTGAGAAAAATAAAGGAAGGGGCAAGCGAAAATTCTTACGGTCTGCACGTTGCAAAACTTGCCGGCGTTCCACAAAGCGTAATTTTAAGAGCTGAGGAAATTCTTGCGCATTTGCAAAAATCCGCTGGAGAAAAACCTGTTCTGCCTTCCGAAATAAAAACCGAAATTTCCGGCGAAAAAGAAAAATCGCATTTTAGCCAGAATTTGCCGGGACTTTTTTCTGACGAGGAAATGGTTTTGGATGAAATCCTTTCTGCTGATCCGGAAAATATGACTCCGCTCCAGGCTCTTGAGCTTGTTGCCCGCTGGAAAAAATCACTTTCTGGAAGATAGTTTTATTTTTGGAATAAAAAATGAATTTTAAAGAGCGCGCTGAAAAATTAAAAACAGATGTTCCTGCCGTCTGTCTGGCTTTAAAGCACAGAAAAACACCTGTTTTGGCGAAAATCCTTGCCGCGCTTGCCGTTTTGTACGCGCTTTCTCCAGTAGACCTTATACCTGATTTTATTCCGGTGATTGGTTGCCTTGATGACCTGTTTTTGGTTCCTGCGCTGATTGCCGCTTCTGTAAAGCTGATTCCGTCCGAAGTCTGGGAAGAATGCCGAAAAAACGCAAAAAACATGGCTTTGAGCGGAAAATGGTATTATGCGGTTCCTGTAGTTTTAATCTGGCTGTTTTTGATTTTTCTTGTTATAAAAATAATTTTTTTATAGCAGTATATAATTTAATAATACTGAAGAATTTAATTAAAATTAAAGAAACTTATCCCTGTCAATATTAACAGAAAGCGCGTTTATCTATATAATAAAAACGCAAATTTTAGCCCGGATTGTAGCGGCGCGAAAGCGTCGGGCTTTGCCCGATGAAGCGAATAGCGGAACCGCGGAAAGCCGGAGGAGACAGTAAAAGCTGCTCCAGAAATTTATTTTTTTATTTTAGAGGTACAAAATGGCTGTTGAATCAAAAAAAAGTGATAATGCTTGTAAGGGTGTTGCCCGCGCGCCGCACCGCTCTCTTTTTTATGCTTCGGGTTATACTGATGAGGAATTGAATCAGCCGCTGGTTGGTGTTATCTGCGCAAAAAATGAACTTATTCCGGGGCACATTGAACTTGACCGGATTGCGGAGGCTGTTAAGGCTGGCGTTAGAATGGCTGGCGGAACTCCGATTGAATTTCCTGCGATTGGCGT
>DLLE01000043.1:10766-51363 GCA_002477955.1 Treponema sp. UBA7570 | reverse complement strand
CTTTGGGGCGACGGCTCTCCGTTGCGCGAATTCCTTTTTGCAGGCGACTTGGCGGATGCGGTTGTCTACCTTATGGAAAACAAGAACGCAGAAGATTTGCGAACTCCGACTGGAGACTTCGTGAATGTTGGAACCGGAAAGGAGCTGACAATCAGGGAGCTTGCCGAGACAATCCGAGCGGTTGTTTATGCTGATGTCGCAAAAGACGGAAGAACTTGCCGGATTGAGTGGAATTCCTCAAAACCGAACGGAACTCCAAGAAAACTCTGCGATGTAACCCGCCTGAACAACCTCGGCTGGAAGGCAAAAGTCGAGGTCCGCAAGGGAATTGAAATCAGTTATGACGACTTTCTGCATGGAAAGGTGCGAAAGTAAACATCATTTTTTTTAGCAAAATAAAAGTAAAAGGCTTCGATATTGTTTAGTTACCGAAGCCTTTTTTATATATTTAATTGTTGTTTTCTTTTATTGTATTAGATGGTTGTTTGATGAAAATCTTTGGGAGAAATAAATCATAAAATATTTTGGTTGAAGTCGGTAATTATAATAATTTAAAACATAGTTCAAATGAATATGCATATAGAAAACTTGTTCTTGAGCCGCTGTCGTCTAGTGTTCAGTTGAAATTGATAAAAAAATATAGTGGAAAATCATTTTCTTTTTATATGACTTGCATATTGCCTATATATCCTGATTATTCAAAAAATGATTGTATTCATCCTTCTTTTATAGTTGAAACTTTGGACGGGATAAAAATATTAAAAAATGGTAATTGGAAACTTGTACTGCTAAAGATAATTATTGCTTTAGTTTTAGTTTGATATGTGGCTATTGTAAACTTGTTATGCTGGAAACTCCGGTAGAATATCAACACAAAGGATTTGCAGGGGCTGCATTGTGGATATCATTATCGAGTATAACAAATTTATAGAAACAGAGTCGTATCAGATGTTAAAATATTTAAGAAAAATTAGATATATTGCGGGTGAAGCTATACCTTGTGGAAATTGTGCATTAAACTTTGAAAGACTAATAAATTTTTATAAAAAAAATGGATTTTCCGTTAATGACACAAATAAAATACTTTTGATATTTGAAAAGTGATTTTTGATGGCATTTTGATTTCTTTTTATATTATGTTGCCGATTCTATCAGCAATAGAAGAGTAGATTTAAGGAGAAAATATTTTTGGAAATAACCGACCTTTTTAACAATATAAAAGACGTTTTTAATAAACCTGTTTATCTTATCAAATTTCTTTCGATAGCCATAGTTTTTGACATTAGTTCAGTCCTTGCTGCTCAAGAAAATTTGATTTTGTTTTATTTTTCATTTGATAAACATAGAATAGAATGTGTTGAATCATTAGTCAGATTAGTGTTTTTAGGGACGCTTATATGTTTTTGTGTAAAAATCATAATAGGCGGAATTTGCAGGATTGCTTTGGCACATTGGAAAAAAGAATATATTTCTAATGCAAAAGAAAATCTTTCTGTTGAAAATGCTATAAGAATTGCAGAGCGGAAAAATAATGAATTTGCATATAAAAAATTCTCTGAATGTAAACAGGCAATTTTTCAAGAACAGTCGATGTTTTGCGATATTGCGATTAACTTTTTGCTGGCTATTGTATATAGTCGCTTTTATCTTAGAGGTCTTACTGCTTTTAATTTGATTAAGATGCCGATATTATTTCTCGTGGTTCTGGTTTATTTTGTGATTTTAGTAATTATAATACTGACTCTTCTTAACAAGAAACTGTCGTACAGTACTGATTTCAATTTGGATTCTTGATATTATTTGTAACTCAACGGCTTTGGTAACATTTTGTTGCCGAAGCCGTTTTTTTGCACACGCATTTCTTTGGTTTTCAACTTTATTTTTCCCATTGAAGAAACCATTTCTTAGCGGTAAAATAAAAATATTATGGCTAAGAATCTTTCGGAGCTTTTGGGCTCTTTTGACTATATTTCCGTGGAAGGTGACGGAAAAACTGGATGTATCCTTTCTTCGGACTGTGTAATTTCTAACCTTGCTTTTGACAGTCGCGATGTTTCTGAGGGTTCTCTTTTTTTTGCGCTTCCGGGAACTCATACTACTGGTAATATTTTTATCAGTGACTGCATTAAAAAAGGTGCGGCGGCTGTTATTTTTCAGGACGATTTTGATGAAAAAACGGCTTTGGAAATTCAGAATGCCCTTCAAAATTCCAAGAATAAACCTGTTTTTTTACGCGTAAAGGACAGCCGTAAGGTTATGGCGCCTGTTGCAGCCTGTTTTTTTGATTATCCTTCTCAAAAACTCGGTGTTATCGGTGTCACTGGCACTGAAGGCAAATCTTCAACTGTAAGTTTTATCTGGCAGCTTTTGCGTCTTAACGGTCATAAGGCTGGCTTTATTTCTACCGTTCAGTATTCTGTTGGCGGTGAAGCCCTTGCTAATCCTCAGCATACTACAACTCCTGAAGCTCCTGTAATTCAAAATTATCTTGCTCAAATGGTTCAGAACGGCTGTGAATACGCTGTAATCGAAACTTCAAGCCATGGTCTTTCTCCTAAGCTCAACCGTACTGGAAATATTGATTTTGACTGTGGTGTTTTTATGAATGTTACTCTCGAGCATCTTGAATTTCATAAAACTTTTGAGCAGTATCGCGACGACAAGGCTAATCTTTTTAGAAAACTTGACGAAAATTCTCACCAAAAAACTATTCTAGGAAAAAAAGTTGCTGTTCCTTCTTTTGGAATTGTAAATCTCGAGGACGAATCTGCCTCTTTCTTTATAAAAGCTACAAAACAGCCGGTTATTGGCTTTACAACGGAAGGCAAGGCCGGAAAACAGGCTGTCGCTGGTCTTGAA
The DNA here is from genome assembly GCA_002477955.1 of Treponema sp. UBA7570. Taxonomy (GTDB): domain Bacteria; phylum Spirochaetota; class Spirochaetia; order Treponematales; family Treponemataceae; genus Treponema_D. The sequence goes on along the minus strand of DLLE01000043.1, from coordinate 48,504 downwards.
GAACAAAAGCCGCTTCCTCCAGTTCCTCCTTCTATTCCTTATCTTGTTGGCCGTAACATTGCGAGCGCGGCTTATGGACTTTCGTTTAGCATTGTAGAACCGAATCTTGTCGATAAAAATTCAAAACCTGTTGCCGCAGGCGTAATCCATATCAAGGCTTCTCTTCCTGGTGCTTTTAACGCATACAATATTATGGCGTCTTTGATTGCCGTTAGCCGTCTGACTTCGACCCCGCTCGAAAAAGTTGCAGAAAAAGTTTCTGAACTTGTGCCTGTAAAAGGCCGTATGACGGAAATTGACGAAGGCCAGCCTTTTGAAGTTATCGTGGATTACGCCCACACTCCTTCTAGTTTTGAAACTATTTTTCCGCCGTTAAAAAGACGCGCTTCTGGAAAGATTATAAGTCTTTTTGGTTCTGGCGGCGAACGCGATTTAAAAAAACGTCCTTTGCAGGGTGCTATTGCTGCTCGTTTTTGCGATGTTGTGATTTTGACTGATGAAGATCCGAGAGGTGAAGACAGTGTTGCTCTTCTTGAGCAGATTGCTGTTGGTGCAAAAAAAGAGGGCAAAGTTTTGAATAAGGATTTGTTTATAACTGCTGACCGTCCGTCGGCAATTCGTCAGGCTTTTAAAATGGCTAAAAAAAATGATATTGTTCTTTTGCTTGGAAAAAGCCATGAAAATTCAATCATTTATAAAGACGGACCTCATCCTTACGATGAAATTTCTGAAGCAAAAAAGGCCCTTGCAGAAATGGGCTACAATGCGAATTATGGGAGATAAAAAATAAAATGAATGTGACTGTTATTTACGGCGGAAAGTCTGGCGAACACGAGGTTTCTCTGGTTTCTGCGGCTTCTGTTGCTAGAAATATCGACAAAAAACATAAAATCACCCTGATTGCAATTACAAAGACCGGAAAATGGTTTTTGCAGCCGGAAACTGAGCTTGAAAGAATCAGAAACGATGAAAAATCTCATTTTGAAATAACCGAAGACAAAATAAATGAGGTTTTTGCAATTCCTGGCGGCGGAAAGGAAAGAACCTTTGTCGTAAACGGATGCGAAATTCCGTGCGATGTGGTTTTTCCGGTTTTGCACGGAACTTTTGGCGAAGACGGAACGATTCAGGGGCTTTTTGAAATGATAGGCGTTCCTTATGTCGGATGCAGTCCTTTGGGTTCTGCAATTACGATGGACAAAGAAAAAACAAAAGCTGTGCTTGAAAATGCCGGAATTCCTGTTGTTCCTGGAATTTGCGTAAGAAGAAGCGACCTTGCTGACTGGAAAAAATACGATGAAATTTTGGAGAACGCCCAAAAAAAGCTTGGTTTTCCGATGTTTGTGAAGCCTTGTTCTGCAGGTTCTTCTGACGGAGCTAATCTTGCCGTTGACCTGCGTCATTTGAACAGCGCAATTATTGATGCTTTTGATTGGGACGATAAAATTCTTATTGAAAAGGCTGTAAATGCCCGCGAAATTGAATGTTCTGTAACTGGAAATCCTACAATCTGTGATGGACAGAAAAGTTTTGAGGTTTTGACGGCTTATGGCCCTGGAGAAATTGCTCCTAAGCATGATTTTTATGATTATGACGCAAAGTACAATGACCCTGACGGCGCTGAGCTTTTGATTCCTGCGCGGCTCGAAGAAGATAAGCTGGAAGAAATTCGGAGTTTGGCAAAAAAAGCGTATGCTGCGCTTGATTTGTGCGGATTGAGCCGTGTTGATTTTTTTATGGACAAGGATTCTTCTGAAATTTATTTGAACGAAATAAATACAATGCCTGGTTTTACGCAAATTTCGATGTTCCCGAAGATGTGCGCAAAATTTGGTCTTGATTTTACTGCGCTGACTGAACTTTTGATGAACGAGGCTCTGTCAAAATTTGAAGCGGCTTCTAAATTAAAGACATCGCGCTGATTTTTTTAGAAAAAATTCTGCGTTAGCGGGTGGAGTGGCGGCTGTGCCGTTCCGGGGCTTTGCGCCGGAATGAAACCACGCAACACGCGGCCTGCCAAAACTGGCAGGAAACGCCCGTCTTAAAAATTTTATTGGAGACAAAAAATGGCTGATTTGAATGAACCTCTTCCTCCTGTTCCGAAAATTTATCCGGAAGGTTGTTTTTTTGACAAAATCGAGGATATTGCCGGAAAGCACGTTGTTGTTATGGGACTTGGGCTCAACGGTGGCGGCGAAGCGAGCGTGCGTTTTTTGCTTAAACATGGGGCTTACGTTCTTGTTACGGACATGAAGACGGCTGAACAGCTTGCTCCGACAATAAAATCGATTTCGGAAGACCGGGAACTTGATAAAAGCCGGCTGACCTACCGTCTTGGCGAGCATAAAATCGAAGATTTTGAAAATGCGGACTGTGTAATTAAAAACCCTGGCGTAAAATACGACGGAAATAAATTTTTGGCTGCTGCAAAGGCGATTGAAACGGACATCAGCCTGTTTTTGCATTTTACTAAGGCGCCGATTATTGCGGTTACCGGTTCTAAGGGAAAAAGCTCGACTGTGAGCGCGATTTACTATGGTTTGAGGGAAGCTGGTTTTGAGGCGTTTCTTGGCGGAAATATTACTGTAAGTCCGCTGACTTTTCTTGAAAAAACGAGCGGAACTACTCCTGTTGTGCTTGAGCTTTCGAGCTGGCAGCTTGCCGACTTGCACGGAAGAAAAACTCTAAAACCGCACATTGCGATTATTACGAAAATTATGCCTGACCATCAGAATTTTTATCATTCGATGCTTGCCTATGTCGCTGACAAAAAGCTGATTTATGCTGACCAGACTAAGAAGGACTTTACGATTCTTGATTTTGATGATGATGCGGCTTGTGACGGCGGAACTTTGATTGACAACTGGGGAAATATTTTTGCAAAAGAGACAAAGGCCCAGGTTTTGAGATATTCTAAGTCAAAATTGCCGGAAGGCGTTTTTGGCGTATGGCAGGATAAGAATGGAAATGGAATCTGCCGTCTGCCGGAAAAACTTTTGAGCCGTTATGCGCAAGGACACGGAAAAACAACCGATACAATTTTGAAGGAGCTTGTTGTTCCTGGCAAACATATGCGTCTTAATGTTTTAAACGCCGCCCTTGTTCTTGAGCTTATGGGTGTTGCTCCTGAGCAGACTGTCGAGATTTTGGGAAAATGGCACGGAATTGAACATCGTCTTGAATTTTTTCATTCGTACACGGTCAAATATAAGTCGGGAAATTCCTGTGTCTTTAGGTTTTACAACGACAGCGCGGCGACTGTGCCTGAGGCGGCGGCGGAAGCAACCCAGGCTTTTGGAAAACCTGTTGTTTTTTTGACTGGCGGAACGGACAAGGGGCTTGATTTAAGTCCTGTCGCTGATACGATTTCTAAAAGTACGGCTTTTAAACCTTCTTCGATTTATATGCTTGAAGGAAGCGCCAGCGACAAGATGATCTGCGATTTTAACAGGGCGAATATTTCGTTTAACGGACCTTTTAAAAATCTTGACGAAATGCTCAAGTCTCTAAAAACCGATATTTTGTCAAAGAATTGTTCCGGTGAAAAAGTTGTGGTTTTTAGTCCGGGCTCTACGAGTTTTGGAATGTTTATGAACGAATTTGATCGCGGAAATCAGTTTAAGGCGAAAGTCCGCGAGATTTTTATATAGACGGAATACAAGTCCTGGAGAAAAAAAATAGCCATGAAAAATACTGGAAAACTGCATGTAAATCTTATCGCCCTTGATTTGGACGACACTCTTTTAAACGACGAGCGCAAGATAAGTGACAGAAATGCAGAAATCTTAAAGCGATGCGCCCAGCGCGGAATTTACGTTGTTTTGTGTTCTGGCAGGGCAGAAGACGGAATCAAGCCTTTTGTAAGCAGACTGAATATTGCTGCCTTGGAAAGCGGAAAATATGTAATTGCAATAAACGGTTGCTCTATTTTTGACATGCACAAGCGTATTCAGATTTACAAAAAAACTGTGAGTGGCGAAGTCCTTTTGGAAGCGCATAAAATTGCTGTTGAAGAAGGTTTTGAAACAGAAGTTTATTCTGACGGCAAGGTTTTTTACAGCAAGGAGACGGACTGGACCTTGCGCGATGTCAGAATGTGCGGATTAAATGGAGAGGAAGCTCCAGATTTTGAAAAATTTTTGCTTGAGAACCAGAATTCATTTTTTAAAATGCTGATTCCTGGAGAACCTGAAAAAATTCAGGAACTGCAAAAAAAATTGAAGGCCAGCCTTGGTGAAAAAGCTGTAATTTTTACGAGTAAACCTTATTTTTTGGAAATTTTGCCGCCGGATTGTGGAAAAGGCGAGGCGATTGAATGGCTTTCTTCTTTTATAGGCATTGACCACAGCACGACTCTTGCCTTTGGCGACAGCATGAATGACGAAAGTATGATTGAAAAATGCGGTTACGGAGTTGCAATGGTGAACGGAAACGAGCACATAAAAAATATTGCGGATTTTGTGACGGAAAAAACAAACAACGATGACGGTGTTGCAGATTTTATAGAAAAATATATTCTGTAAGTTTTTTGTAATTAAGATTTTTGATGATTTAGCCAGAATGTCGAATTTTGAAAGGAACAGTCATTTAAGAGCCATTTACGTGCTGCGACACTGCGATATTTACGTAGCAAACTCGGTTAGGAATTTGTCGGAACTTTTCAATAAAAGATTATCGGCTCAAGCCCGATGATGGCATTAAATTATAAAACTCGAAATTAAGGGTATTTAAAACGAAAATGGGCGTCTAAAGACAATTTCTATCTTTGGACGCCCATTTTTTTATGGTTTGTCAATACTTAATTATTTTTTCCAAGGATTTTTGCGGATGAATGTCTCGTCGCGTTCGTATCCTACGGAGATTATTCCGACTGGAGTTTTGCAGTAGTCTTCGATAAATTCAACATATTCGCGCGCTTCTTTTGGAAGTTTTGAATATTTGCGGATTTCTTTGAGGGATTTTTTCCATCCTGTAAATTTCTGGAGAACTGGTTTTGCGTTTTCCATGTCTTCAACATTTGCCGGGAAGTCTGTCACGATTTTTCCGTTGATGTCGTAGGCAATGCAGGCTTCAATCTGTTCCATTGGATCGTAAATATCGAGATGTGTCAAAACAAGGCTGTCGATTGAGTTTACACGGCAGGCATAGCGCAATGCGACAAGGTCGAGATAACCGCAACGGCGTGCTCTTCCTGTTGTTACACCGTATTCACGTCCAGTGTCGCGTACTTTGCGGCAAAGCTCGCTTTCTGCTTCGTCCGAATCATTGAATTCTGTCGGCATTGGACCGTTTCCTACGCGAGTTTCGTAAGCTTTAAAGACGCCTAAGATTTTGTCTAAATCATGTGGACCGATTCCGCAACCTGTTGCAGCGCCAGCAGAGCATGAAGCTCCAGAAGAAACATAAGGATATGTTCCTGAATCAATGTCGAGCATTGCGCCCTGCGCACCTTCAAAAAGAATGTTGCTTTTGCGGTATTCGTACATTTTTTGAGTAAGGTCAACGCGCATTTTTATAAGCTGATCTTTGTATTTGTTGATGAATTCTAAATCTTCGCCCCCAAATTCATCCATTTTTTGTTTCCAGTCGAGGTCTGCAAGACGAATGCCGTCGCGCTGTGCTTTTTCTGAATAGGCGATTCCAATTCCGCGGCCTGTTGTTCCAATTGGGCGTTTGCGCTGAGAATCGCGATCTTTGTCCATTTGGCGGTAGCGTGGAAGAATAATGTGTGCACGGTCAGAAATAAAAACACGTCCTTCCCAGTTGATTCCGTTGTCTTTGAGCATCTGGAGTTCGTTAAAAAGTGCTTCTGGATCGATGACCATTCCAGCGCCTAAAAATACAGATTTGTTTGGATAAAGAATTCCGCTCGGAACTTGATGAAGCGCAAACTGTTTTCCGTCAACTACGATTGTATGACCTGCATTTGGACCGCCTGCGTAGCGAACAACGTATTCAGCATCTTCGGCAAGGTAATCAACGATTTTGCCTTTTCCTTCATCACCCCACTGGGCACCAATTACAACGACCTTCATAAAAAGCTCCTGCAAAACAAAAAACTAAATTTGTGTCGCCTCTGCAAGGGTTCTCACAAACGGCACTAATTTTATCATAAAAAAAGTTCTTATTCAATTAAACAAGACATTAAATAGACGTAGCAGGAAAAGCCTGTGCTGTTTTTTTCTGCACGCCGCTTAAAATCAGTTTTTCTCTCGCAGTTCTACACGACGGATTTTGCCAGAAATTGTTTTTGGAAGGGTTTCGGCAAATTCGATTATGCGGGGATGTTTGTATGCCGCCGTTTTTGACTTTATAAACTCAAAAAGCTCGAGTTTTAGCTCTTTTGTAGGTTCAAAGCCTTTGTTTAAAACAACGGTTGCTTTTATTGCCTGGCCGCGTTTTTCATCTGGAATGCCAGTTACTGCACATTCCAGAATCGCTGGATGCAAAAGAATTGCGCTTTCTACTTCAAAAGGACTTACTCTGTAGCCGGAAGTTTTTATTACGTCGTCTTTGCGTCCTATAAACCAAATGTAGCCGTCTTCGTCGTAATATGCAACGTCGCCAGTGTAATAGTCGTCTCCGTTAAATGCTTTTTTTGTCTGTTCTTCATTTTTATAGTAGCCGGAAAAAAGTCCTGTCGGGCGCTGACCGTGCAGATGGATGACAATAGAGCCTTCTTCGTTTGGAGGGCATCTTGTTCCGTCTGGCCGGACAATTTCCAAATCATAGCCAGGAGCAGGCTTGCCCATTGAGCCTGGTTTTATTTTCATTCCGGGAAAATTTCCTGCAAGAACGGTGGTTTCTGTCTGGCCAAATGCCTCGTGCATTTCGAGACCTGTTGCTTCATATACTTTCTCGTAAAGCTCCGGAGGAAGGGCTTCGCCTGCCGTCACAATGTGCTTTAAGGCTGACAAGTCGTATTTTTTTATGTCGGCTTTAACCATAAAGCGGAAAGTTGTCGGAGGCGCACAGAAAGTTGTAACGCGGTATTTTGAAATAATTTCGATTGTTTTTGATGGCGAAAAAGTTGCCATATCGTAAACCATTACCGCAGAACCGCAGATCCACTGTCCGTAGAGTTTTCCCCACATAGCCTTTGCCCAGCCGGTTTCTGCGACCGAAAGATGAAGTCCTCCGTCCATAACGTTCTGCCAGTATTTAGCAGTAACAATGTGTCCAAGAGGGTATGTAAAGTTGTGCTGAACCATTTTTGGGTTTCCGCTTGTGCCGGAAGTAAAGTAAACGAGCATTGTGTCGCTGTTTTCTGTCGGGCGGGTGTTTTCTGAATCAAAATCTCTGGCCTTAAAATTTTCAATTTCGTCATAATAATTGAGCCAGCCGTCGCGATTTTTTCCGACTGTTACAACATTTTTGACTGTCGGTGAATTTTTGAGGGCAGATTCAATTCTTGTCTGAACCTCCTCATCTTCGTACGAAACTATCATTTTGATTTCGGCGGCATTTGTTCGGTACTCAATGTCTTTTGTTAAAAGCTGGTTTGTTGCAGGAACGGCAATTGCTCCGATTCTGTGCAGAGCAAGCAGAAAGAACCAGAATTCGTAGCGGCGGCGCAGAATAAGCATAACTGTGTCGCCTTTTTTGATTCCGTGGAACTTCAAAAAATCAGCAGTTTGCTTTGAACGTTCCGAAATTTGGCTGAAAGTAAAGTAATGGCTTTTTAGAGTGTCATCGCACCAAACCATTGCCAGTTTTGAAGGAACAGTTTGCGCATAGCGGTCTACAATATCGTAGGCAAAATTGAAATTTGCAGGAATTTTAAGTTTAAAATTTTTCTTTAAATCCTCGTAATTACTGTATACTGTTTCGTCCTGAACGAAATCTTTGTAAAAGTTCATTTTTAGTCCTAAAATTATATTTAATGTGCATCCTCCTAGTTAGACACGAATTTTTTTTAAAGGTTGCAGAAAAACTTATTTAGCCCAAACTTCGAGTTTTATGATTTTATGTCGTTATCGGACTTGACCCGGTAATCTATTGCACTTTTTTTGCAAGATTGCCGTGTCAAGCACGGCAATGACACTTAAATTACTGTTCTTATCAAAACTCGACATTCGGGCTATTTATTTACAGCTTTTATGATTGAATCGATGTTTTTTACAATTGATTCTGCGATTTCCGGTTTGTTCATTGTGTAAATGTGAATTCCCCGGATTCCGTTTGAAATTAAATCTATAATCTGGTCTGTGGCATAAGCGATTCCTGCCTGCTTCATAGCTTCGCTGTCGTTTCGGAAGCGGTCGCAAAAAGAAAGGAGCTTGCGTGGAATGTATGCATTTGAAAGGTCAACCATTTTACTTACCTGATTTGCGTTTGTAATCGGCATAATTCCTGCCAGAACAGGAACGTGAATTCCTGCGGACTGGAGGCGGTACAAAAATGAATAAAGCATATCGTTGTCAAAAATCATCTGCGTAGTCAAAAAATCGACTCCGGCTTCGACTTTGTGCTTTAAGTTTTCGATGTCTGTGTCGCGGTTGGAGCTTTCCGGATGTCCTTCCGGATAACATGCGCCTCCTACACAGAATCCGTTTTGCTTTAAGAGCGGAACAAGGTCGGAAGCGTGGAAAAATCCTGATGGAAAAAGGTTTTCTCCTTCAAAAGCGTCTTTTGGCAAGTCGCCGCGCAATGCAAGCACATTGGTTATGTTTTTTTGTTTGAGGGTTTGGATTGTCTGTAAAAGCTGTTCTTTTGTCGAGCGGACGCAAGTTAAGTGCGCAAGCGAAGCTGTTCCTGATTTTTCGACAGCCTGTGCAAGGTCGGAAGTGTTTGTCTGTGTTGAACCGCCTGCTCCGTAAGTTATTGAAATAAAATCTGGCTTTAGAGAACTTAATGAAAGCGCAGTTTTTTTTACTGAATCAAAAGCCTCCTGTTTTTTTGGAGGGAAAATTTCAAAAGATATGGTAACTTTTTTAGAATTTAAGATTTCGCTGATTTTCATGGTTTTTAAGTTTAACAGAAAAAAGTTTTGTAATCTATATTTGGGAAAAATCTGCGTTTTTTTGGAAAATCTGCGTCAGGGGCTGTTAGCCGCGAAAGCGGTTCGGACGCGCTTGCGCGGCTGAACGGAAAAATTGCGCAGCAATTTTATAACGCAAAGACCCGGCGGGCTGTCCTGGCAAGGTCAGCCCGGACGCCCGAAAGTTAAAATTCGCTTTGATTTTCTTCCAGCTGCCTTAAAATTGCAGAATCCATTTTTATGTGAAGGTTTTTTTCGTTGGAAGGCAGAACAAGTCCTTTTGGGCCGTTTTTTGCGCGGCGAAGGTGCTTGACCTGTGTGTAATAGAGGTCGGCTTCTCCGTTTTTGCGCGCCTTTGAGTAATGAACTGCAAGGTTTCCGGCGGCGAGCATAATTTCGAGCGGAACTGTTTTTCCTGAGCGTGCCTTTATAAAGACGTAGCCTCCCGGATAATCGCGCGTATGAAACCACAAATCCGGACCTTTTACATAATGGCGCAAAAGCTCGTCGTTTTCTGTGGCGTCGCGTCCAACAAGAATTGTCCAGCCCTTTGATTCGTAAGAAAGTCCCGGCCGTTCGCTCTGCTCCTGCTGCCGCGGTTTTTGCTGTTTGCGCAGGAGCTGTTCAAGTTTGACGGGATTTTTTTCTGCGAGCATTGAATTGTATTTTTTGTCGAGTTCGGAAATTTGTTTTTTTGAGAGGAGTATGTCGTGCTCCAAATCTTCGAGTCCGTGGCTTTGCCTTTTGTAAGTTTCGTAGTATTTTGCGGCGTTTTCGTGAGCTGATTTTTTCGGGTCGATTTTTATGTGGACTTTTTTGCCGTTTTCAAAGTCTTCGCAATCGAGGTAGCCGGAAGAAGCCTGTCCGTTTGTAAACATATAGCTGTAGGAAAGAATTAAATCTCCCCAGTGTTTCCATTGTTCCGCATTTAAAAAATCGCTTCGTTTTCGCTCAAGTTTTTCGAGCGCGTTTTCGAGCCTTGTTTTGTGCGAATTGTACCATTTTTCTGCCTGTTCGAGCAGTTTTTCGGTCGAAGTCCGTGAAGCGTTTTGAGAATAGAATAAATCGACTTTTTCGTTAAATGAAAGCTCTTTTGAGGTTTGTCCGCTGTTTTTTTTGTCTTTTAAGCCTTTTAAATTTTCCGAAGAATTTTGAATTTGATTAAAATCGCGGACTGGAAATTTTTGAAGGCTTAGGTTTTCCTCTTCGAGTTTTTCTTTTTCCGTCAAATCTGTAAAAATTTTAATTTCTGGCAAAACGAGAATTTCGCCTGAAATTTCGCCTTTTGCAGGACGGCGGTAAAAACTGTCAAAAATCACATTTTCTTTATTGCATAAAAAAATGTTTCCTGCGTTTGACCAAAGCCTTATGTAAAGATTTAATTCTTTAATTCCGTCTTCCTCGGCCTGGATTTTTTTCTTTTTTGCAAATTTTTCCTGGGCGGCAGGCATTACGTAAACCGGACCTTCGCGGTATGTTGAAATTTTTATAATCCGCTCTTTGCCAAGTTGCCGGCATTCCGTAATTTTTGCGCCTTTTATTCTTGAGCGAAGAATTTCGTAAAAACGCAGAGGTTTTTCGTTTTTTGGAATTTTTCTTTTTACTTCGTTGAGCCTGCATTCACCTGCGGCGAGGCAGATAAAAACTGTTTTTGGAACGCCGGGTTTGTAAGTATAAAGTGCAATCGAATCAAATGAAGGCTGTACAATTTCCTGAATAAACGAGCCTGTCAAATCCAGTTCTTTTAAGATTAAATCGATTTCGTTACAGTTAAGTGACATAAAAAAGGTTGGTTTTTGTTTGAAAAAAATGCCTGGAACTTTTATTGCCGCACAAAAAAAACTGTACGGCAATAAAAAATTTGAGCTTAAGCGGCTGCAATTTTTGAGGCTTAAACTCTCTGAAATTTATTTTTTAAATTTTGCTTCGAATTCTTCAAGAACTTTTTCTGGAGCTGGGCGCGCGTCGATGTCTACGAGGTTTCCTTTTTCCTTGTAAAAATCAATGAGCGGAGCTGTAGATTTTCTGTAAACTACAAGTCTGTTCTGAATTGATTCTGTTTTGTCGTCATCGCGGGTGTAAAGTTCTCCGCCGCATTTGTCGCATTTTCCTTCAACTTTTGGCGGATTGAATTTTACGTGGTACATCTGTCCGCAGTCTTTGCAGCATACGCGGCCGCCAAGACGCTCAACAACAGCTTCGTCTGCAATGTCGAAGTTTACGGCAGCGTCGATTTTTGCAAAAGATTCGAGCGCTTCTGCCTGAGGAATTGTGCGTGGAAAACCGTCCAAAATATAACCGTTTGCTGTGTCCGGCTGAGAAAGTCTGTCTTTTACAAGACCGATTGTAATTTCATCGCTTACCAAACCGCCGGCGTCAATAATCGCCTTTGCTTTTTTGCCAAGTTCAGTTCCGTTTTTAATGTTCTCGCGGAAAATGTCGCCTGTCGAAATGTGTGGAATGTTAAAAGCCTTTGCTGCTTCCTTTGCAAGAGTTCCTTTTCCAGCTCCTGGAGGTCCTAAAAAAATAAAATTCATCATTTTCTCCAAAAATTATTATAAAATGGGCGTTTCCCTCGCTTGTGTTCGGGGCGTGCGTTACGTTGCTCGGTAACCCTCGGCCTCCTCAGTCGCACAACAAAGTTGTGCTCCTTGCGGTGGCTGGCTTTGCCACAACTCCATGCACTAACGCTTTTCTAATATATCAAAAAATCTTCCTAACTTAAAGACCTTTTTTTTGCGTTGTGTCTGCCTGAACTTTTACCGTCAAAAATTCAATTGTCGTATTCCAGTTAAAAAGCGTGTTCTGGCAGGCAACGCTCAAAAGATTTTTGATTTTTGCCAAATCTTCCGTTCCGATTTCTCTTGCCATTGCCGAACCGTAAGAAGAATTTTCTGCATCAAACCAGCGGTTTATTTCTGTTTCTGTAATCCGTCTTTTTTCTGTAATTACTTTTGTTGCGGATTTTACAAAAAATCCATGTTCTTCAAAGGCGGCTTTTACTGAATTTTCGTTCCAGGCAAAAAGTGGATTTTCTTCGTTGCCAAAAAATTCTTTTTCGGCGTTTTCCATTTTTTTTAAGATTCCTTCGTAAGCGTTTCTTGTGCTCTCTGTCAGAATTTGGTTATAAATCAATTCCCAGATTTTCTGTCCTTTTGAAGGAATCCTTTGCGAAATTACAATCTGCTGGTCGTCTGCCACAAGGTTTTTCGGAAGGTTTTTGAGCGCGCTTGCAAGAACGTCCACGCTGTCCTGGCAGTTGAATGGATCTCTAAAGAAAATCCTGTCAAAAATCATTCCGTTTTCGTTGTATTCTTCAAGAATTTTTGCAAAAACCTGCATGCTCAGATAATTTTCTAGGCTTTCCGGCCGAAGTTTTAAAGCAGGACGGTCTAAATCGTCCAATGTGCGTCCATATTGTTCAAGAATTTCAAGTCCGCGTTGATTTGAACAAAGTCCAGCCGTTACGCCTTCCGGAGTTTTTCTGCTTACTTCCCAGATTAAAAGTCCGTCGTCCGCATTCCAGACAAGGCTTCTTGTGTGCCTGCTCAAGTCCGCCAGTTGAATCATTGCATTGCGGATTGTTGTAAGAATTTCCGCCCGGTTGGAGTCGAGCCTGCTTTTCCATGATTTGTCCGCACGGTCAAGAACTGTTTCGCGGCGTTCATTTTTTGGAGTAAATGTCAGGTTTTCTGGTTTCGTAATCGAGTTTTTTTCAAAGTTTTTATTTATCCACCATTCACCGATTGGATTGTCAAAGTCTGTTGCAAAATGAGGAAGAGGATGCATTCCGCACGAAACGTCGGATTCCGGTTTTTCGGGTTCAATTCCTTCCAAAATTGCAGAAATTTGAATTTCCCGGCGGCTCAAGACATCTTCTTTTATTTTTGCCTCGTAGCCCTGAGAGGTTGGCGTGTAAAAGACTCTTCCGACAAGTTCTGTTGGAAGATATTGCTGAGCAACCCAATGGTCGCGGTAAGCGTGCGGATAAAGATAACCGTTTCCGTGTCCAAAACCCTCGGCGTCTCGCGAAGAATCCCGCAAGTGGTTTGGAACTTCGGCATCTTCTCTTTCAACGCTCGAAAGCGCGTCAAAAAATGCCATGCTCGAATTCGATTTTGGGCAGGTCGAAAGGTAAAGCGCCGCGTGAGCCAGAAAATACCGTCCTTCTGGAAGTCCGACGCGGTCAAAAGCCTGAGCGCAGTTTTCTACAATGCAGACTGCGTTTGGATCTGCAAGTCCTGTGTCTTCGCAGGCAGAAATCAACATTCTCCTAAAAATAAAATGCGGATCTTCTCCGGCGCGCACCATTCTAGCAAGCCAATACATTGCCGCGTCTGGATCTCTTCCGCGCAAGGATTTTATAAATGCTGATATTATGTCGTAGTGATAGTCGCCATCGCGGTCATACAGAACAACTTTCTTTTGAATCGATTCTTCTGCGGTTTCTTTTGAGATAAAAATTGTCGAACCCCAGGCTGGAACAGGATTTGCGTTGTAAGGATCCCATTTTTCAGGTGTTGTTTCTACAGCAAGTTCCAGGGCATTTAAAAGTGAACGGGCATCTCCGTTCGCAGTTTCCACAAGGTGTTCGAGAGCGCCTTTTTCAAATTCAACGTTCCAGTGTCCGTATCCGCGCTCAACATCGTTTAAGGCAAAATTTGCGGCTTTAAAAAGGTCAGTTTTTGTGAGCGGCTTTAATTGAAAGACACGGCTTCTCGAAACAAGGGCTTTATTTACTTCAAAGAACGGATTTTCTGTTGTTGCGCCGATTAAAATAATTGTTCCGTTTTCTACCCAGGGCAGAAGGGCGTCCTGCTGAGCTTTGTTCCAGCGGTGAACTTCATCAACGAACAAAATTGTACGTCTTCCGTAAAGCTTAAAATAATCGTCTGCCTGTTTTATTGCGGCTCGAATTTCTGCAACTCCAGTCAAAACGGCATTTAGCGTAATAAAGTTTGATTTTGTGTGATTTGCAATTACTCGTGCAAGAGTTGTTTTTCCACAGCCGGGCGGTCCGTAAAAAATTACAGATGTTAGCTGGTCGGCTGCAATTGCGCGGCGCAGGAGCCTGCCTTTTCCGACAATATGATCCTGACCGATATATTCGTCCAAATTTCTAGGGCGGAGTCTTGCAGCCAAAGGTTCTTTTTGTGTTTTTGAAGCGTCAAACAAATCACTCATAAAGAGAGTTTAGCACAAAATTATTCACGGTTCCACTTTGCTCTTGCTGGATAATAAGACCACAAGCTTGCGTTTTTGCGTGTAGCAGAAGTGCTCGAAGGGTTTCCTTCAAAATTCAATGCGGCGTAAATGTCTGTGGCTGTGTCTGATTTTGTCGGGTCGATTGCCAAAAGTATCGGAACAATGTACGAAGAAGACAGGGTTGAAGTTGCGTTCGCGGAAATTGTTGTCGCAGAACCTGTCGGAATTCCATCGTTAAGAGCAGTATTGTCTAAACCGCTTGTTGTTCCGAGCAAAAGTTTGTCTTTTGTAACGGCAATCGAACGGATTTCGCTTGAGTCGCAAGATACCTTTGTCCATTCAGAATCTCCGGCTGCTCTGTAGTAGACTGTAGTGCTGCTTGCGTAGTAAATCATTGTTGCGTCTGAATTGTAAGATTCGTTGGAAGTGATTGCGGGAGAATCTGTAAAGTAGAATGTGCTACCGTCAAAAGTAGAAACTCCTTTTGCACTTGAGTAGATTGAAGTTGAATTGTCGCCTGACGTAAAATTATATTCACTGCTTTCTTCTATTAAAGTTGCTTTTCCGCCATCGAGTTTGTAAATTTTCCCATTAATTCTTGCAAAAGCGTAGCGGTTTTTGTTTTTTGGAGTATTTGTACAGAATATCGATGAAGCCGAAACTATTTCGCTTGTGATTGATTCGTCGTCAAAAGCAACAGTCTGCCAGCCTGCGTCTTTGTTTGAAGTGTCGAGGTATTTTAATTCTTTTGAAATTCCTTCCATCTCGCCATCGTCTGTAACTTCTTGTACAAAAAAAGAAAGAGAATAGATTTCTCCATTGTGGTTTGCGGCAAGTCTTACATAATTATTGCCTGGCCTTGAAGCCGTGAGCCAGTGTCCGTGTTCGGAAGTTGTGTAGTCTGTCGGATCTGTTCCGTCTGCCACGTATGTTCCGCCATTTTTTACGGCATTGTCTATATCTTTTTTCCACACGACAGGGTTTGCCGACAAATAAAGATATTCTTTTGAATCAGAACTGTCGGTTACGCGGACAAGAGAATGAACTGTGCCTTGAATTTGTGCATCCGAAAGTTTTACTTCTTCGCGGATTGTGTCAAAAATTACGCCGTTGCACGAAGTAAAAATTGAGATGGCAGAAAATATAAATATTGAAATTATGCTTTTTGAAAGTTTTTTCATTTTTTTTTATTTCCGTTTTTTAGAAGTGGTATCTTGCTGCTATTACGACAGAAGAAAAATTGCCGTGGTCGTTGTTTTCTGAATCTTCATACCACTGGGGCAAATACATAAAATTTCCCTTTATGCCAAACGACCAGCTTGGAGTTACGCGGTAAAAAATTCCTGCTTCTGGCTTAAGTGTAAGACCTGGAAAATATGTGTTGTTAAGATAACTTTCGACAGCCGCTCCGATTCCCATTGTTATTGGAAATTCAAATTTTTTTATAGTTGGCTGCACTGTAAAGCAGAATACAAATGGTACGTAAGTGAACATATTCTCTCCGATTGTCGGATTGTATCCAAAACTTACATCGAGACCGACTGCAAACCATGAAGTCAGAAATCTGTGGTAACCGATTGTTCCTGCTCCTCCGGTCGAAAGCTGACCTTCGCGGTAAAGTGGAAAATCGCCGCCAAAATTGAGCGGAAATGTTACCATAAGTCCAATATTTATGAATTGATCGCCAGGCTCGTTCATTCTATATTCAACGGCAAATCTGTCATCATCTTCGTCTTGTTCCTGACTAAAAACCGCAGTTGAAAATAAAAAAACAGTGCAACAAATTGCAATGAATTTTTTCATCTTATGCTCCAAATCTAATAGAAAAATTGCTAAAAAATATATATAGTTTTATCGAAAAGATTAACCTAATAAGGCTTTTTTTTCAATATTTAATCACAGTACAAAAACCGTCTTTGTGTCGCTAAGTTACGAAAAATTTTACGAAGTTTTTGGAGGTAAAAAAATGAGTGCTCAAATTATTGATGGAAAACAGATTGCGCTTGAAGTTCGTGCTGGTGTTGCAGAAAAAGTTGCCGCGCTAAAGGCAAAAGGAATAACGCCTTGTCTTGCAGTCATTCTTGTTGGAGAAAATCCTGCATCAGTAAGCTATGTAACTGGAAAACGCAAGGTTCTTGCAGAAGCCGGCATGACCGACCGCTCCGAAATTTTACCAGAAAATACGACAGAAGAGGAACTTTTGGCTTTGATTGACAAATTGAACAAAGACAGTTCTGTTCATGGAATTTTGGTTCAGTTGCCTTTGCCTAAGCATATTGATGAAGATAAGGTGATTATGGCAATCAGTCCTG
Organism: Treponema sp. UBA7570; assembly: GCA_002477955.1. Lineage (GTDB taxonomy): Bacteria > Spirochaetota > Spirochaetia > Treponematales > Treponemataceae > Treponema_D. The sequence continues at coordinate 32,007 of DLLE01000043.1, read as the reverse complement.
AAAAAGACGTTGACGGTTTTCATCCAGTGAATGTTGGAAAAATGGTAATTGGAAAAAAAGCATTTTTACCATGTACACCGCATGGAATTATTGTTTTGCTCAAGAGAATGGGAATCGAAACTTCTGGAAAGCATGCTGTTGTAATCGGACGTTCAAATATTGTAGGAAAACCTGTAGCTCTTTTGCTTGCAAGACGCGAAACAAACTGTACAGTTACAATGTGCCATACAGGAACAAAAAATATGGCAGAAATCGTAAAGCAGGCTGATATTATTGTCGCCGCTTCTGGACATCCGCATACAGTAACCGCCGACATGGTAAAAGAAGGAGCTGTTGTAATCGATGTAGGCGTAAACAGAATTCCAGATGCGACAAAAAAGAGCGGTTTCCGCTTGATTGGCGATACAGATTTTGAAGCAATAAAAGAAAAAGCCAGCTTTATAACCCCGGTTCCAGGCGGCGTAGGCCCAATGACAATCGCCATGCTCATGTACAATACTCTTGAAGCTGCGGAACGAAGTGAGCAGCTTCAGTAAAATAAACGGGAATTGCGGGGCAATTGTCGGCTGGTTCCGTTTTTCGGAACCAGCGCTTGCACTAGCGATGTGCAGGGCGCGCAGCGTGGGGCTGCCTTAAAAATAAAAGGCTAATTTAAAACCAAATTTGTATATTTGTGAGCTTCTTGCAGCCCCATGGAGCGGAAGCGGAACCCGGAACGTAGCGACCGGCTCTGACGGTAGTGCCCAAATAAAAAATTATGGTAAAAAATATGATTGATGTTCAAAACTCTCCTGACACCAGGGAAGTGCCGCTGCAGAAAGTTGGCGTAAAAAATGTAAAATATCCTGTCCAGGTGTTGGATAAAAACAACAAAGTTCAGAATACAACTGCCTGTGTGAATCTTTTTGTTAATTTGCCGCATGATTTTAAGGGCACCCACATGAGCCGCTTTATAGAAGTTTTCCATAAATATCATTCTGACATTTCGATGAAGAGTTTTTTGGAAATGCTCGAAGAAATTCGTGAAAAGCTTGATGCGCAGCGTGCTTTTGGAAGAATAAGTTTTCCGTATTTTATTGAAAAAAATGCCCCTGTAACCAGTGCAAGCGGTTTTATGCAGTACAATTGCACTTACGAAGGCGAAAGCGAGATGCAGGAAAATGGTGTGGATTCTAAGTTTTTTGTTGGAATTGAAGTCCCTGTGGCAACTTTGTGTCCTTGCAGCAAGGCTATAAGCGAATTTGGCGCTCATAATCAGCGAGGCTGCGTAAAAGTAAAAGTTTTGTATTCGGATTTTTTTTGGATTGAAGACATTATCGAAATGATTGAAAATTGCGCTTCGACACCGCTTTATTCTGTTTTGAAGCGTCAGGATGAAAAATTTGTGACCGAACATGCTTACGAAAATCCGCGTTTTGTAGAAGATATGGTTCGGGAAGTTTATCTTGGACTTAAAAAAATGGGATTTGCCTGGTTTAAGGTTGAATGCACGAATTACGAAAGCATTCATTTTCATGACGCTTATGCTTGCGCAGAATTTGGAAGCTGCTGATTAAAAACGAAAAGTCAAAAATTGCATTTTGCGAGGAAATACGTGGTTTTGAGTGTTTTTTTTTGTGCGCTCTGCCACGTATTTTTTTTAGTATTCTCAAGTTGATGAAAATTTACTAAAATAATTAGAATTATGACTTATTTTTTTGAAACCTATGGGTGTGAAATGAATATTGCGGAATCTGCCGCAATTGAACAGCTTTTTATTAGCCGCGGCTGGTCGAAGGCGGAGGAGCCGGAACTTGCGGATATGGTTGTTATAAATACTTGTTCTGTGCGCGGTTCTGCCGAAAATCGTATTTTTGGCCGGCTCGGCTATTATTCCGGTGTAAAAAAAATTCGTCACAAAGAGCCTGGCGCTAAAACCCGCCTTGAAGAAATGCAGAAAACCGTTGATTTTGTTGAAAAAAATGGTGTTGTTCCGTTTTATGTTGTCTTGATGGGCTGCATGGCTGAACGTCTTTTGGACAGCGTTAAAAAAGATTTTCCGGTTATTGATTTTGTTGTAGGAACTTTTGGAAAAAGCAAATTTGGCGACATAATTTCTGCCGCGGAAGAACATAAAAAAGGTTTTAAAATCGAAGAAGATTCCGAATACACTTTCCCAAAAATCAGTTACGAAGAGCAGGCTTTTAGCACTTTTGTTCCGATTATGCACGGATGCAACAATTTTTGTACTTACTGCATTGTTCCGTATGTGCGCGGACGCGAAGTAAGCCGGCCTGTTGAACAGATTCTCGCGGAAATCGATTTTCTTTCTAAACGCAATGTAAAAGAAATTACGCTTTTGGGACAGAATGTAAACGCTTATCGTTGTAAAGACAAGTCTGTAGAAGGAGGAGAGTTGAATTTTCCTAAGCTTCTCAAAAAAATCAGCGCGCATCTTGACGAAACATCTTCTTCAATTCGCTGGATTCGCTTTGAATCGTCAAATCCAAATGATTTTAGCGACGAATTGATTGAAATGATTGCGAACGACAGCCATGTCTGCCACGGTTTTCATATTGCCGCTCAGCACGGAAACAACGAGATTTTGCGGAGAATGAACCGAAAAAATACCCGTGAAGAATTTTTAACTCTTGTAAAAAAACTTCGCAGTGCCATGCCGGACGTTGAGCTTATTACGGATTTAATGGTTGGATTTCCTGGCGAAACGGAAGAACAGTTTGAAGATATTCTTTCGTTTATGAACGAGATAAAATTTGAAAGCGCGTTTATGTACTATTATAATCCAAGAGAAGGAACTCCAGCTGCAAGTTTTGAAAATCAGATTGACGTTGCCATAAAAAAAGAACGCTTAAAAAAAGTGATAGATCTTCAGTTAAAGCATACGGCGGAAGTCATGAACAGCCGTGTTGGAAAAACCGTAAATGTTCTTGCCGATATTGTGAGCCGCGACGACGAAAATGAACTTTTGGGCAAAACTGAGCAAAACGAGAGAGTCGCCTTCAAAGCCGACAAAAAACTGATAGGCTCGTTTGTGACAGTAAAATTGACAGCCTTGAACGGGAATACGTTTAAGGGAGTTATGATAAATTAGGGAATTAAAAGTTTGTGTTGCAAACTTTTTTACATGGAGGAAAAATATGCCTTTAAAATTGATTGGAACAATAATTCTTCTTGTAATTGTAACTATTTTTTGTGGTTTTAATCTTGAAGATGTGAATAAATGCGACGTAAACCTTGTTTTTTATAATTTTCACAATGTGCCTGTTTTTTTAACGGTTCTTGCATCGTTTTTGGCAGGAATTGTCGTAATGTTGCCTTTTGCCCTGTTCAAAAAGAAAATGTCGAAAAAACAAATTTCTCAGGCAGCAGAAAAAATAAACGAAAAAGAAACAAAAAAAGCGGAAAAACAAAAATCGCTTGCGGAAAAAGCCGAAAAAAAAGCGCAGCATGAAGAAGAAAAGACTATTTTTGATTTTAAGATCCGCCGTCCAGTCGAAAAAAAATCTGCAAAGCCAAAAGAAGCTTCAAAAGACGGCAGCAACGTGAATTCTGTCCCAAAACCTGCTGTGGATATTGATAACGCCAAGACAGAAAAATAATTTTCCGGCGACTTGAAAAACTGTTTGTGAGGAAAGTTATGAAGCGTTTTTTTACAGTATTTTTTATTTTTAATCTCGTTTTTTTTGTTTTTGCCCAGAATTCAAATACTGCAAGAAAAATTGCTGAAGAGGCGGCCCGCAAAGATACTCTTGAGCAGTCGGTTATCTATCTTAAAAAAAATGTTCCGGCATTGCAAAATCTTGCAGAAAAACGTTCGGGCTATGCTTTTTTGGCCGGTGTTTTGGAGCAGAGCGGAAATTTTCAGGAAGCAATGAATTTTTATGTTCAGGCGGCGGCAATTGCGGCAGGCGATGCTGTAGGAATGCAGAAAAAATCGAGTGAGCAGCTAGTTCTTGATGCGGTGCGTTGCGCCTTGAGCGCAGGAGATTGGATAACTGCTCAAAATTATCTTAATTCTGCCGTCCGGAATTCTTCTGATTCTGAAATAATCGCTTTTATAAAACTTTATGAACAGTGGAGCATTTTGTGCCAGTCAAAAACTTCTGCTGAGCTTACAGAACCTGTTGCAATTCTAAAAACTTATTCGTCCCTGCCTTCTATGAAATCCGTTCAACCCCAGGTTTTGCTGACTTTGTGGCACATAACCGGAGAAGAAACATATTCTGCTCAATTAAAAAAAATTTTTCCTAAGAGCCTTGAATCGGCAATTGTAAAAGGTGAAATTCAGATTTTGCCGGCTCCGTTTTGGTATTTTGTTCCAAGAAAAACAGATTCTGTTCCAGAAATTGCAAGTGTTCAAGATTCTGAATCTGAAATTCAGTCAAAAAATGAAAATTCAGAAAAAAACGAAGATAATTCAAAAAATGAAAAAATTATTCGTCAGCAGCTTGGACTTTTTAAGGACAAGGCAAATGCGGAAAGTTTGGTTTCAAAATTGAAAGAAAAAGGCTTTTTGCCTCATGTTACCGAAGAAATACGTCCGAGCGGAACAAAATATTATCTTGTCGTAGTTGATGAAAATAAGGCAGGCTCTGTCGGAAACGAATTGCGCAATGCCGGTTTTGAATGTTATCCGATTTTTGAATAAAGTTTCGGCGAAAGATGAATGGTTTGGAAAAAAATATTTTAAAAAAAAGTCGCTGCGTAATTTTCGGGGCCGCAAAAATTCAAAATTATGGGCAGATAAAAAAAATTTTGCTTCCTGATGATTTTTTTGTTTTTTGTGACGGCGGACTTGTTCATTCAAAAGAACTGAAAATTGAGCCTGATTTAATTGTTGGAGATTTTGATTCTTTTGAAAAACCTGAGACAAATTCGGAAACAATTGTTCTTCCTTGTGAAAAAGATGACACGGATTCATTTTTTGCCGTAAAAGAAGCGTTTGGACGGGGCTTTAGAAATTTTATGCTCGTTGGAATGACTGGCGGCCGTTTTGACCATTCTATGGTCAACGTTTCTGCGCTTATCTGGCTTTTTAAACGGAAGTGCAGCGCTTTTGTTCTTGATGATTTTTCAAAAATGCAGATTGTTGGAAAAAATCCTGTTTTTGTGAATAAAAATTGCAAATATTTTTCGATAATTCCTGTTTGCGGAAAAGTAAAAGGACTAAATATTTTGGGCGCAAAATATCCGTTAAAAAATGGAAAAGTAAGTCCAGAATACATTTACACGACGAGCAATGAAGTTTTGCTAGATCAAACCGCAAAAGTAAGCGTAAAAAAAGGAATTGTCCTGCTCATTGAAATATTTTCAGAATAATTTGCTGAGTATATTTTATAATTTTAGAATTATTTTTTATATTTTTTATTAAGTTTGAATCATTTTTTGAAAAGTGATAGACTGAACAGGATTATAATATCATATTTTTACATGGAGACATGGGGATAAAAAATGGAAAAAAAAGTAAATTTCAAAAAATTTTTGCCAAACTATTTTTCGTTTTTTGTAAATGGTTCAGTCGTTTTGATTGTCGGCGCAATCTTGCCTTATGTAATCGATGAAGCAAAAATCAGTTTTGCAGTTGCAGGTTCGCTGCTTTCGTTCTTTGCAATCGGAAATTTTCTTGCAAGCTTTGTAAATCCTTTTTTGACTAAACTTGCAGGAAGAAAAATTTCGATATTCATAACATCTCTTTTTATGCCGTTGTCGCTTTTTGGACTTTCTTTTTTGCCGCATGTTTCTGTAATGCTTTTGCTTTTTATTCTTCTTGGGATAAGCCGCGGCTGTTACAGCGTTATAAATAATGCTTACATCAATGAAAATTCTGACGGAACTCCGGTTGCGCTCAATATTTTGCATATGGTTTTTGCAATCGGTGCATTTTTGGCTCCAATGGTAATGTCGCTGTTCTTTAAGTTTGATTTTACCTGGCGTGCAATTGTTTACACCCTTGCCATTGCTTCATTCTGTTCTGCGGTTTATATGCTGACCTTGGATTTGACTCCAAAAAACGTTTCTGCTGAAAAAACAGAAAGAGAAAGCCTTGCAAAAAAATCTCCATTCTGGAAGCAGCCTCTTTTTTATCTTTCGGGATTTCTTCTATTTTTCTATCTGGGACTTGAAAACTGCGTAAACGGTTGGTTTGTAACATATTTTAAAAATACAGGAATTATGTCGTCGGCATTTGCAAATTCTTTGGTTTCTTTTACCTGGCTTGCGGTTTTGTTTGGACGGCTTTTGACGGCCTATGTTTCGAGAAAAATAAAAAAACAGAATATAATTCTTTTTGACTGCATTATAACTGCCATTTTCTTTATTCTTTTGATATCGACAAAAAATTTGGGAATTATTACTTTTGCGATTATCGGACTTGGCCTGTTTTTTGCTGGAATTTATCCGACTACAGTTTCCAATGCTTCTGATGCAATTGTAGGTTCTGACCTTGGAACTTCTATGCTTTTGGCAATCGCTGCTCTTGGAGGAATTGTAACTCCTCAGATAGTTGGAATCGTAGCCGACAAAATCGGGCTTGTAGGAGCAATTTGCATTCTTTTGGTAAATGCTTCGGCAATGATTGTTATTTCTGTCGTAAATTTTTTGTTAAAAAGAAAATCTGAACGGCTTGAAAAATAACTTTGTAAGTTGAGCTTAAAAAGCAGATAAAAAAAGCGGTTTATTGTATAAACCGCTTTTTTTTTGTAAAATCAAAGTGAATTTTTTCAGATTCCTGCTTTCGTGGCAGGGGCTGTAAGGGACGCAAAGCGTGTGTTTTTGCGCAGCAAAAATACTGGAGGCGCCGGGACGCCGCAACCCTGAAAGACCCGGTTTTTGCAGAGCAAAAAGCCACCCGAATAAACGGTGGAAGATATATATTTTTTTCTAGGAATGAAAAATGTCAGAAAGAAACATTTCAGAACTCTGCCATTGGGCTGACCAGCAGGCAGAAAGAATTATCAAGCAGAAAGGCGAACTTGACCTTTATACTTGCGCTTCGGGAATTACTCCGAGCGGAACTGTTCATATTGGAAACTTCCGCGAAATTATTACTGTTGACTTGATTGTCCGCGCTCTACGCGATCGTGGCAAGAATGTGCGTTTTATTTATTCTTGGGACGACTATGATGTGTTTAGAAAAGTTCCTGGAAATATGCCTAAACCGGAAGTTCTGGAAAAATATTTGCGCTATCCAATAACTATGGTTCCGGACACTTTCGGACGCGACGAGAACTATGCGCGCCACCACGAAAAGGATATTGAGACTCAGCTTCCTCGTGTTGGAATTTATCCTGAATTTTTATATCAGGCGAGCCGCTACCGCGCTAACCGCTATGCTGAAGGTATGAAAACTGCAATGCAGAATCGCGGGGTAATTAAAGAATGTCTTAATACTTATCGTGACGACGAGCATAAAATGAAGCCGGAAGATGTTTACTGGCCTGTTGCCGCTTTTTGCTGTAATTGTAACAAAGACACGACCGAAATTTTGGATTATGACGGCGAATACGGAATTACTTACAAATGTACAAGTTGCGGTCATGTAGAAAAAGGCGATCTCCGCACTTCAAAAGAGTTTAAGCTTGGCTGGCGCGTTGACTGGCCGATGAGATGGAATGAAGAAAAAGTTGTGTTTGAGCCGGGCGGAAAAGACCACATTTCTCCGGGCGGTTCTTATGATACTGCAAAACTTGTTTCTAAGCGCCTTTACAACTGGGACGCTCCCGTCACAATGAAATACGATTTTGTAAAGCTTAAGGGTGTTCCTGGAAAAATGTCTTCTTCAAAAGGAAAGGTAATTTCTTTGGTAGACGCTCTCGAAGTCTACCAGCCGGAAGTTTTGCGCTACATTTTTGCGCAGAACAAGGTAGACCACGAATTTTCAATCAGTTTCGACCTTGACGTTGTTACTGTTTACGAGGCTTATGACCGTACAGAAAGAATCGCCTGGGAAAAAGAGCTTCCAAAGGAAAAAGACGAGAAAAAACGCGAGTCAATAATCAACCACGAAAAGCGCATTTATGAACTGAGCCAGGTTGAACCGGGATTCCCGAAAGTTGAGCCTTATCAGATTGGTTTTCGCCTTTTGACAACCCTTTTGCAGACTTATTCAGGCGACATCGATGCTGTAATCAAGAGCCTTGGAAATGTAAAACCTGAACAGGAAGAAGTTTTGCGTCGCCGCTGTGTTTGCGCATGGTACTGGATTAACGAAAGCGCGCCTGACTGCGCTCCGGACTTCTGCTTTAAAATCCGCGATGACGGAACAACAGCAAAACTTCCGCATGCATTGGCAGATGCTGTTAAAAAAGTTCACGATGAAGTTCTTCCAAAAATTTCTTCGTTCCAGACAGACAGAGATTGCCAAGAAGCAATTTACGCAGTTGCAACTTCTCTTGGAATTGACGCAAAAAAGCTCTTTACCGCTCTTTACGAAGTTATTATTGGAAAAGACCAGGGACCGCGCCTTGGAAGTTTTATGCGCATAATCGAAGCTGGCAAGCTCGATCGTCTTTTAGCAAGCGTTGAAGGCGTTGACGAATCAAAATTGCAGAAAAAGACAACCGAAAAAAAACTTACTCCAGAGCAGATTGATAAACTTCCTCCTGCAGAAAGATTCAGCAGACGTGTAATCTTAAAAGTAAGCAAGATTGAAAAAGTTGAGCAGCATCCGGGTGGTGCTTTCCTTTATATTTTAACTCTTAACACAGGCGATGCAGAACCTCGGCAGATTGTAAGTTCTATTGTTCCGTTCTATAAGGCGGAAGAGCTTTTAGGAAAGAACATTGTTTTGGTTTACAACTTAAAGCCTGCAAATTTCCGAGGAGTTCGTAGCAATGGGATGCTTCTTGCTGCCTCTGATCCGGCCGTTACTGACAAAGAAACTTGCGAAGTAATTTTTGCACCGCAGTTTGAGGTTGGAACAATTCTTGAGCCAGAAGGATTTAGCGCGCCAGAAGAAGAACTTTGCTTTGTAAAAGCCGACAAGTTTGCAGAAATGGGGCTGCATACAAAGTTAGGTTTTGTAGAAATTGATGGAAAGAAAATTGGAGCAAACGGAAAATTTTTGACCGTAGAACTCTACAAAGACGGAAAAGTAAAATAAAATTTTTGGGGCATTAAAAATATGGCGGTTAAATTTGTTGTCATAAGGCACAAGGGAATTAACCGCCGTTTTTTGTGTAATGACTTTTTATTTTAACGATAAACTTCGAATTTTATAGTTTAATGTCATTATTGGACTTTGCTACTTGTCATTATCGGGCTTGAGCCGATAATCTATTGAAATTTTTCAACAAATTTCTGACCGAGTTTACTGCGTAAACATCGCAGTATTGTAGCACGGGAAATGGCATATATGACTTTTCTTTTTTTTATTCGACATTCCAGTTAATTATTATTCTTCCAGATTTGCTGACAGCCTGTTTAAGAGAGAAACCAGTTGATTTTTTTCTTGTTCGGAAAATTTTTTCCAGCAGTTTTGCATAAGTTTGTTCGATAAATCGTTTGTTTTTTCGTTATATTGGCTTCCTTTTGGAGTCAGTTGGATTTGTTTTTTGCGGCTGTCGTCCGGGTCTTTTTTTTGTTCAACTAAGCCAGCTTGTTCAAGTTTTTTTACAAGGGCTGTTGTTGTGGATTTATCGCGGTTTATTTTCTGAGAAAGTTCACTGAGCGAAAGGCTTTTTGTGCGGCTAAGACAAAAAAGAATGTTTCCGTGGCTTGTCGCGAGTTTTGTAAGGCCAAGAGCCGAAAGTTTTTTTTGCAAAAAATTTTGGCTTTGAGAGTGAATGTGCGAAATTAGGCTTAAAATTGAATACTGATCGTAAAACATTGAAGTAATTATAACCTTTTACGAAAAAAACAAGTAGCAAATTTAGAAAACAACAGATTGTTATTGTTTTTTTTGTTTGTTGTAAATGCGCTAGAATTTTATTAAAATGTGAAAATATTATTTTGCGAGGTTTTGAAATGTTTTCAGATATTGAAATTGCTCAAAAAAACGAAATGGCTCCGATTGCAGATATTGCGAAAAAAATTGGGATTGAAGAAGATTGTCTTGATTTTTACGGAAAATACAAAGCAAAAATTACTATGGCTGAACTTCGCAAATTTCAAAAAAAAGTTCTTGATCCTAAGAATCGCGGAAAGTTGATTTTGACAACGGCTGTAACTCCGACTCCTGCTGGCGAGGGAAAATCTACAGTTTCGATTGGTTTGGGCGACGGTTTGAATAAAATTGGCAAAAAAACTGTTATTGCTTTGAGAGAACCTTCTTTGGGACCGTGTTTTGGCATTAAAGGCGGTGCGTGTGGCGGCGGTTATGCACAGATTGTTCCGATGGAAGAAATCAATCTGCATTTTACGGGTGACATTCATGCGATTTCGATTGCGAACAACCTGATTGCGGCTTTAATCGATAATCATATTCAGCAGGGAAATGCTCTTCACCTTGATCCGCGCACAATTATTTGGAAGCGTTGTGTTGACCTTAATGACCGGGAGCTGCGAAATATTACAATTGGTTTGGGCGGAAGAACAGACGGTGTTCCGCGAGAAGATCATTTTATAATTTCGGTTGCATCGGAACTTATGGCTATTGTGTGTCTTTCGGTTTCGATTTCCGATTTAAAAAAGAGAATTGATAATATTACAATCTGCCAAACTTATGACAAAAGGGCAGTAAGATTTGGTGAATTAAAGTGTACTGGAGCGATTGCTGCTCTCTTAAAAGATGCAATTCGTCCTAATCTTGTGCAAACATTGGAAAAAAATCCGGTATTTGTTCATGGAGGACCGTTTGCAAATATTGCGCAAGGAACAAATTCTATCAATGCAACATACAGTGCTCTTGCTTGTGGCGACTATGTTGTTACAGAAGCTGGATTTGCCGCTGACCTTGGCGCAGAAAAATTTATGGACATTAAATGCCGTACTGCTGGATTAAGTCCTGACGTAGTTGTAATTGTTGCTACTGTCCGCGCCCTTAAGATGCACGGCGGAGTCGCAAAGGCCGATCTTTCTATGCCGGACACAGACTCTTTGAGAAAAGGGTTTGAAAATCTTGCCGTCCACATTGAAAATATTTCTAAATTCGGAGTTCCTTCCGTTGTTGCAATAAATAAATTTGTTACTGATACTGAAGAAGAAATTGAGCTTTTGAAAAAACTTTGTGCGGAAAAAGGCTCAAAGGCTGTTTTGTGCGAAGGCTGGGGCAAAGGTGGAGAAGGCATGACCGAGCTTGCTCATACAGTTGTCGAGATTGCCGAATCTGGAGAAGCTAATTTTCATTACCTTTACGAATCTCATCTTTCGCTTGCAGACAAGGTTCGAACTATTGCTAAAGAAATTTACCGTGCAAAGTCTGTTGAATTTCCGCCTAGCGTTCTTAAAAAATTGCGTGAATACGAAGAGCGTGGTTTTAAGGAACTGCCTGTTTGTATTGCAAAAACGCAAAATTCTATCAGTCATGATCCAAAATTGATTGGCGCTCCAAAAGATTATGTTTTCCCTGTGCGCGATTGTCAGCTATACAGCGGCGCTGGCTTTGTTGTTGTGCTCGCTGGCGATATTATGACAATGCCAGGCCTTCCTAAGTTGCCTGCTGCCTTGAATATCGATGTAGACGATGACGGAAAAATCTCTGGATTATTCTAGAATTAAAACTGTACTGATAAAAACAAAATCTGCTGGAGAAAAAATGTTCGGATTTTTTTTGAAAAAAAATTTTTGTGATGTTTGGGATAATCTTTTTTATCTTATTTTGACAAATGTTTTGCCTGTTGCAATTGGCGTCGGCTCTTATTTTGCAATTTCTGCTTCTGTTGCAATAAATCCTTATCTTCCTAACGTAATTTTTGTTATATGTGCTGGAGTTTTGATGAGCGTTTTGTTCGCATGGGGAGCAAATGCGCGTAAAATTGCGGATTTTAATTCGCCGAGATGGAGCTTATTTCTTGCTTCCTTAAAAAAATGTTTTTTGACTGGCTTTATCTTTGGCGCGTTGCTTGCGGTTTTGGTTTTGGTTGTAAGAATTGCCTTTATTTTTTACCTTGGAATGTATTTTAAAAACGGAAGTTTGATGAGCATTTTGCTTGCTGCGGTTCTTGCCTGGTTTTTTATTATTGTTGTTATGGCTTTGCAGTGGTTTGTTCCATTGTATTTTTTGCAGGAAGACAATACTTTTGGAAAGAATTTAAAAAAATCGTTTATTGTATATTTTGACAATGCGGGTTTTTCATTTTTAATGCTTTTGCATAATCTTGTGCTTTGTGTTCTGACGATTCTTACATTTGGCCTGATTCCTGGGTTGAATGGAATTACGCTCAGTTGTATGAATGCCTGCCGTCTGCGTCTTTACAAATACGATTGGTTTGAGGAACATCCGGAGTGTCTGGAAGATAAAGAAAAACGCACTTCTGTTCCGTGGGATGAATTGATTGCAGATGATAAAGAGTCTCTCGGTCAAAGAAAATTGAGTTCGTTTTTGTGTCCGTGGAAATAAGTTAAAAAAATCACAACAAAAAGCCCGTGGCGAATGCCACGGGCTTTTTGTTGCTTCTAAAAATTATGTTTATTTAGAAATAAGCAATGTTTTTGAATCAAGCTTAAGACCAGATTCTACGTCTTTTTTGTCGCCGAGTTTAAGAATATCTACAGCGACGTTTGAACCTGTCTGAGAGAGATTTATAACAACATCGAAATATTTTTCCAAGTTTGCAGGAACTACATCTGCAAGTTTAGCGCCTTCTGATGTTGCAGAAGTCCATACAGTTACTTTTTCTGACTGTGCATAGCCTGCAACTGCTTTAACATCGTCTTCTGAAACTTTTGTAAAGTCGATTCCGTCCATTACAACGCCTTTTACAGCAATTCCTGCTGCAGAAAGAGCTTTGAGTGTGTTTACAACTTTTGTAACAGAGAAGTTGTCGAGAGAGAAGTTGAGGATTGTGCGTTTTGAAACTACATCTGTTTTTAGTTCCGCACTGTTTCCTGCTGATTTTTTAGCAATTTCTGCAAAAATTCCATCGTACCATGAAATTACGTTTGAAGAATGAAGATCAAAAGTTACGTGAACAAGCTGTTCGTCTTTTAACAAAGTGTCCATTCCAAACTGAACAAGCACTGATGTCTTTCCCAAGCCTTTTTTAGAAGTAACTAGACCGAGGCCACCTTCTTTAAGACCACCTTCTGTTGCAGCATCAAAAAGGCGAACTGGGCTTTTATTGTAAAGATCCTGTTTTACCATGTGTTTCTCCTATAGGAAATGTAAGTCCGGCAAAATACCGGACTTTTTTGAGTTGCTTAAATCGAATTAAGCGTTCTTTTTTGCTTCCTGATGCTTTTTGATAAGCTCATCAGCTACAGCGTTTGGAACTTTTCCATATTTAAGGAATTCCATTGTAAATTCAGCTTTTCCCTGTGTAGAAGAACGAAGGATTGTTGAGAATCCGAACATTTCTGAAAGTGGAACTTCTGCGTTTACAGTTGAGATGTTGTTTTCATCTGTTGATTCGAGAATTACACCACGGCGCTGGTTGATAAGACCAAACATATTTCCCTGGAATTCAGTAGGTCCTTCGATAGAAACCTTCATGATTGGTTCAAGAATAACAGGCTTTGCCTTTTCATAAGCTTCACGGAATGCACCGATAGCAGCTGTCTGGAATGCAATATCAGAAGAGTCAACTGGATGGTACTGACCGTCGTTAATTGTTATTTTTACACCAACAACTGGAGCTCCGATAAGAGAGCCTTTTTCCATTGCGCGGCGGAAACCTTTATCACAAGAAGGAATGTATTCGTTAGGAATTGCACCGCCCTTGATTGCGTCTACAAATTCGTAGTCTTTGTCGGCGAGAGGCTCCATGAATCCTGCAACGCGTCCGTACTGACCAGAACCACCTGTCTGCTTTTTGTGTGTGTAGTTGAAGTCTGCACGAGCCTGGATTGATTCACGGTAAGCAACCTTTGGAGGAGTTACTTCTACTTCGCATTTGTATTCACGTTTCATACGCTCAACGTATACTGCAAGGTGGAGTTCACCCATACCTTTGATGATTGTTTCATTTGATTCTGGATCAAGCTCTGTCTGGAAGGTAGGGTCTTCTTTTGTAAAGCGGTTGAGGGCTTTAGCAAAATTTGCGGCCATTGACTTGTCTTTTGGCTTGATAGCCTGGGAAATAACTGGCTTTGGAACGAACATAGAAGTCATAGCTACGTTGATTCCTTCTGCACAGAAAGTATCGCCTGAAGCACAGTCAACACCGAACAATGCACAGATGTCGCCTGGTTCTCCAACGCTAATATCTTCCATTGCAGCAGAATTCATGCGTACAAGACGACCAACCTTGAATCTTTTGCCTGTACGAGTATTTGTAAGTTCGCATCCTTTTGGAATACGTCCCTGGTAAATACGGATGTATGTGAGCTGACCGAACTGACCATCATCGAGTTTGAATGCGAGTGCAACAGCTGGCTTGTCTGGAACATTGAAAAGTTCAACTTGTTCTTCGTTTTTGTCGAGATCGAGAGCATAGTTGTGAACTTCTGTCGGGTTAGGAAGATAGCGGACAACACCATCGAGAAGTGGTTGAATACCTTTGTTTACGTGAGCTGAACCGCAGAATACACTGACAAACTGTTCTGCAAGAGTTCCCTTGCGGATTGCAGCAATGAGTTCTTCTTCTGTTGGTTCTTCGCCTTCGAGAACTTTTTCCATAAGGGCGTCATCGAAGTTTGCTGCTTCTTCAATCAATTCCTGATGATAGCGTGCGGCATCGTCTTTCATATGAGCTGGAATATCTGCATAGCGGAGATTTTCACCGTTTTCACCATCGAAGTAAATTGCTTTCATTCCAACGAGGTCTACAACACCTTCGAGTTTGTCTTCAAGACCGATTGGAAGTTCAACCATGTGTGCATTGAGAGCGAGTTTGTCGCGAAGCTGACCGCATACACGAATTGGATTTGCACCCTGACGGTCGCATTTGTTTACGAATGCAACGCGAGGTACATGATAGCGTTTGAGCTGTCGGTCTACTGTAATAGACTGTGACTGAACACCTGCTACAGCACAGAGAATCATGATTGCACCGTCAAGAACGCGAAGAGAGCGTTCAACTTCTACTGTAAAGTCAACGTGTCCCGGTGTGTCGATCAAGTTGATTGTTGTGTCTTTCCATTGAACCTGTGTTGCAGCTGACTGGATTGTAATACCGCGTTCGCGTTCCAGTTCCATGTTATCCATTACAGCGCCAACACCGTCTTTACCGCGAACTTCGTGAATAGCGTGAATTTTGTTACAATAGAACAAAATACGTTCAGAAGTTGTTGTTTTGCCTGAGTCAATGTGGGCACTGATACCGATATTACGTACTTTAGTAATATCAAAAGCCATATTGTTACCTCTCAAAAAAAAGTTTACAATTTAAAAACCGTTTAAAAATTTATCATATATAATGATTTCAAGATAACGGTAGATTAAAACAATATAACTGAATTTTGTACGTTATTCAATTGGTAAAAAGTAAAAATTACTTTAATTCCTTAAAAACAAAACCTTGCGCTAAAAAAAATAATCAATTGTTGTTAGTTTTTTTGTTTGAATGTGATTTTTATTGATGATGTAAAGTGCTTTTTTTTAATTTTCCAGGCGGCGGACAGAGAATATGTGCTGCTGTCTTTTGTTCCGTTGTATAAAACTGAAGCGAGCGAACCAGAAATTCTTATGTTGCGTTTTCTTCCGAGCGATATTGAAGAATCTAGCGAAAATTCTTGTTTTACGCTGTCATTTTCGGTTTTAGACGGATAATGTCTTCCTTTTATAGTAAATTTTTTTGAAAAATTCGGAGAAGTTTTTGATATGCCGAACAGAATTTCGTAAAATTTATTTGGAATTGAACTTTTTGAAGGCGGATTTCCAGAAATAAGAATGTTTCCGCCGGTAAAATTCGATTTGAACGAAAAATTTGGTTTTTCAAAGATAAAGCCTGCCGCAATTTTTGCAATATTTATTGAAGAAACTTCGCTTGTTCCGGCAATTTTCCATGTTTCGGTGGCAGTTATGCCGAATCTGAGCAAATTTCCGCCTTTCGTAAGAAAAACAAGCTGCGGGTTTAAAGAAGCCTGCTCTGCCGTTTTTATGATTGACGAATCTGAAGAAATGAGCGGAACCGCTTTTGGAGAAATTTTTGTTGTCGGAATTGCAAAAAAAGAAGCATCAAGAATAAAATTTTGCGCTGAAAGTCTTATTTTTGAATTAAAGTAAAAAGCGTTGATTCCGTAAGGATTTTGCTGAAAACATGAATAAAAATTGAATTTAAAAAAAGGCGAGATGAAAAAGTTTTCCCAGAAAAAAGAATTGCATCTTTGGCTTGTAAAAGTACAGTTGTTTTTTTTAAGATACGAAGAATTATTTTCCAGAATTGTTGAAGAAAAAGTTATGTGGCTTTGAAAAAATATTTTTTTTGAAAAATGAATTTTTGTTTTTGCGCTAAAAAAAGCCGCCCGGTCTTCGTGTCTGAACGCTGCCTGGACCAAAAACGGAATGTTTTTCTTAAAAAAATCCAGACTGCAGAAAAAGGCGGGCGGCTTTTCGGTTGAGGAAATAGTCGGAAGAGAAAAGCCGATTCCTGCCGAAACCGGAAAACTTTTTTGAACAGGATTTGACGAAATTGCGGGCACAGGATTTTTTAAGCGTCCAATCGATTTTGAAAAACTGATTGAACCTGCGGCAAGCGTTAAAGGAATTGTGTTTTTAAAAAGAGTTGAATTTGCGCTCCAGCGTCTGTCTGAAAAAATCGAATTAAAATTTTTCGATTTAAAGGCAGAAGAAAATTCTGAAAATTCGCTTTTTGGAACAGAAACAAAGCCTCTCAAAAAAATTGAACCGAAGTTAACCAGAATTCCGCCTGAACCTGAAAAAGAATTTTGTTCGTTTGCAGAAAAATAAAAGTTTCCGCTGGATTTTAATTCAAAATTGAATTGAGGCTCTTTTCCGAAAGCTGGAAAAAATATTTGTAAAATAAAACCTAATAGAAATAATCTTTTCATCACAATATAAGTTGAGATGAATGTTAATTTTTGACAATTTTTTGGAAATATTTTTGAAAAAAAACGGGAATTTTATTTTGCGGCAATGATTGGAGGGGGGCCGGAGGCAAACAAACGCCTGCGTTTGGTCGTAGCCCCGGAAAGCATGGTGGGGCAAGAATTGCCCCAGCCGCCCTTAATTTTGAACTATATAGCTGTTTATTTTTGCAAATTCATTTGTCGAGGCAATGCGTTTTTGCCAATATTCGGCTTCGCTTTTTGTTGTGTAAGGTCCGACGCGTACACGGTAGAACAATTTTCCTTTTGCGTCGTTGTAAGTGAACACTTCGTTCGGAATTTTGTTGTTTTCGAGGCTTGTGCGCGCTTCGTCCGCGGATTTTTTTGCTTCGTATGAGCCCACCTGAATCCAGTAAGAAACTGGTTTTTGCGCTGTGGTTTTTGCCGATTTTGCGGTTTTTGAAACAGATTTTGCAGTTGCTGTAACTTTTTTTGCCGGAGTTTCTTTTTTTGAAACTGTTTTTGAAACGGCGGTTGTTTTTGGCTTTGATTCTGTTTGAGCTTGCGGAACAGCTGTTTTTTCCGCTTTTTCGTTTCTGTTATTTTCGTTTAACTGCTCTGCCGTGTAAATGTTTTGAGGTGTAACCTGCGAAACGGCATTTGGGTTTGTTTTGAGCGCATTTAAGTCGATTGTTGTGGTTGTTCCTGTTCCATAAACGAGAGCGCTGTCTGTAAATACGGTTACATTTTTTGCGTTGATTGGATTTTCGTTTGGAGAAGAGCTTTCGTTCTGCTGATTTGTGTTTTGAGCGAACTGTTTTTGAGGTTCAATGCCGGTCTGTGCAATTGCATTTGCGTTTGACTGCGGCAAAGGCTGAACCGCATCCTGAGCTGTGGTCTGTGAGTTGCTGTTTAATGTCTGATTGTTTTCTGCAAAAATTGATGAATCTGGAACTTTTGCAGAAGAAACCCAGCCGTCAGCAGGATTTGAGTAAGTTTGAGATGCGCCTGTTTTTTGAAAGGAAAGCAAAAGGGCAGCGCCTGCGACTACCAATAAAAATATACCTGATGCAGCGACAATCCATAAAGTTTTTTTCTGTTCCATAATATTTTAGCTCCCGATACAGTGCAATTTTTTCACTATAGTTTTTATCGGAATTTCAAAAAAAATGTTTAGTTTTTTATGAAGATGACTGGAAGTTTTGTTTTTTTATATTCGGAAAGAAGTTTGTTTTGGGTTTTAAAACGTTTTATTATCTGTTTGAGAGGCATTTTGTCGCGGCGTTTTGCGCGTATAAGGCGTTTTATGAATGGTGCAGTGACAAAATAGATTTTTGAGCAAAGCTCCAAAAGTTGCGGCGTCTTGTAAAGGACTGTCGCGTTTAGAAAAATGGTTTTGTTTTTATTCTGCGCGATAAATTCTTTTGCAAGGCGGACAGTTTCCGGATAAACGAGGTCTTCTTGTTTTTTTAGCAAGTCCGGCCGCGCAAAAATCAAGGCGCCGAGCGCACGCCTGTTGAGGCTGCCGTCTTTGTTTTGCAATTCGATTTTTGCTTTTTTTGCGTCTTTCTCAAAGGTTTGGAGAATTTGCGGTGTGAGTTTTTCGATTGCAAGATGTACTGTCTTGTCGAGGTCTAGGGAAACGCATTTTTTGTCCGCAGTTTGCGAGCATAGTTTTTGAGCGGCATAGTTTTTTCCTGCCGCCATCTGTCCGCAAAGACAGATTATTTCCGGCGAGTCAGGAATCAATTTTAAAAAAAAATTTTTGTCAGAAAGTTTTACAATTTTTTTCATAAATTTTCAAAATTAGTGGAATTCGCCCCAGGTTTTTCCGCTTTCTACGCTTACTCTCAAAGGAACATTCAACTGAACTGCGTGTTCCATTTTTTCGGTTATAAGGGCGATTGTGTCGCTTACCGGCTTTTGGCCTTCTGGACATTCAAAAATCAATTCGTCGTGAACCTGAAGCAAAAGCCTTGCTCCTGTCGGATTTTCTTCGAGCGCCTTAGAAACGTCAATCATCGCTTTTTTTACAATGTCTGCCGCGCTTCCTTGAATTGGACTGTTTTTTGCAATGCGGATTGCACCTTCTTTTTCCATTTTGTTTGCAGAATTTATTCCGCGGATCCACCGTCTGCGTCCCATAATCGTTTCGATAAAACCGTTTTTTTCTGCCTGTTCAACGTTTTTGTCAAAAAAATTGCGCACGCCCGAATAGACCATAAAATAGTTTGCAATAAATTCTGAGGCCTGGGTTCTTGAAATTTTCAAGTCCTTTGCCAGCGAAAAAGCGCCCATTCCGTACATTAAACCGAAGTTGAGGGTTTTTGCATTTCTGCGCATTTCTGCCGTTACGCTTTCCATCGGAAGTCCGTAAATCAAGGCGGCCGTCGACTTGTGAACATCGGTTCCTTCGTTGAACGCTTTGCTCAAGTTTTCATCTCCGCTTAAATGGGCGAGGATTACAAGCTCAATCTGAGCATAATCTGCCGAAATCAAGACTTTTCCCTGAGGCGCTGTAAAAGCCGAACGGATTTTTCGTCCTTCTTCCGAGCGAACCGGAATATTTTGCAAATTCGGGTCTTTTGAAGAAAGTCTTCCTGTTGCAGTTCCAGTCTGCATAAAATTTGTGTGAACTCTTCCGGAAGAATCTGCCATTTTCGGCAAAGTTTCAACATAAGTCGAAAGAAGTTTTGCCTTTGCCCGATAATCCAAAATCATTCCAGGAACGCAGTCAAATTCGCGCAAAGATTCCAAGACGTCCGTATCCGTCGAGTATCCGGTCTTTGTTTTTTTGCCCGGCTTGAGTTTTCTTTCGTCAAAAAGAACCGCGCTCAGCTGTTTTGGCGAAGCAATATTGAATTCGTGTCCGACCTGAGCGTAAATTTCTTTTTCTGCCTTTAAAATCTGGGTTTTCAGTTCAATTTCGTAGTTTGCAAGGCAGGTAGAATCCAAATGAATTCCGTCAATTTCCATTTTTGCAAGAACTGGAAGAACCTGCATTTCCATTTTTTCAAAAAGCTCCCAAAGATTTGAGCTTTTTAATTCGTTTTCAAAAAGTTGCCAAAGCTGCAGCGTAAAATCAGAATCTTCCGCGCCGTATTTTGCCGCAACGTCGATTTTTACATCTGCAAAAGTCTGGTCTTTGCCGACAATTTCTTCAAATTCCGTGCCCTTAAGCCCCAGTTTTTGTTCTGCCAGAGTTTCCAGCGCAAAAGGAGATTTTCCAGTTCTGTCAGGTTCCAAAAGCCAAGCCGCAACCATAGTGTCGCAAAGTTTAAAATCCGGACGTTCCCCTGCGCTTTGCGCCGGGTCGGGCTCTTGCTCGACGGGGGCGCTCGCGGCGATCCCTAACGCATTTTTTCCCAAAAGATTAAGTCCGTTGTAAAAAAGCACTTCAATGTCAAACTTTGCATTGTGCATTACAACGGTTGTTTCCGAAAAAAATATTCGCTTTAACTGTTCAAAAGCGTCTTTTTTTGAGATTATTGGCGGAGCAAAGAGGGGATCTTCGTTCAAAATCAAAGGAACGTAAATTCCGCTTCCTTTTTTGTACGCAAGAGAAAATCCCACTAAATTTGCTTCGCGTGTGTTGAGGCTGTCGGTTTCTGTGTCAAATGCGGCAGTTCCGGTTTTTAGAGCTTCGTCTACAAATTTTTTTAATGCCTGCAAATCTGTGCATGCAGAATAATCGCCCTTATTTTTTTTGATTTCTGTTGCAACCTGCGAAAATTGTTTTTTTTGCTCGGAATCTTTTTCGTTTTTTGGGGAAGTTTTCTCGGTTTTTGCTGTTTTTTCGCTGAGTTCAGAATATGTTTTTGCCAGTGCCGGAAGTTCGCGTTTTATCATTTCGCTGCAAAATTCTTCTAAATTAAGTTTTTTTATTTTAAAATTTTCAAGGCAGTCTTCACATTCTGGCTTTAGCTCTTCAATTGGAACATTTTCTTCAAGAGTAATCAGTTTTTTTGAAAGAAAGGCGTTTTCTTTGTCCGAACGGATTTTTTCGCCAATGCTTCCTTTTATCGAGTCTGCGTTTTCGTAAATTTTTTCGAGGCTTCCGTATTCGTTTAAAAGTTTTACCGCAGTTTTTG
The DNA here is from genome assembly GCA_002477955.1 of Treponema sp. UBA7570. GTDB lineage: Bacteria > Spirochaetota > Spirochaetia > Treponematales > Treponemataceae > Treponema_D. Next base: position 10,873 of record DLLE01000043.1, on the reverse strand, counting down.
GACCAACGCCTTTTACTCCAGGAACATTGTCCGCGCTGTCGCCCGTAAGGCTTAAAAGATCAAGTATTTTTTCTGGCTTTAAGCCCCATTCGTTTTCGACGTCCTGC
>DLLE01000043.1:0-10673 GCA_002477955.1 Treponema sp. UBA7570 | reverse complement strand
GTTTGTGAGTTGCTGCAAATCTTTGTCAGCGCTCAAAATCAGACAATGCTGTCCTTTTTTGTCGCACTGCCTTGCAATTGTTGCAACTACATCGTCTGCTTCGTAGCCGTCAACTCTCAAAACTGGAATTCCAAGCACTTTTAAACATTCCTCAATCATTGGGAACTGCGCTTTTAGCTCTTCCGGAGTTTTTTGCCTTGTTGCCTTGTAATCTTTGTATGCAAGATGCCGGAAAGTCGGCGTCCGGCTGTCCATTGCCGCAATAAAATACTTTGGCTTAAAATTCTTTATTAAAATGCTTAAATTTCTAAAAAAACCAAAAACTGCGCTTATGTTCTGTCCTTTTGAATCTGTCAGCGGCCGGCTAAAAAAAGCATAATATTCTCTAAAAATTAAACCGTAGCTGTCCAGAATAAAAACTGTGTTTTCGTCAATAAAATTTGCCATTCGTGTTTACCTTAAAATAAAATTTTTTCTATTAAAGTATAAATGTTATTAAGAAAAACTTGAACTGATTTTTAGAGGCCGGCCTTCCATTTCGACTGTTATGTCTGCAATTTCCTTTGCTTCTGATTTTTCGTGCGTTACAAAGATTACTGTTTTTGGACTTTCGCTCAAGAGTTTTTTTAGGGTTTGCTCGAGGGATTTTTTGATTTTTTCGTCCAGCGACTGAAAGGCTTCGTCCAAAAGCAAAATTTTTGACGGAAAAGCGAACGATCGGGCCATTGCAACTCTCTGTTTTTCGCCGCCGCTCAAATTTTGAGTTTTTTCGTCTTTGCGCTCAAATAATCCTGTGGCTTTTAAATATTTTTCTGCAATTTCTTCTGCTTTTTTTGCTCCGAAAATATTAAAAAGAGGCAGAAAAACGTTTTGAAAAACCGTGAGAGAAGGCAAAAGCCGCGGTTCCTGAAACAAAAACGAAACTTCCGGGTTTGTAAGCGCAATTTGCGTCAAAAGCGTTGTTTTTCCGCTTCCGCTCGGCGCAAGAATTGCCGTAATTTTGTTTTTTTGGAATTCATAATTGAAATTTTCAAATAAAAGTTTATTGCCTTTTTTTATCGTAAGGTTTTTGATTTTGACAGAAGTTGAATTCTGTTCTGTTTGATTTTTTTCGCAAGATTTTTTTTGAAAAGATTCTGTTTTTTTGTTTTTTGATATTTTTTTTGAAAAATCCGGAGAAGTCAGGGTCAAAAAAAGTCTGTCAAACGCTTTATGCAAAATTTTTTCAAAGGCGAACGAAAGAAAAACGAGCATAATTGTAGTTGCAAGAAGAGCTGAGCTTTCGAGCTGGACCTGCGCATTCTGTAAAATTGCTCCGAGCGCTTTTTTTGGAATGCTCAAAACTTCTGCTGCGGCGACAACTTTCCAGCTCATTCCAAAAGTTGAAAAAATTCCGCTTTCGATAAAATTCTGGAGTTTTGGAAGGACGATAAAACGGATTTTTTGAAATTTTGTGAGCTTAAAGACTTTTGCCATAAAAAAAAGTTTTTTGTCTTCTGCGTTAAAATCAAGTCCAGAACTTACAGCAGCGGTCATAACCGGAAAAGCCATTAAAACTGCGCTAAAAATCGGCACAAAATCTGAATTAAATACAAAAACCGCAAGCAAAATAAACGAGACTGCAGGAACTGAACGGATTAAGGAAAGCGGAAAAGCTATAAATGCCTTAAAAAGCGGGAAAATTCCGGAAAGAACTCCGGCAGTAATTCCCAAAAAAACAGAGATAAAAAAGCCCGCAAAAACGCGGAGCGAAGAAAAAAGCGTGCTCTGCCAAAAGTCTCGTGTCGCGCACAGTTCAAAAAATTTAGAAATAGTTGCCGTAAATGTCGGAAAAACGAGAGGATTTTTTGCAAGAACGGCACAAATTTGCCACAAAAATGCGAAACTCAGGATTGAAATAAAATTTACAGTTTTTTTGTTCATTTTAGAGAAAAATAAAAATCGTCGTCAGGAAGTTTTCCTCCGGTTGACTGCGGAGATTCCTGTAAAAAAACAGAAAGAATTGATTCAATCTGCTTTTTTGCCGTCAGCGAATCCTGCCAGATAAAATTTGCGTTCGGAATTGACTTTTCTGCAACAGCCGCTTTTAACCCCAAATTTGCTTTTTCTGCAAGAATTCCTGCTTCCTTTGGATTTTTTACAGTCCACTCGTTCGATTTTGCGTAGAGAGCGGCAATTTTTTTTATGAGCTTTTTGTTGTTTTTTGCAAAATCTGCATTTGCGACTAAAAGCGTCATTGGAAAAGTTTTTTCTGTAAGTTTTTCGTATTCTGCCTGAATATTTAAAATGCGTTTGACTTGCGGAGACTTTGTCTGGGCAACTGTTGCAAAAGGTTCCGGAACGAGAGCAAACTCGATTTTGTCCGAGATTAAGGCCGCGGCGATGTTTGCGTTAGGAATTGAAAAATCCAGATTTACCTGATTTTTCAGTCCGTTTTTTGAAAGCAGATATTTTAAAATGAATTCGGGAGTCGCGCCTTGTCCTGCGCATTGCACTGTTTTGCCTTTGAGCGATTCCAGAGAAAAATTTTGCGGAAAGCCTGTTTTTGAGAGAAGATAAAGGTTTCCGTTTCCTGTAACTCCAAGGCAGACGATTTTTTTGTTTGAAGAATTAAAGACTTTTGCAGCAATGTTTGGAGGAAGAAAACCTATGTCTAGCTCTCCTTTTAAAAGTTTTGGAAGTTCTGTTTGAACAGAAGCGCAGTTTTCAAAGGCGAGATTTTTGACTTCGGAACTGTTTTTGTTTTCTATTAAATAAGCGCATGGAATTGCAGAAGGTCCGTTTAGAACTCCTATGCGCACTTGTTTTTGCTTTGCAAATGTTGAAAAAACTGATGATAAAATAACAGAAACTGTCAAAATTTTCTTTATTTTTTGTGAATTTAAATTTTTGAAAATTTTCATAAAAAACTCCGTAAATGTACGCCGGATTGCAGCGGCGCAAGGCGTTTTAAGGCGGCGGTTGCGCTTTTGCGAAAGCGTCGCCTTAAAATGAAGCGGAAGCGGAACCGCGAAAAGCCGGTTTTTGAATGGACTGGAACTTCGGAGCAAGAAAATGTGCGGTACTTTAGGAAGTCTTCGTCCAAATTTTAAATTTGCTCTTTTGCAATTTTTTCCATGTCGGCTTTTTTAGGAATTCCGTCTGCATCTGGTTTTGAGCCGGAATTTGCATAAAGAGTTAAAAGTCCGTTGCCCAAATTTGGGTTTGTGATTACTCCTGGACCTGCAATACAGCCTCCTTCGCAGGCCATAACTTCGATTAAATTAGGGCAGTTTTCTGGCTGAGGAAGTTCTCCTGCGCTGATTTTTCCGTAATTTGAAAGAATTTTTATTTGGTCTTTTGTTAGTCCGTTGATTACGAGCGGGCGGAGAATTGACTGGTCTTTGAGGCGAATTTTTACGCTCTGTGCAACGCCGCCACTTTTTGCAAAATTTCTGCCGGAAACTGTAGGAACGTATTTTTCTGGTTTTTCCGGAGATTTTGAAGGTTCGATTTGTTTTGCCGCAAAGAGAGCGTTTATTTCGTCAACTGTAAGAACATAGTCCACTGTGTCTGAATCCATGCCTTCGCGTTTTTTTGCAAGACAAGGACCGACAAAAACTGTAACGCAGTCTGGATCGGCTTTTTTTGCAAGCATGGCTGTGTAAATCATTGGAGATTTTGTTTCGGAAACGCATTTTGCCAGCTGGGGAATATGGATTTGAACGGCGCGTACATAGGCCGGGCAGCAGCTTGTTGTCATGATTTTGTCTCCGCTCTTCATCCTTTCTGAAAATTCTTCGGCTTCGCTGTCGGCTGTCATGTCTGCTCCGGCGGCAACTTCCCAGACTTTGCTAAATCCTGCCTCTAAAAGAGCGCCGTCGAGTTGTCCGGGTTTTAAGCCTTTGAACTGTGCTCCGATTGCAGGCGCGTACATGGCGACTACTTTTTTGCCTTCCATTATGTTTTTTATAACGTCAAAAAGCTGGGATTTTGCCATCATTGCGCCGAAGGGACAGTTTGCCATGCATTTTCCGCAGAAAATACATTTTTCGTAGTCGATTTGTTCCCTTCCTTCCGAATCTTTTGCAATCGCTCCGACCGGGCAGGCTTCTTCGCAGGGAACAACTGTTTTTATGATTGCGTGGTATGGACAATTTTTTAGGCAGAGACCGCAGTTTATGCATTTTGAAGTGTCGATTTTTGCCCTGCCGGTAACTTCAATTGCCTGACGCGGACAGTTCATCTTGCATGGACGGGCAAGACAGGCCTGGCAGGCGTCTGTCACAAAGTGATGAGGTTTTGCACAAGCGTTGCAGGCGTTTTTGTACATTGTTAAAACCGGCCAAGTTGGTTTTTGTCGGCGGAATGCCTGCTTTACGTAATCTGCGAGCGGCTTTTGAGGGTCGTAGTCTTCGAGTGAAAATCCGAGGTCTGCAACGATGCGGGCACGGACAATGCTTCTGTCGTTTTCGAGCGAGCCTGTAACAGGAATTGTTCCGTCTGGAACAACTTTTTCTGGAATAAGTTCAATCTGGCTGACTGTTTTTGAATCTGAAAGTTTTTCTTCTAACTGCAATTTTACAATTTCGGCAAGGACATTTTTTTTAAGAATTGCCATGTTGTTGTTTGTGTTAAGCATAAAAGTTACCTCATTATTTTATAGTGTATCACTTTTTTTAAGACTTTGAAGTTTTTATAAAACGATATTTGAAAAAACTGTTTAAAAAATGCTTTGATTTTATTTAAACCGAATGTTATTTACCTATTGTGTGATGCGGAAGAAATTTGTTCTTGATATAATACATCTTATGATTAGAGAAGAAATTAAAGATGAAGAATTGTTAAAACACTTGAAGTCTATTCACAAAGACGAAATGACTATTTTTGTTATGGCTGACGGCCGGGTGCGCGGCGCTTTTTTGAATGGAACCCGGCTTGTGAATCAAATGCGCGCCAACCAGCATCTTGGAATTCTTGAAACTCTCGTGCTTGGCCAGGCTGAACTTTGCGCAGCGCTTATGATTCCTACGATGAAAGGCAGGGAACACGTTTCTCTGCACTACGAGTCTAACGGTCCTGCCGTTGGTTTTGGAGTTGAAGCGGATTCTTCTGGATATGTGCGTGGACATTTGCTTCAAAATCCAATTCCTGTCGAAAAACCTCTTGAAAACTGGGATCTTGCTCCATTTTTTGGAGAAGGCACTTTGACTGTCCGGAGAATGGGCGAGGGAATGAAGGCTCCGCAGGTTGGAATGACAGAAATTCTCTACAAAAACATTGCAAAGGATTTGACTCATTATTTTGCTCAGAGTGAGCAGATTCACACCGCTTTTAACACCAGCATCCAGTTTGACAGACAAGGACGTGTAATTGGAGCAGGCGGAATGTTTCTTCAGGCTCTTCCAAAGGCAGGCGGAAAATCTTCTGTAAAAACTGAGCAGGTTGAAAACGACATTGACTCAAAGGATGATGAAGATGAGGAGCTCCTTATAAGGGTTGAAAATGCCTTTAGCGCAATGCCGTCAATTGGAAAATGGTTTAGCGACGGCGGCGACATGGAAGACGTAATTTACGGACTTTTCAGGGAATTTAATCCGACGGCAGTTTTGAGCCGCGAAATTATTTTTGACTGTCCTTGCAGCGCAGAGTATTACGCACGGCAGATTAAGGCTCTTCCAAAAAATGAACTTGCCGATATTCTTGCAAACGATCCTGATCCATTGGAAATTGTCTGCCACAACTGCGGTTCAACTTATAAAATTCCAAAATCGATGCTTGTGTAAGTTATGATTCTGTAAGAATCTGCCGATACTGTCGATAGAAAGCCTCTGAAAATTTATATTTTGAGGTTGCTCTGTAATTAAATAGAAACTCTGGGCTTTTTGTCTGGTCGAAAAGAGGGTTGTATGTTTAAAGCGCGTAGACGAATTGGTCTTACTCTGGTTTATATTTTTCTTTCGTTGATATTTCTTTCTCTGGCTGTTTTTCTTGTGCCGCAGACTAAAATTAACGACTTTGTTGATTATTCAAATACGTTTCCTACGACCGTAACTGCGGTTTTGTTCTGTGTTTTAATCATGATTGCAAGTACGCTTTATTCGATGGTTCGTCTGCATCTTGAAAAAAGCACGATGAGAAGCGGCGAAACTGCTTTTTTGACGGAATTTACCGATAAGCTGCGTCTGTGCTATTCAATGGAAGATTTTTACAACCTGATTGCAGATGTTTTGGAAGTAAAGGCCGACTGTTCTGTTTTGTACATTAACCGTATGACAAATTACGTTCTCTACAATTCACCAAACCGGCTTAGTTCAGATCCTGCGAGAATGGAACTGCTCGAAAGAAATTATTCGATTGACTGGGAAGAGGGAACTTTCTTTTTAGGCGACAATTTCGGTATTGTTTCTAAAAGCCGTAAGTCGCGGGGTTTTTTCATTTCGTCTAAGGGTTTTCATTTTTTTGTTTTTTGTCGTTACACAAAATATTTTGATATGGAAGTTTTTCCAAGGCTTTACGAGGAATTGGGACGTTTTCAGCTGCGCGCGGAAACTATTTCCAGTCTTTCTGAAATTTCTGAGCTTTCAAAGGAATGGGAGCAGCTTGCAGAAACTCAGCGTGCCTTTTTGCCGCAGAGAATGCCGGAAGTTGACAGGGTTAAACTTGCCGCATATTTCCGTCCGCTGATAAATGTTTCTGGAGACTATTATACGGTTCTTCCGATTGACGAGCACAAAACTCTTGTAATGCTTGGAGACGTTTCTGGAAAAGGTCTTGCGGCGGCCCTCGTCATGGGACTTGTAATGAACACGGTAAAAATCAAGGAAAACAAGGAAGATTTGCCGGGCATGATTATGGCGATCGACAAATCCATTAAAGACATGCACCTTCAGGATAAATATACTGTTTTGTTCATTGGAATCATCGACACTCAAAAAATGACAATTCGCTATGTAAACGCTTCTATGTCCGATCCGATTATTGTAACCCGTTCTCCGGACGGCTATAGAATAAAATCTCTTTCTTCAAACTGTCCGATTGTCGGAATTATTCCTATTGACGAAGTTGAAGTAAGCGAACAGCGTCTTTTTTCCGGAGACCTTATTATGATGGCAAGTGACGGTGTTTCTGAAGTTATGAATGCGGACAAAGTTGAATTGGGTGATACACAGCTATTTACTGATACGATAAAAAAAAGCGCCTCTAAAGAGCCGCGCGAGTTCATAAAAGATATTACGGATCTTGTTTTTAGTTATAATGCGGATACTCGCCTTCACGATGACCTTACAATGCTCGTTGCAAAACTTCAGGGCTAGGAGAAATTGTTATGATTTATGTTGTTCTAAACCTTGTAATGGCGGCTTTTGCCGTTGGCCTTGCATTTTATATCGATCACCGTTCTGCAGAAAACGTAAATAATCCTCTTACGACAATGTGCGTTTATCTTGCAGTTTCTTGTGTTGCAATAGCTCTTATGTTATGGTCTACTTTTTACGCATCAGACCGAATGCCTCTTCTGTTTTTCCGCCTTGCTCTTATTGCGGCAACAGTTTATTCAATTGATTTTTGTGTTTACTGTATTTTGTTTCCTTCTTATAACCGTCCAGCTGTTGTAAAGACGATAAAATGGGGGTTGGTTCTGGTTTCTGTTTGGTTTGTCTTTACTCAGATTACCGGAATTACAATTACAGAATTTCTTGGTTTAAGCGTTGATTCTAAGCCTCTTTTTAAAGGACAGCTTACAAACTATTTTCCTGTAACTTGGTTTGAAGTTTTTCAGGCGCTTCTTTTGATTGGATGTCCTGTTCTTTCCGTTTTAATTATGATTTTGCGTGCAGAAAACCGCGATGACCGTCTTAACATGCAGAAGTCGCTTTTGAACGTGCTTGCGCTTGTTGCCGGCTGGATTTCTTTTTGGGTAATCAAGCAGGCCTGCGGGCGCGTTCCAATGTTTTCTTCTCTTGTTTTTGTTGCAGTCGCAGTTATTCAGGTACTCCTTTCTTATAATTCTCATCAGAACTTTCTGTACGATTTAAAATATGTAGTCGGTGTTTTTGTTACTTTTATTTCCTGCTATCTTGCTCCTGCCGTTGTTGTTGGAATTTTCTTTCCGCGTTTGTGGCCGGAATTTGCCCTGTCGCACTTTGTCTTCTTTTTGGAAATCGGCATTGTAATTGTAGTCTGTATTACAATTTCTTATCAAATTTCGAAATTCCTTGCGAAAAAACAGTATTTCCGCTCTTTCCAGTATGCTGAAGTTTTTGAAGAGCAGCTATCTAAGCTCGACTATGGTGAAGATCCGGAAAAAATTGTTCACGATATGCAGAATATTTTTATTCACAACCTTGGTCTGTCGAAAATGCACGTTTTTGTAGAAAGCGAAAATATTCTCAAGGCGATTTATGAGCAAAACGGAAGTCCGGAACTCACCCTCGACATAAAAAATGCTGTTTTTGACGCAATGCTCAACCAAAACCGCATGGTTGTTTTAAAAAGTCAGGTTGATAACGGACATCTTTTTGAACGCAACAAGCATGAACTGTTAAAACTTTTTGCGGACACTTCTTCTGAAGCCATAATTCTTCTTGCAGAAGGCCGCCGCATTGTCGGTCTTATTACCCTTGGTCAAAAAGCCGGCGGAAACATCTACGCTGACTACGACTTTATCACGTTTACAAAATTCTATTCTTACTTTTTTGTATTCGGTTATTACATGCGCAATATTTCAAATCAGGCAATTGTCGGAACTGTAAACCGCGAAATCCGTATGTCAAGCCAGATTATTACTTCCATTCAGGAAAACATGGATCCAATTAAGAATCCAAAATACGATACCGGCTACATTATGGAACATGCGCACAATATTGGCGGCGAATTTGTCGATTTAATCCGCCTTTCTGATTCGCGGCATATTTTTATTTTGGGCGACTTGAGCGGGAAAGGAATTTCTGCTTCTATGAGCATGGTAATCATTAAGTCGATTATTCGCACATTCTTGCAGGAAACCCGTGATTTTAAGCTTCTTGTTGAAAAAGTAAACAGGTTTATCCGCTACAATTTGCCAAAAGGAACGTTCTTTGAAGGCGTTTTTGCGCTGCTTGATTTTAATGATGACACAATGTATTACATTAACTGCGGAGTTCCAGCCCTGTTTTTGTACACAAAATCTTATAACAACGTAATTGAAATTCAAGGTGAAGGCCGTGTTCTTGGTTTTGCAAAGGATATTGGAAAACTCATAAAAGTAAAAAAAGTAAAGTTGAATCCAGGCGATGTTATCGTTACCTGTACCGATGGTCTTATCGATTCAAAATCTCTGCGCGGTGAAACCTACGGAAAAGAGCGAATCCAGCGTTCGATTACAGAAAATACTTCCTGCATGGCAAATGTGATGGCTCGCACAATGTACGATTCTGCGGCTGATTTTCTTGCAAAAGAACTTGATGACGATGTTTCGATTCTTGTAATCAAGCGTCTTGCAAATAAGAATTAACGGAGGAAGAATCTAAATGGATGCCTTAAAAGTTGTTGAAAAATTCGGTGCAAATTACGTTCTTTATGAACTTGTCGGTGTCGTAAATTCTTATACTCTTGACGAACTGAAAGGCAAGGTTTATACAGTTGTTGTCGATTCTAACCTTGTGCTTGATTTTTCTTCTGTCGAAGCGATTGATTCTGCGGGAGTCGGTCTTATAATGGGTGGATTTAACGAAGCTGAAGAATTTGATCACCGTCTTTATATAATGAATCCTTCGCCGGTTGTGCGCCAGGCTCTAGATGACACAGGTTTTAGCGATACTTTCTATTTTATACATTCAGTAACTGAGGTTATTTAGCTCTTATGAAAAAATCAGTTTTCTCTTCTTTGTGCGCAATTTTGCTGTTTTTTTGCGGGATTTTTGTTTCTTGCGGACAGAAAAAAAACAAACCTGCAGCAACCGAAAATTTGCAGGCTCAAAATCCAGAGCTTGCAAAATTGAACAGGGTTCTTTCTTCGATGAGCGAACGTGCAAAAAATGTAATTCCAAACGGAAATCCTGAAGAATTCCTGGCAGATTTGCATCGCGTTCTTGAAAGCAGAAAAAATTTTTCTTCGGAAGATTTAAGTCCTTTTTATTTAATCGACAAGCGGCATGCGGTTGGCGCTGATTATGAACCGAAGAATTTAGTTCACCTTGAAAAAAACGATTTATTTGCAATCAATAAAAACAATTTGAGCCTTCGTCCAGAAAGTTTTGAGGCTTTAAAAGTTCTTGCTCAGGCTGCAAAAAATGATGGAATTACGCTGACTGTAAGTTCAACTTACCGTTCCTACGAATATCAGAAAAATCTTTTTGCATATTGGGTAAAAGTTGACGGACTTGAAGAAGCAGAACGCGAAAGTGCGCGCGAAGGAACAAGCCAGCATCAGCTTGGAATGGCCTTGGATTTTGCTCCGGTTGATGACGCCTTTGCAGATACAGTTCCGGGGCAGTGGGTTTACAAGAATGCCGCAAAATACGGCTGGAGCTTGAGTTTTCCGAACGGATATGAAGATATAACAGGTTATCGCTGGGAAAGCTGGCATTTTCGCTACATAGGAGTTGAAGCCTGCGAATTTCAAAAAAAATGGTTTGGCGATGTCCAGCAGTTCATGATGGAATTTCTGGATGCATGGGAAGACAATTAGCTGGGCAAAAACATTTTACATTGTT
>DLLE01000013.1:1631-3621 GCA_002477955.1 Treponema sp. UBA7570 | reverse complement strand
ATATTCCACGTGCCTTTTGAAAGTTTTATGGAAAAAGCAGAGCCGTCAACTTCCGCTGTGTACGATTTTTCAGAATTTCCTGCGTTTTTTGCGATTACAGCATAAAAAATTGCGCCGGGAATTTCTGCCGAAACGCTTCTGGCATGATTCGTGTTTTCAAAAATCTTTGGAGACGAGCCATTTACAGAAAAAACTCCTTTCAGTTCATAAAGTTTTTCATCATTTTTCGGCTCATAATTATCAGAAGAAGTAAAATTTTCACAGGCAAAAAAGAATATTGAACAAAAAATGCACATCAAAATCAAAAAAACAAATTTCACTCTATTAAAAAACGCATTTTTCATAATTTTCTCCACGCAATTTATTTTGTAAGTTCAACATCAAGCACAGAACTGTAAGCCGAGCCATTAAATTCAACGCTAACAAAAAGCTGATAAGAATCCAAAGGCCAGTTTTCGCCGGTTTCTATGCTGTTTTCCGAACTTGAAACGCCAGTGAATGTTCCGTGGTTGAAAAATTTCAAGCTCCAGTTTGTAAAATCCAAATCCGAAGTTTGAACCGTCTGTCCATCCGAATCCGTCACAATTACAGAAACGCCGATTTTTTCTCCAGGCTTAACAGAATCCGCCGCCGCAAAACTAAGCGTGTATTCCTGAACAATAATATTTCCGCCGGAAGAATCCAGAACGCCTTTTGTGCCGGAAGAATCCGCAGTCAAAACCCATTTTTCAGAGTCCAAATCAAAAAGTTTGCAGGTTTCGCTCATTGATTTTTCATCGCCGTCTGCAGAAACAAGAATCTCAGAGCCTTTGCTTCTTGTGTCAACTCCAGAAATTGCCGCGACTTTTTGTGCAGTAAGATTTTTTACAAAAACCACAAGAGAATCGTCTCCAATTTCTATTGAGCCAGAAATTGCCGTATTGCCTTCAAGAACAAGTTTTCCGCCGTTGTAATTTATATTGCCGCCGACGGTGCAGTCTTTAAGCAAAAGCGTTCCTCCAGAAACCGTTATATCTCCGGAAATTGTTCCGCCAGAAACAGAAAGCTCGCCGTTTTCCACCACGACATTTCCTGCAACATTCAGTTTGTTCGCCTTCAATTTTCCGCCGCTCGCCGCCATTTTCAGAGACGAGACAGAATTTCCGTTTCCGTTGATTACAACGTTCGCATTTGCCACAGAAAGCTCAACATCCTCATCAACGCTTCCTGCAAGCTGGACTGTTCCCAGAACCGTTATGTCAGAAAATCCGTCGTCCGAGAAAGTTTTTGCAATTGTGGCGAACGGAGAATCAGAGCTTCCAGTGTTTTCTGTGTCGCTTCCATTCGGCGAAACAAAAAGCATCGATTTTAAGACACGAATTCCAAATTCCTTTGGAATTGAATCCGCGTACAAATCCTTGTGGGAATAAACGCGAAGAAAAACTTTTCCGGCAGGAATCTTCAACGAGATTTCGCCGCCAGAATTTTTTCCGCTGTAAAGAACTTTTCCAGTATCATCTAAACCTTGATAAAGCTCGTAAACCACAATTGAGTCCGAAGTGTCCAAGCCGTCGCTCGCATTTTGAGCAGGCGAAAGCGTTATTGTCGCATAGGAGCTGTTTTCGTCCTGGCTTACAGCATCGCCGGTTTGCAGCTCATTTTCCGAAGAATCTTTTACAACAACGCCATCAAGACGGATTGAACTCACGCTTGTGGAAACTTTAGAAGAAAATCCAGCCTCATCAAAAAGCTCTATTGCATACGTTGTGTCCTCGTCCGTAAGAACATCGTCTGTAACAAAATAAGCCGCCTGCCCATATTCCACAAACAAAACTGAAGAAGCAGGAGAATATGACGATGAAGATGAAGCGTTTCCAACCTTAAAAGACTCATTCTCAAATTCAAAAGTTCCGTCCGCATTTAAGACAACAGAAGTTTTTTCGCCGTTCACAGAAAGCGACTTTATGTCGCTGTGGATTTTAGAAAGCAAGCCTTTTGACGGCATATTGAA
>DLLE01000013.1:345-1461 GCA_002477955.1 Treponema sp. UBA7570 | reverse complement strand
GAAATATCAAATCCAGTTTCTGAAAGCGCAAGAAATTCAGCCGGATATTTTAAAATCATCACAGAAGCGTCCGATTCGTCCTGCAAAATTGAAACAACGCCTGTATCAATTTGCTCTCCAAATTTATTTTCCGCAGAATCCTTGTCAAAATTCGGGAAAGAAAGTTTCAGACAGTCAGCAGGAAAAACGTATTTTTGAGGATTTCTTAAAAAAAGCCGCACTTCAAAATCTTGACTAGAAGAGACAAAAATTTTTCCAGAACCTTTTTCGTAAACGCCTGAAACAACCTCGTAGTCTGTAACAGCGGAAGTTTCCGTGTATTTTTGAAAATAATCTTTTACAGGCTCGTTCCATGAATCTGAAAAAAACGAGCATGAACCAAAAATCAAAGGCAGAAAAACTAGCGCGAATCTAAAAATTTTTATGAAACCGAATTTTTTCATATCATTCTCCTGCCTAAAACTGCCAGCCAATGCTAACTGACGGTAAAATCATTCCAAAATCCATGTCGCTCAAAAAGGCGAGAACACAGTCAAAAGAAAACTCCGAATAAAGCCGGTTTGTTATGTAAAACTGAACCGCGCCGCCGAAAACCGCATTTAGATTTATGCTGTTCAACGGCTCTGAAACAATATCGTGCTCAAAATGGAATTTCAAATCATTAAAAAACGAAATTCCCGCTCCGCCGTGAACTTCCAGCGTAAGAATGTGGCGGCGCTTCTCTGATTTTTTAGATTTTACCCGGACAGGAAGCTGGTACAGAAAAAGCGCGTCCGCATTTATCAAATTTCCGTCAATCTGATAGTTGCTGTAGTCCGCAAAAATTCTTGAATAACTTCCAAAGATTCCGAAGCCAAAATAGCCAAAGCGGTGCTTAAAAGGCACAAAGGAAGCCCTTGCAGTCGCGCTAAGCGGAAGCAGATTTGTGTCGAGATACTTTTCAAAAGTGCCATCGTAAAGAACAACAGGAAAAACATAGCCTGCGCTCAAATCAAAATCCACGCGCTTCTTGAATTTAATCTCAATCTCGCTTTTTCGGTCAACACCGCTTTTTAAGCCGCTCGCGTCGGTTGCCACAAAATTGTATTTTCCAACGTCAAGTTTTTTCATGTCAAA
>DLLE01000013.1:0-203 GCA_002477955.1 Treponema sp. UBA7570 | reverse complement strand
GTAAAAGAAATGTCAGACTCATTCTGCGGAAGCGCGAAAAGATTTTTTCCGGAAATATTGAAAACGCCGTCGTTTATTTCTTCAAGAAACAAAGTTGCTGACCTGTTCGCGGCGGATTTTATGTCCAAAATTTCCGGCTGGTACGCCTTGTAGATTTTGAACTCAAACCAGCTCGACTCAACTTCCGGAACATCCACAAGATT
>DLLE01000054.1:1181-12681 GCA_002477955.1 Treponema sp. UBA7570 | reverse complement strand
AGTAGTCGAACTCGATTCCCTGTCCGATTCTGTTAGGTCCGCCGCCAAGAATCATTACTTTTTTCTTGTTGTCAGTGGCAACAGAAGTGTCTTCTTTTGCGTTGTATGTTGAGTAATAATAGCAGGCATTTTCTACTCCGCTTACAGGAACTCTGAGCCATGCTTCCTTAATTCCAAGCTCGTTGCGGCGTTTGCGGATGTCTTTTTCTGCAACCTTGAGAATTTTTGAAAGATATTTGTCGCTGAATCCGTCTTTTTTCGCCTTAATCAAAAGCTTGTCTTCCGGAACGCGTCCTGGATTTTTGAGCATTTCTTCCTCAAGGTCAACCATTTCCTTCATTTCTTTGAGGAAATATTCTTTTACGTAAGTGATTTTTGAAAGAGTCTCAAGCGGAACGCCTTTTCTGATTGCCTCATAAAGCTGAAAATATCTTTCAGAAGAAGCGGTCTTGAGCATTTCGCAAAGCTCCTCGGCAGATTTTTTGTTAAAGTCTTTTGCAAAGCCAAGTCCAGCGCGTCCGTTTTCGAGACCGCGGATTGCTTTTTGGAAAGTTTCTTTAAAATTCTTTCCAATCGCCATAACTTCGCCGACAGCTTTCATTGAAGTTCCAAGCTCATCCTTCGCTCCGCGGAATTTTTCAAAAGCCCAGCGAGCAAATTTAAGAACAACGTAGTCTCCGTCAGGCGCGCCGCCCAAAGTGTATTTTTCCAAAGTTCCGTCGCGCCAGTAAGGAATTTCGTCAAGCGTGAGACCGGCAGCAAGTTTTGCAGAAATCAAGGCAATCGGAAATCCTGTCGCCTTTGAAGCGAGAGCCGAAGAGCGCGAAGTTCTTGGGTTGATTTCGATGATTACGATTCTTCCGTTTTTAGGATTGTGAGCAAACTGAACGTTTGTTCCGCCGATTACGCCGATGTTCTCGACGATTTTAAATGCCATTTTCTGGAGCTTCTGCTCGAGTTCCTTGTCAATCGTCATAAAAGGAGCGGCGCAGAAAGAGTCTCCTGTGTGAACTCCAACCGCGTCAATATTTTCGATTGTGCAGATTGCGACCATCTGGTTCTTTGCGTCGCGCACAACCTCAACTTCAAGCTCTTCCCAGCCCAAAATCGACTCTTCAATAAGACACTGGTGAGTGAGCGAAAGGTCAAGTCCGTTTGAGACAATCGCGCGGAGCTCCTCGACATTGTAGCAGAATCCGCCGCCGGCTCCGCCCATCGTGTATGCAGGACGAACAACAAGCGGAAATCCGATTTCCTCAGCGATTTTTTCCGCGCCCTCTACAGTATGGCAAATATCAGAGCGAGGAGTGTCGATTCCAAGATTCTTCATTGTCTCCTTGAAAATCTCGCGGTCCTCTCCCCGCTCAATCGCGTCAAGATTAACACCGATTACTTTTACACCGTACTTGTCTAGAACACCAGACTTGTTAAGCTCCATCGCCATGTTAAGTCCAGTCTGACCGCCCAAGTTCGGAAGAAGCGCGTCCGGCCGTTCCTTCTCGATAATCTGGCTTATTCTTTCGACATTAAGAGGCTCAATATAAGTCGCGTCCGCCATAACAGGGTCGGTCATAATTGTAGCCGGATTTGAATTCACCAAAACAATCTTGTAGCCAAGCTCGCGCAAAGCCTTGCAAGCCTGAGTTCCCGAATAGTCAAATTCGCATGCCTGACCAATAACAATCGGGCCTGAACCGATAATCAGAACTTTCTTAATGTCGTCTCTTTTCATATATACTCCTAAAATTTATAAAAACCAATTTTATTTTTAGGAGGGGAAAGTCTCCCCCTCGCTCCAAAGCCAAGCCGCTATGCTTTGTTGGCTTTTCCACTACCCCCTCTCCTAGGGCTCCGCCCTAAAACCCGGAAGCATCGGTTTTTCAAAAAAAAAGCCCGTTTCAAAAAGAAACAGGCTGACAAATTAACAGATAAAAACAATATGAGCGCAAACTTTAGTAATGAGAGTTGAACACATTTTTACATTGCGGCTAGCCATACTAAAATTGAATGTTACAGGATTTGTCAAAAAGTTTCAAGAAAATGCAAGTTATATTTTTTTGAACTTTTGCTTGTGGTATAATCAGTTTTATGAAATCTCAACTTACAACTCTTTGCTATATCGAAAAAAATAATTCTTACTTGATGCTGCACCGCGTAAAAAAGCAGAACGACATAAACCACGACAAATGGATTGGAGTCGGTGGTCATTTTGAGCATCATGAAAGTCCGGAAGACTGCCTTTTGCGGGAAGTTAAGGAAGAAACCGGACTTACGCTCAAAAAATTTGCTTTTCGAGGAATTGTCACTTTTGTTTCGGATGAAGACGAGGCTGAGTATATGTGTCTTTATACTTCCGACAAATTCGAAGGCAAACTCATTGATTGCAGCGAAGGCTGTTTGGAATGGGTTCCGTTTGAAAAAATTGAAAGTCTGGAGCTTTGGGAAGGCGACAAAATTTTTCTCCGGCTTCTGCACACAAATGCGCCGTTTTTTTCGCTCAAATTGATTTACAAAAATGGAAAACTTGTAGAAAAATTTTTAAATGGAAAGGCAATTTAAAACAAAAAAACCGGTTATTTTCCGGTCTTTTTGTTTAAGATAAGCGCAACCACCAAAGAATTGGTTATTTTACATCACAGTTGTCTGCTTTTTCTGTTGTAATTTCTTTTCCAGCAGCGAGAGCTTTTTTTCCTGCAATCATAAAATTATGATTTTCGATTTTGTAACTTACTTTGCAGAACTTGTCAATGTCGATTTTTGCAGGTTTTTCGCAAGGCTCGCTTCCTTCCAAAGAAATTACAGTTCCTGGAGCGGCCCACGGAGCGGTCAAAAGCTCAACTTTTTCTTTTCCGTCTTCTGTATAATCGCAGGCAAGCAACATTCCGCGGCTTTCTACGCCTTTCATTTTGCGTGGAGCTAAGTTTGCCGCAATAATTACGTGTTTTCCGAGGAGCTCTTCTTCTTTCAAATATGGGCGCAATCCAGACTGAATAATTCTTGGTGTGCCAGAACCGTCGTCCATTGTCTCAACATACAGTTTGTCGCCCTGCGGATTTGTTTCAACTTTTTCGATTTTTGCAACTAAAAGCTCGATGTGGCTGTTAAAGTAAGCTGCCGGGTCTGTTTCTGCAGGGCTTACATTTCCAGCTGGCTTTGATTCAGTTTTCGCTTTTTCTGCCGGTTTTGAATGTGGTTTTTCTTTTGGCATGAGGGCTTCGATGTCAACTTCGCCGGCAACACAAGGAACAATAATTCCCCAGTTTTCCAAAACCTGCGGATGAACTTCGCCAAAAACACCAACTTGTTTACCGTTGAGCATGATTGCAGCCTGTCTTCCAGGAATAAAGCGAGGGTCTTCAACTTCTTTTACGTCATATTTGTGGTCGAGAAGATAAAGAAGAGCGCTTACTTCGCTTGCAAGACTGTTAAAGTTTGCATTGTTGCAGGCTGTCATAAATCCAAGTGACTGAATTGTTTTTGTTCCTGTGTTTTCGCTTGAATCCAGAAAAGCAACTTTTCCGATTTCGAAAATTTTGTGGGGGAATACAGCCTGTCCAGCCTGACTTTCTGCCCTCAACAGAGAAGCAATGATTGAAGGACGAACAAACTGGTAGTTTTCGCTCATAGGGTTTGAAATTTCGATTACATTTTCTGAGCTTACGCACATGCGGTCGATATAGTCGCGTTTTGAACCCAGATAGTTAAAAATCATTTCCTGATAGCCAAGACCGACCATAATTTCTTTTGCCTTGCGGCTA
This sequence comes from Treponema sp. UBA7570, assembly GCA_002477955.1. Lineage (GTDB taxonomy): Bacteria > Spirochaetota > Spirochaetia > Treponematales > Treponemataceae > Treponema_D. The sequence goes on along the minus strand of DLLE01000054.1, from coordinate 8,923 downwards.
AAAAGCGTAACGTCAGAAAGCTGTCCGACTGTAAAATCGCTTGGACGAACAGGCTTAAAATTGTCCAGGCCAACGCCAATCATGACATCTTCGATTATATCGACTTCGTGTAAAAAGTCGTTTCTGTATGGAGGCGGATTGAGAACAAATTCAACATCGTTTTTATTTGCCTTGAGATAATTTGCAGTTTTTTCAGAAGCGTCAAAATCTTTGGCAGAAACATCGTTGTCCATTCTGGCAAGCGCATCCAAAACTTCATTTTTTGTCAAATCGCAGCCAAGTTTTTTATTGATTGCCGCAAGAGTTGTTTTTGTTGACGGCTGGAAATAGAACGGAGCAACAATCTCTTTTCCGAGCGCAGTTTCGTATGGATGAACAACTTTTACCGGCAAAATTTCATAACCTGCATCAAAAAAGTCGCAGGCAACAATATTTGCAGAAAGCATAAGGTTTTCCATGTTGTCGCCAGTAAGCTCAACCATAAGGTCTTTGTCGCCAACCTGCACTGCTCCAAGTGTTGCGGAATTGATAACAGGAGCCATCGAAAGAACTTCGCCAGTGTCGTCTGTCAAAAGCGGAAATTTTGGCAAATCTTTTATAATCCAGCCAAAATCTTTGCCCTTTGGATGTTCAGTCAAAATCTGACGGCAAGTCATAGGCTGCTCGCACTGCAAAGGAACAAAAGAAGTTTTGTCAGGATCAACAGCCTTGTAATGGCAAGGCCACTTAATATCAGCCATTCTGTAAACGCCCATAGAAATTGAGCGGCGCTTGCGGCCAAAGTTCCAGCAGAGCTTTTCCTGAGTCTGGATAATATCCTTTAACATTGGATCGTCGATTGGTTTTCCAGAAATTACAAAACTTACCATATACGGACGGATATTTTTCATTTCCGGCTCAACCGTAATTACACGGTCTGCGCAATCCTTTACGCTGCCTTTTTTAGACAAAAAAGAAGAATAATTTGAGCGTTTTGCGCCTTCATGAATACGGAGCTGACGGGTAACGCCGCCGGTAGACCAAAGGTCAGGACGGTTCGTGTCGTTCAATTCGATTTTAATAACGCGTTCATTTTCCGGCTGAGACATATCCGGCTTTTCATCGAGTTCAGCTTTAGCAAAAGTAAGCTTTTTTTCCAAAGTGTCAAAGTCGTATTTTTTTCCAAGAAGATTAAAAAAAAGATTTTCGTTTACTTCAATTTTTGGCATGATTTTCCTCTAATTTTCGCGTTTAATTGCCTTTAAAATAATAGAAAAATTATATCGAATTAAAACTTTGCTGTCCACAAAAGCAAAATCTTCGCGAGGCTTGCGCAATTTTTTTAGGAATAAAAAAAGCAAGCGGCTATTTTTTATTTCTGTCAGAAACGTGGTTTAGCGAATATAGATTTGAAGCCGGCTTGTCCAAAATAAATTCAATTGCCTGATTTAATTTTGACTGAAGTTCTTCCTTTAAATACATTTGGTCGGAATCGTAGCTCAAAAGAAATTTTGCATCGATATTTAGAGCCCTGGAAACTGCTGTTAAAGTGTGTGCGGACGGCCAGCGTCCTTTTTCCATATTGCGGATTGTGTTAACAGCAACACCGCTTTTTTCGGATAATTTTTCTTGTGTAATGTGTTTTTCGTGCCTGATTCTTTTGACGTTGTCGCCGATTATTTCGCCAAGACTTTTATCGCTGTTCATTTTAAGAATTTATATCTGAATTACTTACAAAAACAGACTTACTTATTATTGAAAATGTATCAAAATAACCAATAAGTTGCGGTTGATTAAGTGAAAAATCTCTTTAATTGATATTTTTTTCTACAAAAGATATTATTTCTTTTATGATTGAATTAACTAGCAAACAGAGAAAGTTCCTGGAAAAATCAGCTCAGCCAATGACGCCTTTTGTTTTGATTGGCGGCGCCGGAGTAACAGAAGAGCAGATAAAGCAAATTCTGGCAGTTATAAAAGTTCACGAACTTATTAAAGTGAAATTTAACGAGTTTAAAGACGAAAAAAAAGAACTTGCAAGAACGATTGAAGAAAAAACAGATTCGACTCTTGTGCGAATAATTGGAAATGTTGCGATTTTTTACAAAGAAGCCGAAAAAATGGCTGACAGAAAATTTGCAAAAGGACTTTTAAAAGCGTGAAAAATTGTCGGTTTTTCTTGAAAAAGCGCAGGATATTGCCTGTTAAATTAAAATATTCTGTTATAAATTTATTTTAGTTTAGTTGCAGTAAAAATTCGTAAAGTCTTACCAGAAAAAATAATTCTTTTTAGAATCTGCCGCTGAATCCGGGCTTTTTGATAAGTTTTATCTTTAAGCCCTTTTTTAATTTAAAAAGGCGGCGCAAGCAATGCTGCGGCGGACGCGGCGGCCGAAGTTGCCGGAGGCAATGAGCGCAAGCGAAGCCAGAGCGGCCGGTCTGACGGTTAAATAGAACGCAGAAAAAATGACTTAAATTGGCAGAAAAATAACGCCCGAAAATCCCCAAAAATGGAAAAAATAAATTATCAAAAAGAGCTTGAAAAAATTATTTCGCAGTTTTCGCAGAAAAAGGACGGAGCTAAACCTTCGCTTTTGCTGCATGCTTGCTGCGGACCTTGCAGCAGTTATGTAATTGAGTATCTTTCTGGAATTTTTGATATAACTGTTTACTATTATAATCCGAATATTCACCCGGAAAATGAGTATTTTAGGCGGCTTGAAGAATTAAAAAAATTTTTGAAGGTTTTTCCTGATGCCTTAAAAAACAAGGTTAAGCTCGTTGTTGACGATTATAATCCGGAAGATTTTTTTGCCGCGACAAATGTCAGAAACGAAGCTGAGCTTCAGAAAGAAAGGGAGCGCGGGGAACGGTGCCGCCGATGCTACAGGCTGAGAATGAGCCGTTCCTGGGATTTTGCCTGCAAGAATGGTTTTGACTGGTTTACGACAACTTTGAGCATAAGTCCGCACAAAGACAGCCAGATGATAAACGAAATTGGAATTGCGCTGGAAAAGGCGGAAAATGGCGGTTTTGCAAAGACGAGATTTTTGGTTTCGGATTTTAAGAAAAAAGGCGGATTTTTAAGGAGCACTCAGCTTTCGGACGAATACGGACTTTGGCGGCAGGATTATTGTGGTTGCGTTTTTTCTATGCAAAATAATAAAATAGAAGAAAACAAAAATCGTTAAGGAAAAAATATGACGCAGGCTGAAAAATCGATTCAAGAAAGGGCGGACAGTATTCGCGATGTAATCCGATACATTGGAAGGTTTAGCAACGCGATTGTCGTGATTTATATTGACGACAGAATTATTGATTCGCCAATGTTTACGAGCCATATTCACGATATTGGGCTTATAAAGCAGTCTGGATTGAAAGTTCTTTTGGTTCCCGGCGCGCATAAAAGAATCGATGAAATTCTTTCGAAAAATTCAATTGAATGGACGAGCTGCAACGGAAGCCGGATTACTTCTCCGCAGGCAATGGAGCTTATAAAAACCGCCGCTTTTGAAGTTGCAAACAACGTAATGACAAGCCTTGCAGGAGAGCACATAACCGCTGTAATCGGAAACTGGGTTCGGGCGCGCGGAAAAGGCGTTATAAACGGAATTGATTTTGGAACTGCCGGCGAAATTGACAAAATTGACGATTTGAGCCTGAAAACTGTTTTGGAAGACGGTTTTATTCCGATTTTTCCGTGCATTGGCTGGAGCTTGAACGGAAAACCTTACAATATTTCTTCGATGCAGCTGGCAACTCAGCTGGCTGTTCATTTGAAGGCGGACAAGCTGTTTTTTCTTGTGCCGGACGGCGAAATTACAGAAAGAAATTTTAATCTTCCAAAGGGAGTTGGACTTTCGCCGGAAGGCCATGTGCCGGCTTTGAATATTGAGGAAGCTGAAGAATTTATTTCGGTTAACGAAGATGAAGAAAAATTAAAATCTTCTGGCAAAAAAGGTGTTTTTGAAAAAGAAAGCGCCCTGCGCAAAAACATAATTTCGATTTTAAAGCTTTCTAAGGAAGCATGTAAAAAAGGCGTTGCCCGTGCGCATATTTTGAACGGCAATGTTGACGGAACTTTGCCTTGCGAAATTTTTAGCAATTTGGGTTCCGGAACGATGGTCTATTCGTCGGATTATGGAAAAATCCGGGCAATGCGGCGCGAAGATATTTCTCAGGTGCTTTCTATAATAAGGCCTTTTGTGTTGGATGGAATTTTGCTTCCGCGCACAGAAGAGCAGCTCGAAGCGTCTTACAGCGATTACATTGTTTTTGAAATTGACGGCGCGGTCCGCGCCTGCTCTGCCCTGCATATTTACGACAGGACACAGGCAGAAATTGCGGCCGTTGCGGTTGATAAAACTTTTGCGCATATTGGAATCGGGCCAAAAATGATTGCTTATCTTATCGAAAAAGCAAAAACTATAAATCTTGAAAGCATTTTTATTTTGACAACGCAAACCGCCGACTGGTTTGAAAGCCAGGGGTTTAAGCCTGATTCGGTTGACTCTCTTCCAGAAAAACGCCGGAAAATGTGGAACGAAAAGCGCGGCTCAAAAGTTTTTAGGCTTTTTCTTTAGTTTTTTAAGCGGACAAAATTGAACTGACCGCAAAATGCAAAAAAAACAATAAATCTTTTAAGAACGCAAAACCTAGCCCGTGCCGGAGCAGCGCGCAGCGTTAAGGGGGTGTCCAAAAAGCTCTAAATGTCATTTTCTTGCTATGTCTGTTTGTCGTTGTCGTGTGGCGGCTGCTTGTCATTCCCGCACTTGCCCCTGTCATTCCTGTGCCACGACACAGGAAGCTATCCGCATGGGATTATCCGGTCAAGCCGGATAATGACAACAAGCCGGATAATGACAACAAGTATGATAATGGCGGCAAGCAGGATAATGGCAGATGCTTTTGGGGCAGCCCCTTAATGGAGCAAAGGCGGAACTGCGCAGGGACGGTTTGAGAGAAAAATGTGCTCCATTTTATAGCTATAAGTTTTTAGTTTTAATTGAATAAACACGATATTTTTTGTAAAATTGTATTGTTATATAGAAACAATATGGGAGTAACTTATGGATTGGACGTTGATAGCAAAAATCAGCGCTTTTGTTCTTTACTTGGGCGCAATGATTTATGTTGGCTTGAGCAATACAAGCAAAAACAACACTTCTTCGGACTTTTTTCTTGGCGGACGAAATGTTGGTCCTTGGGTAACTGCGCTTTCGGCCGAAGCTTCTGACTCTTCTGCATGGCTTTTGATGGGACTTCCCGGCCTTTGCTATCTTGGCGGCGTAAAAGAAACTTTTTGGACTGCTCTTGGTTTGTGCGTTGGAACTTACATTAGCTGGCTTTTTGTCGCTAAGCCTTTGCGCAAATGTTCGGTTTCGTTCGGCGACTCGATTACTATTCCTGAATTTTTTAAAAACCGCCTGAACGACAAGAGCAACCTTCTTTCGGTTATTTCCGTAATTCTTATCGTGTTCTTCTTTACGATTTACACAGCTTCGGGTTTTGTTGCCTGTGCAAAGCTTTTTAATTCGGTTTTTGGACTTCCGTATCATGCCGGCCTTGCAATCGGTCTTGTAGTAATTTTGTGCTACACGATTACAGGCGGATACATTGCCGTTTGTACGACGGATTTTATTCAGGGAGCGCTGATTTTCTTTGCAATCGTAATTTCGGGAACAATTGCAGTAATTTCGCTGGGCGGTCCTTCTGCGGCCCTTGCCAGTGTCCAGAGTTTTGACGCGCGCGCCGTTGCCGGAAATTTTGGCGAGACTCTCAAGAATGCGTTTGTCGCAAACAAAAGTTACAGCGCAATGAATATTGTTTCCGCTTTGGCGTGGGGGCTCGGCTATCTTGGAATGCCGCATATTATCGTAAGGTTTATGGGAATTGACTCTCCGGAATCAATTAAAAAAGCGCGCAGAATCGGCATTTCCTGGATGGTCGTTTCGTATATTGGAACATTTGTAATCGGAACAGCTGGAACCGCATTCTTGTTAAATCACGGAATTGTCCTCGGTCTTGACGCAGGAACAGTTGTTGAAGGTGTAAAAGCGACAGGCGACGCAGAAACGATTTTTTCAGTAACAATGCAGAATATTTATCCGGCTTTTATTGCAGGAATTTTCCTTTGCGCAATTTTGGCGGCTTCAATGTCAACCGCCGACTCGCAGCTTTTGGCGGCCTCTTCCGCTGTTGGACAGGACATTTTTAAGGGAATTATAAAAAAGAACGCAAGCGAAAAAGAGGTTTTGAACGTAAGCCGCTTTACAGTATTCTTGATTGCCCTGATTGCGCTTTTGCTTTCGCTTAACCCGAATTCTTCGATTTTTGGCCTGGTTTCTTATGCCTGGGCCGGATTTGGAGCAACATTTGGCCCGCTGGTTCTTCTTTCGCTTTACTGGCGCGGATTGACAGCAAAAGGCGCAATTGCCGGACTTATCGGCGGCGGCGTTGTTGTAGTAATATGGCACAAGCTTTCTGGCGGAATTTTCAATCTTTACGAAATAGTTCCGGGATTTGTAGTTTGTCTTGTTCTTGCCGTGGCAGTTTCGTTGATTACAAAAAAAGACAAGGACGTGCTTGAGCAGTTTGACGCTTACAAAAAAGCCTAAAAAATATAAAGCCTAAAACTAAAAGAACGGTGGTTTTGAAAATCAGTCAAAATCATCGTTTTTTTTTTATTTTTAGGAGCGCACCACAGCCACAAGCCGGCTCTGCACGGTTCCGCTTTCGCTCCATTCAAAGGGCGGAAAACTTTTCCTCCCTTTGAACGCTCCGCGCCGTTCCGATCCGGGCTAAGTTTTTCTGTTACTATCTATCATAACTGTCATTATCGGGCTCTCCTCACTTGTCCTTATCCGGCCCGACAGCTTGTCATTCCCGCACTTGGTAACTTGTCATTCCCGCATTTGACAACTTGTCATTCCCGCACTTGATGCGGGAATCTCTAAACGGCTGCCATTCTTGAGCCTGCCCTGCTTGTCATTATCGGGCTTGACCCGATAATCCATTGGATAGATTGCCGTGTCAAGCACGGCAATGACAGCCTTGTTAGCATGGTAATAAAGAGGCAATTAGTGCAGTAAATGGGTGTTTATTAGTGCGCTAACTAAGTGTATTTCGTGCTTTTTACGGCCATAAAAACTTTTCATGTTAACTTAATCTCCATTATTTTAATTGCTAGGCTTAATTTCGAGTTTTGTAAATTTACTGTCATTGCCGTGCTTGACACGGCAATCATGCTTAAAAAATGCAAGAGATTATCGGGTCAAGCCCGATAATGACTAGGAATTTCAAGAAATCCTAAAACTCGACATTTGACCTGCTATTAAAACAATTTAGAGCAAAAAGAGCCTTCCTGTTCCAAGCGGAAAGCGCTTCCTGTTAGAACAGGAATGTAATTCTGGCTAGAGCTGGAAAGGGCTTCNNATGAAGTCGCTCTGCGGAGAACCGGTCGCAATGTGGCTGCCCGAAAAGTACAAGAAGCCGGGAACCTCAACATACGTTCAGGGCGTGGAAGTCGAAACCGGCTACATGGGAATGATTCCCGAAGGCTTCGATACGATTCATCTGCCAAAAGCGGAATATCTGATGTTTCAAGGCCAGCCATTCCGCGAGGAGGATTACTGCGAGACAATCCGCACGGTGCAGGCGGCAATGAATAGCTACAATCCGTCCGTCATCGGCTACCAGTGGGATGACGAAAATCCGCGCATTCAGCTGGAGCCACGGGGCGAGCGCGGATATATCGAGCTTCG
>DLLE01000054.1:0-1010 GCA_002477955.1 Treponema sp. UBA7570 | reverse complement strand
CTAAAACTCGACATTTGACCTAATAAAAACTTTGCGTTGCAAGCTTTCTTTTATGGGAGGATTAAAAAATGAGCGAGGCGATTTTTGTTGAAGGACTTACAAAATCATACAATGGAAAAACGTTGTAAATCACTTGAACCTTTCGGTAAAAAGCGGAACTGTGTTCGGGCTGCTCGGCGCGAATGGGGCTGGAAAAACCACGACGATTGAATGTATGCTCGGCACAAAACAGGCGGACAGCGGAACAGTCCGGCTTCTGGGGCAAGACCCGAAGAAATGCCGCCGCGAGCTTTTCCAGAAAATCGGCGTGCAGTTCCAGGAAGGCGACTATCATAAGGAAATCAGGGTCAGTGAGCTTTGCGAGGAGACAGCGAGCCTTTACCGCAAAAGCGCCGACTGGCGCAAGCTTTGCAATCAGTTCGGAATCGGCGGCAAGGCAAAAACTGCGGTGAAAAGTCTTTCGGGCGGAGAGCGTCAGCGGCTTTTCATCGTGCTGGCGCTGATCGGGCAGCCACAGCTTGTTTTTCTTGACGAGCTTACAACCGGGCTTGACGCAAAGGCACGGCGCGGCGTGTGGAAAACTCTTGAGTCGCTTAAAGAACAGGGGCTTACGATTTTTCTGACCTCGCACTTTATGGATGAAGTCGAGGCGTTGTGCGATGAAATCTGCATTCTGAAAAAAGGAACGGCCGTTTTCCGCGGAACTGTCGAGCAGGCAAAGGCGCAGTGTGGCTGTGAACATTTTGAGGACGCATACTTAAAACTTTCAGATGAGGAGGCGGACGAATGAAACGATTTTTTACTTTTTTGAAAACCGAGCTGAAGCTCAGCCTGCGGGACATGAACATGGTGATTTTTGCCGTAATCATGCCGCTTGTCGTGTTCGTAATTTTCGGCATTATATATGGAAGAAAACCCGCTTATGACGGCGCGGATTATACTTTCTTGGAGCAGTCTTTCGGGGCGGTCGGTGCAATCGCAATCTGCGCAGGCGGACTGATGGGGCTGCC
>DLLE01000023.1:29711-38223 GCA_002477955.1 Treponema sp. UBA7570 | reverse complement strand
ATAATGACATAAAATCATAAAATTCGAAGTTTGGGCTAGTTAACTAGTCGGCTGTCTGAAACTCTTTTTCAAATGTATGCGTCTTTGTTTCTTTTGAAAAATTTTTCCCGCTTGTATACTGCGTCTTTATCATTATCCTGTAGCTTCCGCTTTCAAGCTCGCTGGGAACAACGCACGAGACTGTCTTTGGCTCGTTGCGTCCGAGCTTTTCTGCGGCGAGCTTTACGCTCTTTGTCTCGTCTTTTGTATTCACAAAGTAAAGCCCCACGTCCTCATTCCCGCCACAGACTGCGATGTTTGTTCCTTTTATACAGAGAAAGCCGCCTTTTGTAAGACATTCCGCGCTTTTGCTTTCAAGGTCATGAACTTCTGTGATTTCAGGAGAAATGCTGTTTCCCTGCCTGATTACAGGAACAATCTCCTTTACAAGCTCCTTTGTCTCCGCCGTTACGCAGCACGAAACAGAAAGAGCGTGGCGGTCGCCGCTGAATGTGTCGTTTTTTGACTTGAAAACGCCGGAAAGTTTCAGGCTGCTTTTTGTGAATCCGTCGTCAACGGTGCAGCCGCTAAGGATTCTGGCAAGCTTCGCGTTTCTTAAAAGGGCTGCGACAGACAAAAGCTCTTCCTTTGAGTAGCTTTTGTTAAGCCCTGCGGTGATAATGTCGCAGACCAGGTCTTCTGTTGTGCAGGTTCCCTGGTTAATGACGCGCGCATAGTAGCTTCCGGCTGTTTTGCCGTTTAGCGTGTTTTTATATAGCGCGAACGGCACTTCGTTTGATTTGTGTTCAGCTGCTGTTGTGCTTAATGTGTTGATATTCATCTTATACCTCTTGTATGTGAATAAATTCGTCGGTTCAGGCTTTTTACAATTCCATTCATAATTTAGTCCTGAATCTTTTTATAAAAGGCCCGGATTTTGCTTCCGGCCTTGCCCGTCTTGTTCAAAAAAAAGAAATGTTTTCTGGAAACTCCGAAACTTTTCTTTTTGTCTTTCTGTCCGTTTTTAAAGGCGGACAAGCCTTTTTTAGAAAATCAATTTGTTTGCCTCCTGTTGTTTTTTAATTCGATAAAACCGAATTAACTGTGTCTAAAATATAACTGCCCTCAGCCGATTTGTCAAATTTAAATTCGTAAAAATCGAATAAAATATCAAAAAATATTAAAGAAATCTTGAATTATTCCGAAAATATGAATATTATTCGTGTAATGCGAGAAAAACGGAGAGCAAACTGCGTTTGGGGGCTGATATGCTCGTTTCATTTTCATGCGGAAATTTCTTGTCTTATGACTCAATACAGACCATTTCTTTGGCAGGCGGAAAAAAGCTCCGCACAAAAAAAGACCACCTTTACTATCCGAAAAGCGGCTCTGCAATCTTGAAGACCGGCGTGCTGAAGTTCGCCGCGGTTTACGGAGCGAACAGCGCGGGCAAGTCCAACTTTTTCAAGGCGATGAACGTTCTTAGAAGCTATATTCTTTCGGGGCATATTGTGCAGAATTCCGCCGAGCTTTACTGCCGCATTAAAAGCGGAAACAAGGAAAAGCCGTCGTTTTTTGAAATCTGCTTTCTAGTTGACGACGTTCCGTATACTTACGGGCTTAAAGTCGATATGCAGAAGAAGCTCGTTGTTTCAGAGTGGCTTTATTTTAAAAAGTCTGAGGAGAAAAAATATCTCTTTAAGAAAGAGTCTCTTGAGTCCGGAATTGTGTTCGGCTCTGTACTTGAAAACTGCCGGGAGATAAAGGTTCTTGCGAATGTTTTTTCAGGCGGCGAAAGCCCTTTTCTCTACTGCATGAACCACAACACAAAGTCTTTCTACGAGAAGAACGCCAGTGCGGTTATTCTAAGGCGGATTTTTGAATGGTTCGCAAAAAGCTTTGAGGTGATTTATCCTGACCAGCCGATAAACGACACTGCCCTTCTTGATGACTCATGCTCGCTAAAGGATTACGCTGAGCTTCTGAAGAAATTCGGGACTGGGATTGTGGAAATCAAGAAAGAGGAAGTGAGCGAGGACAAGGTAAAGGCGAACCTTTCTTTTATCGACAAGACAAACCTTGACTTTCAGATGAATATGGTGCGGACAAACAGCATTATAAGCGGTCAGAAAAGCCATTGGTCTGCTGTAATAAGAAACCGCGCGAACATATTCACAATAAAGCTCGACGCGAGCGGAAACGCGAAATATTACGCCCTGAAATTTGTCCATCAGTACGGGGACGAGAAAGTTGACTACGAGATGAGGCGCGAGAGCGACGGAACTTACAGGCTTTTCCAGCTTCTGGACGTTCTTATGACGGCAAAGAACAAGGTTTTCGTGATTGACGAGATAAGCCGCTGCATGCATCCTCTTCTGACGATTAAATTTATAGAGACGTTCTTTGAGGTTGTGAAGGACCGCAACGTGCAGCTTATTGTTACAACGCATGAGACAAGGCTGATGAGCCATAAATTCCTGCGCCGCGACGAGGTGTGGGTCTGCGACTCTCAGGCCGACGGTTCAAGCAGGCTCTCAAATTTTGACGAGAAGCAGGTGCGCATAGACAAGGTGATGGACGAGAACTATCTTGAGGGAAACTTCGGCGGCGTGCCGAGGATTTAGAGGGATTAGGCAAGAAAACTGTTTTCAATCAGGCTGTACAAATACAATGCGCTTTGACCGTACAGCCCCATCGAGTCGTCTTCAAGCAATTCTGCCACCGGGGAATTGTAAATCATCCGCAGGGCTTCGTTTTCTGTCATATTCTTGTTTTTCATAAGAAGCTCTGCAATCTGAGGAATCAGAATCGTCTTTACAAGATGATGTGTGTCTGACATTTTTCACCGCCTCATTCACAGATGATTTTCCGCGCCGCTTGAAAGCCACTTGTCAAAATAATCCATCAGATATGTTTTTCCCATTCCGTGCAAATCTTCATAGTCACTTTCAAGATGGTTCAGAAGCCTTGTTTTTTCAAAATCCTTAAAAACCTTAGATGACGGAATATTTTTATATTCGGCGTAGTTCTATGCAATATGCTTTAAATGAAAGAACTGACATTTTTTCTCCAGAAAAAAGATTGCGGGACATTTTTTATTTGTAGATAATTTTAACACATATTTTGTGAATTCTAAACTTATCTGAGGAAGCGAATAACAAAAAAAATAACCTATGCGCATAAAAAACGCCCGCCTGGCTTGGTTTTGCCAAGTCCGGCGGGCGTTCTGTTTTACGGCGGCTTTTTGCGTTTATGCAAGTTCAGCCGCCGTAGTTTTTTAGCTTATCTTATTTATACAGCTCGATAAGTTTCTGCAAGTGAACAAATCTTGCCTTTGCAGCCTCTTCGTTTCTGTTGAACAGAACTTTCGCGCGTTCTGGGAACTTGCGTGTAAGTGAAGAGTAGCGTGTCTCGTTGTTAAGGAAGCTCTGGTAAGTTCCGTCGCCCTCTTTTGAAGTGAGCGTGAACGGATTCTTTCCTTCTGCCTTGAGAGCCGGGTTGAAGCTGAACAGGTTCCAGTAGCCGGCCTTTACAGCTGCCTTCATCTCGTCCTGGCAGTGGTTCATTCCGCCCTTTACACCGTGGAGCTCGCAAGGCGCGTATCCGATGATGAGGGAAGGTCCGTTGTAAGCCTCTGCTTCCTTGATTGCCTTGAGAGCCTGAGCCGGGTTTGCGCCGAGCGCAATCTGCGCAACGTAAACGTAGCCGTAGCTCATTGCAATTTCAGAGAGAGACTTTTTGCCCATCTCTTTTCCTGCGGCAGCAAACTGGCAGACTTCGCCGATGTTTGAAGCCTTAGAAGCCTGTCCGCCTGTATTTGAGTACATTTCTGTGTCGAATACCATGACGTTGACATTTTCTCCGGAAGCAAGAACGTGATCCAGTCCGCCGAATCCGATGTCGTAAGCCCATCCGTCGCCGCCGAAAATCCATACAGATTTCTTTGCAAGGTAGTCTTTCTTTTCAAGGATTTCTTTAGAAGTTTCACATCCGCAAGCTTCAAGCTCTTTTACAAGAGCGTCTGTTGCAGGAGAGTTTGCGATTGTGTCGTTCTTTGTCTCCAAGTATTTTGCAATTGCTGCTTTAAGGGAAGCATTGTCTGTCTTAGATTCAACTTCCTCGAGCTTTGAAATAAGGTTGTCGCGGATAAATTTCTGTCCTGCGTACATTCCAAGTCCGTGCTCAGCGTTGTCCTCAAAGAGTGAGTTAGCCCAAGCAGGTCCTTTCTTTGAGTCCTTGTTGATTGTGTAAGGAGCTGTAGCGGCAGGGCCGCCCCAGATTGAAGAGCAGCCTGTAGCATTTGAAATGTACATATGCTCTCCGAAAAGCTGAGTGATAAGGCGAGCGTAAGATGTCTCTGCGCAGCCTGCGCAAGAGCCTGAGAATTCAAGCAATGGCTGGCTGTACTGTGAAGTCATCGGTGAAAGCGGCAATGTGTCAACTTCCGGCTTCTTAGAAACATTAGCTACAAGGTAATCCCACTGCGGCTGGTTCTTGACAAGGCTTTCCTGCGGAACCATTGTGAGAGATTTTGTAGGACAAACTGTTGTGCATTCGCCGCAGCCCATGCAGTCGAGCGGAGAAACAGACAGTGTGTATTTGTACTGTGAAAGTTTCGGGTTCTTTACAGCGAGAGTCTTTGCTCCGAGTCCCTCAACTTTTGAAGCCTCGTCGGCTGTAAGAAGATACGGGCGGATTGTCGCGTGAGAGCAGACAAACGCGCAAGAGTTGCACTGAACACAAGTCTCTGAATTCCATGCTGGAACCATGACCGCTGTTCCGCGCTTCTCGTATGCGGAAGCTCCAAGCTCAAACTGTCCGTCCGGATTGTCCTTGAATGCAGAAACAGGAAGGTTGTCTCCGTCCATAAGTCCGATTGGATTCATGAGCTTCTCGACCATAGCGACTGTTTTTGCCTCGCCCTTGAGAGCAGGCTTTGCAGCGTCCGGAGCCGGATTTGCCCAGCTTTCAGGAACTTTTACCTCGTGCAGTGCGCCCGCTCCCTGGTCGATCGCCTGGCAGTTCATGTCGACGATGTCCTGTCCTTTCTTAGAGAACTTTGCGACAACCTTTTCCTTCATGTATTTGATTGCTTCTTCTGAAGGAAGAACGTTCGCGAGCTTGAAGAATGCGGACTGGAGAACTGTTGAAGTGCGTTTTCCAAGTCCGATTTTTGTCGCGATGTCTACAGCGTCAACTGTGTAGACTTTAATCTTGTTGTCGTAGATGTATTTCTTTGACTCTGCAGGAAGATGCTTGTCAAGTTCCTCGTCTGACCACTGGCAGTTGATAAGGAAGATTCCGCCTTTCTTGACATCCTGAACCATCTTGTATCCCTTGATGATATAAGACTGGTTGTGGCAGGCAACAAAGTCAGCCTGATTGATGTAGTAAGGAGACTTGATTGGATGGTCGCCGAAGCGCAGGTGAGAAATTGTGATTCCTCCTGTCTTCTTTGAGTCGTACTGGAAGTAAGCCTGAATGTACTTGTCTGTGTGGTCGCCGATGATTTTTGTCGAGTCCTTGTTGGCTCCGACAGTTCCGTCACCGCCGATTCCCCAGAATTTGCACTCTACAGTTCCTTCAGCAGATGTGATTGGAGCCGGCTTGACTTCTGGCAATGAAAGATGAGTAACATCGTCAACAATTCCGATTGTGAAGCGTGATTTTGGAGCGTCTTTTGCAAGCTCTGTGTAGATTGCGAACACTGAGCTTGGAGGAGTGTCTTTTGAGCCGAGACCGTAGCGGCCGCCTGTAAGAACTACATCGTTCAAGCCAGCCTCGCGCAAAGTTGCGGCAACATCAAGGTAAAGCGGTTCTCCGAGAGAGCCTGGCTCCTTTGTTCTGTCGAGAACTGCGATTTTCTTTACGGTTTTCGGGAGTTTTTCAAGGAATTTTGCAGAAACCCACGGTCTGTAGAGATGGACTTTTACAAGGCCGACTTTCTCGCCTTTCTTTGTAAGATAGTCGATGACTTCCTCTGCAACGTCGCAGATTGAGCCCATCGCAACGATTACGCGGTCAGCGTCCGGCGCGCCGTAGTAGTCGAACAGGCCGTAGTGAGTTCCGAGCTTCTCGTTGATTTTGTTGATGTATTTCTCAACGATTGCTGGAAGTGCGTCGTAAGTTGAGTTGCAAGCCTCGCGGTGCTGGAAGAAAACGTCTCCGTTCTCGTGAGAGCCGCGCATTGCAGGATGCTCTGGATTAAGCGCGTGCGCGCGGAATTCCTTTACAGCGTCCATGTTGAGCATTTCTTTGAGGTCAGCGTAGTCCCAAAGCTCGATTTTCTGAATCTCGTGTGAAGTGCGGAATCCGTCGAAGAAGTTGATGAAAGCGACTTTTCCCTCGATTGCAGCCAAGTGCGCAACCGGAGCCAAGTCCATGACTTCCTGAGGGTTAGACTCAGCGAGCATTGCGGCTCCAGTCTGGCGGCAAGCGTAAACGTCTGAGTGGTCGCCGAAAATGTTCAAAGACTGAGTTGCGACACAGCGCGCAGCAACGTGGAATACACAAGGAAGCTGCTCAGCCGCAATCTTGTACATATTCGGAATCATCAAAAGAAGACCCTGGGAAGCTGTGAAAGTTGTTGTCAAAGCTCCCGAAGCGAGAGAACCGTGAACAGTTCCCGCCGCGCCTGCCTCAGATTCCATTTCGATTACTTTTACTTTTTCACCGAAAACGTTCTTCTGGCCGTTCGCAGACCAGTTGTCAACCCAGTCGGCCATTGGAGACGACGGGGTGATAGGATAAATACCGGCTACCTCAGTAAAAGCATAAGCGACGTGAGCCGCAGCCTGGTTTCCATCCATCGACTGTTTCTTTCTGGACATATTGTCCTCCTAAATTAACTATGGATTTTTTTGTCAAATAGAAGCAGAAAAGTTAATTCTGAAATTTATATTATTTTATAACCTGATTTGATTTTTTTCAATATTATGTCTTCATTTGAATTTGAAAATACAAAAATCTATTGCAATAAACAACTCAATCCACAACAATCAAACAAAGCGATTAAAACACTTTGACAAAAAATTGAACTTTAATAAGTTTTATAAAATACAAAAAGTATTATCTAGTCCAAATATTAAGTTTTGATAAGAATAATAATTTAAGTGTCATTCACGTGTGCTACGACAGTGCGTTTTTTTCTCAGTAAACTCGGTCAGAAACCTGTTGGAAATTTTCAAAAGATTATCGGCTCAAGCCAGATATGACATTAAACTATAAAATTCGAAGTTCAGAGGCTATTTAGAATAAAAATCTCGCAATTTCCTACATTTTTTTATTTTTACCCAGTTTTTTATCACATATATAAAAAGGAAATATCTATTTTTAAATGACGAACATTCGTCATTTAAAACATCTTTAAACAAACTAACGGTTAATAGTTTAAAACGGATTTTTCTTTTTATAAAAGTGTTTCTCATGAAACATTTTTATCAGTTAAAAATACCTTTTCGAATAAATGAAAAATTTTACGCTTATATTAAACAGTTTTACTCATAATTATCACTTATCATTTAACAAAATTATCAAATGTTTCTCATGAAACAACTTCACTAACCTCTGTGTGTTTTTTATCTCATATCTTCATATTTCAATGCACCACTATTTTAATACTTTAAAACAAATCAATACTTAATATTAAGTTCCTCAACAAGTATTGAGTATTAACCTAAGCATCGAGTTTTGATAAGAACAGTAATTTAAGTATCATTCACGTGCTGCGACAGTGTGATGGTTACGCTGCAAACTTAGCCAGAAATCTACTGGAAATTTTCAATAGATTATCGCCTCAAGCCAGATACAACAAGGGAGTGACAATCTCGGCAATGACATTAAATTATAAAACTCGAAATTAAGACTATTGACAACTTGTTTCTCATGAAACATTTTTGCCAGATTTTTAGTAAATTTTCATTTTTTATAAAACTCAACTTTCAGTAGTTTCATCAACAACACAAAATTTATTTAACTAATAAAGCAATTTGTTTCTCATGAAACATTCTGTTAAAAAAAGTTTTTATAACTTTTCGCCTGCATTTCAATAAAGTTAAAATTCCATTTTTATGTTAAAAAAAATGTTTCTCATGAAACGTCACAAATTCTTGAATTACCCTACTAGAAAAATGATGAAATTTTTTGAATAAAAAACTTCTTCATAAAACTAAAATCAAAAGTGTTTCTCATGAAACATAGATAAAGTCATAAACAAAAGTTATCCACAAGTATTCCACATTCGGACATAAAAATAAAATTCAACAAAATTTAGTTAAATTCTTTTATAATAAGGAATTAAATTTTTCAAAACACTTTTTTTTTGAGATTGCCGCATTTTTAAACAAGTTATCCACAGGCAAGACACCAAATTCTTCAGCTGCCATTATAAATAGATGTGGATAAAAAAAAGACCAGAGAAAAATCTCTGGTCTACCTGATGGTCATTTGATCTTTACGAATCTGTCATAAAAAGATCATTTAA
This sequence comes from Treponema sp. UBA7570, assembly GCA_002477955.1. Taxonomy (GTDB): domain Bacteria; phylum Spirochaetota; class Spirochaetia; order Treponematales; family Treponemataceae; genus Treponema_D. The sequence continues at coordinate 29,762 of DLLE01000023.1, read as the reverse complement.
TAAGTAAAGTCCCCTCAACTTAATTATAATTAAATAAAAAAGTTTTGTCAT
>DLLE01000023.1:9541-29634 GCA_002477955.1 Treponema sp. UBA7570 | reverse complement strand
AATTACTCTTTATCTTTTTCATCTTCGCTTGCAACTTTATCAAAGCCTACAACATAATCTGGTTCGTCGATATTTATAATACGGGTTCCAGAAGATGCTCTGCCCTGCTTTGAAATCATTGCTGCCGAAACTCTAAGAGTTTTTCCCTGTCCAGACATACAGATTACTTCATCACTTTCTGAAACCGCAATTGCGCCTATAATTTCGCCCTTGCCGTCAATATTTCCGAAAATTTTCTGTCCGCCAGTTCCACGTCCGTGTTTTCCAAACTCATCAAATCCAACTCGTTTTCCATAACCTTTTTCGGTTATAACAAGCGCATCTTTATTTTGTTCAACACTGATTGCAGCAGCAACTTCATCTCCAGAAGCAAGACGAATTCCTGTAACGCCAGAACTTGCTCTTCCCATTGGACGAACACTTTCTTCAGAAACTCTAAGCGCCTGCCCTTTTCTTGTAATAAGCATTGCATCGTCATTTCCGGAAGTCAACATTGCAGAAACAAGATGATCTCCATCATGAAGCTTAATTCCGATTACGCCACGAGTTTTTGCATTTGCAAATTCAGTAGTTTTGCATTTTTTTACAGTTCCATTTGCTGTCGACATAAATATATACTGCTGATCGGTATAATCTTTCATAGTTACAATTGTGGAAATTTCTTCATCAGGGCTAAGCTGAATCAAAGATTTTACGCTTGAACCGCGGCTTGAACGGCTTGCTTCAGGAATTTCATGAACTTTTATCCAATACACTTTTCCAGCGTTTGTAAAAAAAGTTATAAATGATTTTGTCGTTGCCGTAAAAATCTGATTGATGTAATCACCTTCAATCAAAGTTGCGCTCAAACTTCCTTTTCCACCACGGCTCTGAGCCTTGTACTGAGTAAGAGGAACTCTCTTGATATAACCAAGTTTGGAAATCATAACGACAACTTCTTCTTCTTTAATCATATCTTCTGTATTTATCTGCTCTACTTCGTCAGCAACAATATCAGTTTTTCTGTCATCGCCATATTTTTCTGCCAGTTCATTTGTTTCGTCTTTTATCAGCAGGCGGATTTTTTCGTGATGAGCAAGCAAATCTTCCAAATGGTCAATCAATGCCTGAAGTTCTTTAATCTGGTTCTGCAAATCTTCAATAAGAAGATGAGTAAGCCTTTTAAGAGGCATATCAACTATCGCCTGTGCCTGCTCGTCATCAAAATCAAAGCGTTTTTCAAGGCGGAGTTTTGCTTCTTCTGTGTCGCGGCTTGATTTGATAATTGCAATTACTTCATCAATATTGTTAATAGCTGTAATTAAAGCCTGCAAAATCTTCATCTTATGTTTTGCAACTTTTAAATCATAAATCGTTCTGCGCGTAATTACTTCGTCGCGATGCTCTACAAAATATTGAATCAACTGCTTTAAAGTAAGAATCTGCGGTTTTAAATAAACATTTGGAAGCTGCAACTGAGGCTCGTCATATCGCAAACCATCTTTCTGCTGAGGAACAAGAGCAAGATTGATTACGCCAAAATTTGACTGCAAGTCCGTTTTTGCAAAAAGCTGGTTCAAGACGATTTTTGTAATTGCATTTTTTTTAAGCTCAACTACAAGTCTCATTCCAACACGGTCAGAAGTTTCATCGTTTGCATCGGCAATTCCTTCAATTATTTTGTTTTCTGCAAGTTCGTTGATTCTTTTTATGATATTCGTTGTATTTACTCCATAAGGAACTTCTGTAAATACAATGCGTTCTTTTCCTTTTTTGTCTGTTTCAATATTGAATTTTGAGCGAATTGTAATTCTTCCGCGACCAGTTCTATAAGCTTTTTTGATTCCTTCACGACCGTAAATTACACCGCCAGTCGGAAAGTCCGGACCTTTTATATAAGTCATCAATTCATCAATTGTAATTTCCGGATTGTCAATGTAAGCCGCAATGGCAGAGGCAACTTCGCGTAAATTGTGAGTCGGCATATTTGAAGCCATGCCAACGGCAATACCAGTTGTTCCGTTACAAAGAAGAAATGGAAATTTTCCAGGAAGAACTGAAGGTTCAACTGTCGTATCATCAAAGTTAGAAACCATATCTACAGTTTCTTTGTTAATGTCGGCAGTCATTTCCTCGGTGATTTTTGACATTTTGGCTTCGGTATAACGGTAAGCCGCTGGAGGATCACCTGCAATCGTACCAAAATTTCCCTGCGGAGTTACAGTCGTATAACGTTGCGCAAAATCCTGCCCCAAACGAACCAATGCATCATAAACGGAAGCATCACCGTGAGGATGATAATGTCCCAAAACTTCACCAACGATTGTGGCACATTTTTTTGTTTTTCCGCCGCTCGAAAGATTAAGTTTGTCCATTGCGTACATAATTCGCCTGTGAACAGGCTTTAATCCGTCGCGAACATCTGGCAAAGCACGCTGAACAATTACAGACATCGAATAGTCAATATAAGCCTGCTTAACTTCGTCTTCGATTGGAATTTTTATTACCGTTCCACCTTCCGGTGTTTTTTCTTCTTCTAACATTTTTAGTTCCATTTTGAGGTGGCCGAGCCTGTCAAAACCACTTTTTGTCTATTGGTCATTTTTTACAGGCTCAATGACCTTTTTTCTTTTATTTTAGTTATGCTATCGTTAAATATCCAAATTTGCGTAACTTGAATTCGATTCAATAAATTCGCGCCTTGGTTCTACTTCTTCGCCCATGCAGACTGTAAAAATTCTATTTGCTGCTTCTGCGTCAGGAACAGTTACAACACGCATTTTTCTTGTGGCAGGATTCATTGTAGTTTCCCACAATTGGTTTCCGTCCATTTCACCAAGACCTTTATAACGCTGGACATCTGCCTTTTCTCTCTGTTCTCCAAGAGCTTCCAAAGCAGCATCTCTTTCTGCATCTGAATAACAGTAAACAGGCTCTTTTTTTCCAAGCTGAACTTTAAAAAGAGGAGGCATTGCCAGATAAACATAACCTTTTTCAATAATTTCAGGCATATATCTGTAAAAAAAAGTCAAAAGCAAAGTTCTAATATGAGAACCGTCGACATCTGCATCGGCCATGATAATTATTTTGTGATAACGAATTTTTTCGATGTTAAAATCTTTTCCAAAGCCAGCGCCGAGCGTATCAATAATTGGTTTAAGTTTGTCGTTTTCCATAACCTTTGCAGGATCAACTTTTTCAACGTTAAGCATTTTTCCCCAAAGAGGAAGAATTGCCTGAGTTTTAGATTCTCTTCCTTTTTTTGCAGAACCGCCGGCCGAATCTCCTTCGACAATATAAACTTCGCAAATAGAAGGATTATCTTTTATTGAACAGTCAGAAAGTTTTTCCGGCTTTTTAAATCCAGAAAGTCCAGACTTTTTGCGTGAAGCGTCTTTTGCCTTACGAGCTGCAATTCTCGCAGTTGCTTCTCCAATAGATTTTTCAAGAACTTTTTCGAGAATTGCCGGATTCAGCTCAAAGAAAATTGTAAGCTTTTCTTTTACAAGAGAATCTACAATTCCCCGGACTTCAGGATTTCCAAGTTTATCTTTAGTCTGGCCAACAAATTCTGGTTCAGGAACTTTTATCGAAAGAACGGCAACAAGTCCGGCACGAACATCATCACCCGTCAATTTTTCATACGGATCTTCTTTTGAATCGATTTTTCCGTCTTTTTTAGGCATTTTTTTCTTCAGTTTTTCATTTCCATCAAGAGCTTTTGAAAGAACCGAAAGAAGTCCTGAACGGAAACCGTCAAGATGAGTTCCACCGTCGCCAGTGCGAATATCATTTACATAAGTGTGGATGTTTTCTGAATAACCCTCGTTGTACTGAAAAGCAAGCTCTGTAATTACAGAGCCTTTTTCCGGATTGTCATCTTCTTTTTCGCCAACAATAAAAATAGGTTCCTCAGGATATTTTATTTTTGACTTTGAATTTAATTCCTGAACATAATGGACAATTCCGCCTTCATATTTGAGAATTTGCTCTTTTGGAGTTTCAAGACGTTCATCTCGAAAAATAATTACGATTCCGCTGTTCAAAAATGCAAGCTCTTTTAAACGCTGAATCAAAACATCCCAGTCATAAGTTGTCGTAACCGTAAAAATCGATTTGTCGGCTTTCCAGCGAATTATAGTTCCGTGCTCGTCTGTATCGCCAATAGTTTCAACTTTTGTAACTGGAATTCCGCGTTCATATTTTTGACGGTAAATATGTCCATCACGTTTAACAGTTGCTTCAAGCCAATCTGAAAGAGCATTTACACAAGAAACACCAACACCGTGCAAACCGCCGGAAACTTTATAAGATTTTTTGTCAAATTTTCCACCAGCATGAAGCCGAGTCAAAACCAGTTCAAGAGCACTAACATGTTCTGTCGGGTGCATTGCAACAGGAATACCACGACCATTATCTTCAACACGCACAATGTCGTCTTTTTCGAGAGCAACAACGATTTTATCGCAATAACCAGCCATTGCCTCGTCAATACAGTTATCAACAGTTTCGTAAACAAGATGATGAAGTCCCTTTGGTCCTGTAGATCCAATATACATACCAGGACGCTTGCGGACAGCTTCAAGACCTTTTAATACTTGAATACTGCCAGCATCATAAGAAGAAGCCATTTTTCTATTCCTTTATATTATATGATTTTATGATTTATTACAAAAGATACGGATAGAATTTTTGAATAGTAAAAATTATATTTGTATTGAAGAAAAAAGTAAAGGTGAATTATAATCAGTTCTATGTCCAGCCAGAATTACAAAGATTTTTTTGAAGAAGCAATTAAACAAATACGAGAAGAAATGAACGAAAACAATCAGTCGGACGAATTTACTCTCTGGTTTAATATGGATTACGTAGAAGACACTCTTTCTCAAATTACTGTTTCTGTTTCTTCAGAATTTATGTGGATTCAGATGAATTCAAAAAAATACGTTCAAAGACTCGAAGATAAAATAAACGAATTGACTGGACAGCAAATTTCAATCACCCACATTGTAAAAAATAAACAGACCGTTTCAATTCCAAAAAAAGAACCTTTGCCAGAACCTAAAACAAAAACGGCGGAACCAGAAATTGTTCATCAGGTTGAAAAAAAATCCGAACCAACTGAAAATTCTCATAAAAAGCATCCTCAATTAAATGAAAATTTTACTTTCGAAACCTTTGTTCCGGGCGAAAACAGTATTTACGCTTACAATGCTTCAATTTCGGCAGCAAAAAATCCAGGAAAAGCTTACAACCCAATATTGATTTACGGTGGAGTTGGTCTTGGAAAAACTCATCTTATGCAGGCTTTGGGAAATTTTATTTATTCAAACAACGAAAAAACAAAAATCGCCTATACAAGCGCTGAAAATTTTACGAATGAATTTACAGCCTCGCTTAAAAATCAAACAATAGACAATTTTAAGAAAAAATATCGCAGTCTTGACGTTCTTCTTCTTGATGATATTCAGTTTCTTGAAGGAAAAGAAGGAACTCAGGAAGAACTTTTTCATACTTTCAATTCAATTTACGATAAAAACGGACAGATTGTTTTTACAAGCGACCGTCCAATCAAAGAATTAAAAGGTTTTACAGAAAGAATCAGTTCTCGCTTTAGCCGCGGTTTAAATGTTGACCTTCAGCCTCCAAATTACGAAAACAGGCTTGCAATCATTCAAAAAAAACTGGAACTTCTTCATAAATCTATTCCTCAAGATGTAATTGAATATATTGCAAAAAACTGTCAGACAAACGTCCGCGATATTGAATCCTGCATCACAAAATCAATTGGCTTTGCGGAACTTGTAGGAAAGCCTCTCACTGTCGAAATTGCTCAAAATCAGCTTAGAGATACAATAAATGACCCTTATTCTGGAACAATCACAATTGAAAATATTCAAAAAGTAGTTGCTGAGCATTACAATGTTTCAGTTTCTGACCTAAAAAGCAAAAAGAAAGACAGAAAATTCGTAATTCCAAGACAAATTTCAATTTATATTTGCTGCTCTTTAACAGAATATTCAACTACAGAAATCGGAAATGAATTTGGAGGAAGAGATCACACAACAATTATGCATGCGCGCGACAAAGTTGAAAGTCTTTTAAAAACTGATTCTTCAATGAATTCAACAGTAAACCTGCTGATTCGCGCAACAAAAGATTTTAGAAAATAAAAAACACAAATTGTTAATCTTATGGTAATATGTTGTGTAAAAAGTGTGGAAAACATTTAGATCTGTGAATTTGTGAATTTAATGTGAATTCAATCTACAGAGTTATCAACTTTTTAATTCTTTAAACAACAAAGAGTTAAATTAGTTATCAACAAATTCACAACTCTTATTATTACTATTACTAAATTTATTAAAATTTAGAATTTATTAGTTTGTGTATATAAAAAAAATTTTGAAAATAAAACTTTTTAAGGAGTCCAAAAATGAAGTTTACTTTTGACAGAAATTCAATGATAAATGAGATTTCAATTGCCCAGGAAATCATTTCCACAAAAAGCGCAATATCAATTCTTTCTAATGTCCTTTTTATTGCACAGAACAACACTCTTACAATAAAAGCAACAGACATAAAAGTAAATTTTGAAACAAAGATTCCTGTTGAAATTGAAGAAGAAGGTTCTACAACTGTATTCTGTGATAAATTTTTGGGAATTCTTTCAGTTCTTGATGAAGGCGAAATTGATTTTGAATTGCAGCAAAAGGATAATCAGACAGTTGCCTTGATTCGCCATTCAACTAAAAAAAATAAATTCCAGTTAAAATGCACATCTCAGGATAAATTCCCAGAATTTCCAATTGCAGAAAAAGTTCCTTTCTTTGAAGTTCCATCGAAAGAAATAAAAAAAATGATCAGCCAGACTTCTTTTGCAGTTAGCGCAGATGAAACCCGCTATTTTATGAATGGAGTTTATTTTGAAAAAAGAGATAATAAACTTGTTCTTGTAGCAACTGACGGTCGCCGTCTTGCTTATGCTTCAAAAGAATTTCCAGAGGGAATTGCAGATTTTCCGGCGGCAATTGTCCATCCAAAAGTTTTAAATATTGTCGCAAGACATCTTTCTGACGAAGGAAACATTTCAATTGCTATTGTCGATAAAATGATTTTTTTCCGTTTTCAGAATTACGAACTTTCTTCAACTCTTATTGATGGACAGTTTCCAAACTATATGCGCGTAATTCCGGAATCTCAGTCTTATAATTTTAAGGTTCAGAAAAGCGATTTAATTGGAGCTCTTAAAAAAACTGCTGTCATGGTTGATAAAAAAGCAGGAAGGGTTTTCTTTAACATTTGCCCTGGAGTTTTAAGACTTACTTCACAAGAATCTGATTCTGGAGATGCAGAAGTTGAAATTCCGTGTGAATTTGCAGGCGATGAAATTACAATTGCAATGAATTACAAATATATCGAAGAGCCTTTACGTGTAATGGATGTTGAAAGAATAAAATTTGAATTCTCAGGCGAAATGAAAGCTGTAACAATGCTTCCAGAACCTGCGGAAGATTATTTCCACATTATTATGCCGATGCAGATGGCTTAAAAAGGCAGATGCCTGTACTTTCAGTTTCTTTTGTAAATTACAGAAATCTTCAGAACTCAACGATAAATCTTCTCTCAAAGGAGATTTATTTTGTCGGGGAAAATGGACAGGGAAAAAGTAATTTACTCGAATCAATCTATTACTCAGCTTACGGAAATTCTTTTAGAACTCGGGCCGATGCAGAAGTTGCAACAAAAGGTTTTTCAGATTTTTCGATAAAAACTATGTATCGGCTTGAAAATGGTTCAACAGAAAATATTTCGATTTTTTTTGAAAATGGAAAAAAGAAAATCGACAAAAACGGAAAATGGATAAAAGACCGTAAAGAACTGATAAATACAATGCCTTGTGTCTTGTTTTGCCACGATGATTTAGAATTTGCCGTTGGAGAGCCTGAACGCCGCCGTTTTTTTGTTGATCAGTGTCTTTCGATGTACGACGTTCTCTACATTGACACAAGCCGAAATTATAAAAAAATTCTAAAAAGCCGCAATTTTTCGTTAAAAGAAAAAAATTACGAAATGCTGGAAATTTTTGACTCTCAGCTTGTCCAAAATGGAATTGAAATTGAAAAAAAACGAAGGGATACAATTTTTCAGTTTAACCAGTTTTTTGGAAAGCTTTATGAAAAAATTACAGGAATTGACGGGGTTGCCATAAAATATGAACCAAGTTGGAAATCTGATGACAGTTTGAATATTATTCCTTCGGCGCAAAAGGCATTTGAAATTTTGCAGTCAAAAATAGAAATTGACAAAGCTGTTATGACGACAATGAGCGGACCTCATCGCGACAAGATTAAGTTTTTTAGAAATGGAACTGATTTTACTTCGACGGCTTCTACAGGACAAAGACGACTTTTGGCAATTCTTCTTAGAATCGGACAGGCAATTTTTTATGCAAATGTAACTGGAAAAAAACCGATTTTGCTTATGGACGATGTTCTTTTAGAACTGGATCCTGATAAAAGACAGCTTGTGACTCAGCTTTTGCCGGAATATGATCAACTTTTCTGTACATTTTTGCCTGGCGAACCTTACGAAAGATATATGAAGGAAGGAACAAAGATTTTTGAAATCAACGGAGGAATTTGGAATGAACGACAGTAATTTTATAAAAGCTTCCGATATGGTTTTAAGAATTATGAAGAATATTGATCCGGAACAAGTTCGACAGGGAAATAAAATTTCAAATTTGTGGACGCAGATTGTTGAATCAATAAGATCGAATAGCATAAACGGAGAAAATATTGGAAAAAATATGGCGAGCCATTCGCATGTAATCGATTTAAAAAACGGAATTTTGCTTGTGGAAGCGGATCATCCCGGTTGGATTCAAATGCTTGGAAATTATAAAAAATATATCTTAAAAGGTTTCAAGATGAAAATTCCAGAGATTAAAATTGAAACCCTCGCCTTTCGTCTAGCTGGTACAAATGCAGAAATTTCAAAAATTCATCGGAAAATTGATGAAGAAAAACAGCGGAATGCCGAAGAATTTAGAATAAACAGAGAACAAAAAGAACTTGAAAAAAAAGGCTTTGTTTATAAAAATTCTGGTCAGAAAAAAGAGTTACCGTCGGAAATTCAAAAAATGTTCGACGATATAAAAAACGATATGTTGACTAATAGCAATTAAATTTGTTATATTCTATCGCACTATACTTTTTTGTTTAAAATTTGGATTCTGTCTAACAGTGTCCGTAAAATAAGGAGAATGTTCCCATGTTAAGAACATATCAACCAAGTAAAGTTAAAAGAAATAGAAAATTCGGATTCCGTGCTCGCATGGCAACTCGCGGTGGACGTGCAGTTCTTGCCCGTCGTCGTGCAAAGGGTCGTTCAAAGCTTTCTGTAGCTGACGAAAAGAATAAATACTAATTCTTTTAAAAATGAAAACAGTCTTGTCAGAGTCTAGGCGTTTTACTTTCGATGAAAGAATAAAACGTGCTTCAGAATTCAAGAATCTGTTTAAAAACGGGAAAAGAGTAAGCGTTGTTGGGGCGAAATTGTTTTACCTTCCCAACAACTTGAAATTCAATAGAATTGGATTTCCTCTTCCCCGTGGTTTTGGTAATGCTGTTGAACGTAACCGTGCAAAGCGGTTTAGCCGAGAAATCTTTAGAAATCTAAAATCATACCTGAACACTGGCTATGATATGCTTTTTTTAGTGTATCCTCCTGCCGAAAAAGATTCGTTCCACTCGCGGTGTGATCAATTTCAAACATTATGTAAAAAAGCTGGGCTTTTAAAAGAATGCGAAATTTCGTTGTAAAATTTTTGTCTTTTTTTATAAAAGTTTACAGGCTTTGTATTTCGCCACTATTTCCGAAATGCTGTAGATTTTATCCAAGTTGCTCAGAATATGCACTTTTGGCGTTAAAAAAACATGGTGCTTTTAAGGGTTGTTGTCTTACTGTAAAAAGGATTTTTAAATGCAATCCTTTATTTAGGGGCGGTTACGATCCAGTTCCATAACTAAAAAAAATAGAAAATAAAATTTCCGGAGAAAAACAATGGAAAAAAATACTGCGTGGGCAATTGGCCTTTCGTCTGTTGTTTTGATTGGATTTTTCTTTTTGCAGACTTATTTTATGCCAAAGCCACAGCCTGTAACTCAGAAAAATGAAACTACTGCTATTGAAGTTGCCGCTGAAAATTCAGAAAATATTGAAAAAAATATTCCTGAAAAAATTGGCATTGTAAATTCACAGAATTCGGATTCTCTTGCAGAAGAAAATTTCATAGTCGAAACAAATAAAGTAAAAGTTACTTTTACAAATCGTGGCGGTGACATTGTCGGTTATGAATTAAAAGACCATATCGATTCAGATACAAATGGTTTTATTCAGATGGCAGATAATATTACCGATTCTAACCGTGCATTTGCGGTTTCTGTCGGCGGCGCTGAAAATTCAATCATAAACGATATTTTTGTTTCTAAAAAAATTGATGAAAATAAAATCGGATTTTTCAAAAATTATGTTGTAAATAATCCGGACGGCTCTAAAGGTGAATTTACACTTGTAAAAACATACACCTTTAATCCAAACGATTATGTTTTTAAGCTTGATGTTACAGTTGCCCCTGGAGAAAATTTTCAGGGCTTGGATTTAAATGGTTCAAGTTATTCTTTGAGAACTTCTCCTCAGATGGGACCGTTTTACAATCCAAAAGTTAATCGCTACGAAAATCGTCAGTTTATTTCATACAACGGCAAAAATAAAAAAAGAATTATTCTTGGTACAAACCAGACAAAATCTTACGAAAAAGAATGGAACTGGATTTCGATGGCAGGAAAATATTTTGAAGTTTTGCTCTGCCCTTCTGATAGTTCTTCAATGAACAGTAAAGTTACCTATTCTTCAAAAACTGATTTAAAAGATAAAACAAATGCTCAGGCAATTGTTTCTCGTAAAGCTGTAGATGCAAATGGTTCTAACGATACATATTATGTTTATGTTGGACCTCGCAACGAAAAAGATTTGAGAATTTATAATGTACCGGAAAACAACGTTTGGAAACTTGATGGAGTTCGTTTTGACAACAGCATTCAGACAAGTGGATTTTTAAGCTGGCTTGAAATTGTCCTAAAATTCTTACTGGAAATGATAAATAAGCTTGTTCATAACTGGGGTGTTTCGATCATAATTGTTACAGCAATTTTGAAGTTTGCAATGTTCCCTATTACAGCTAAAACTGCAAAAAGTACTGTAAAAATGCAGGCTTTGCAGCCAAAAATGCAGGCTTTGCAGGAAAAGTACAGAGATAATCCTCAAAAACTCAACGAGCAGACAATGAAACTTTATAAAGAAATTGGTTATAATCCTCTTTCTGGATGTTTGCCAATGCTTTTCCAGTTCGTAATTTTGTTTGCAATGTACAACTTGTTCAACAATTATTTTGAATTCCGTGGAGCAAGTTTTATTCCTGGATGGATTAGCGATTTGAGTGCTGGTGACCATGTGGCAACATTGAAATTCAATTTGCCTTTCCTTGGAAATCAAATCAGAATTTTGCCGGTAATTTATGTAATCAGTCAGCTTTTGTTTGGAAAAATTACACAAAACGGTGGAACTACTGCCGGTCAGAGTGCTATGCAGATGAAGATGATGATGTACGGTATGCCGATTTTGTTCTTCTTCCTGTTCTACAATGCTCCGTCTGGACTTTTGCTTTACTGGACAGTCAGCAACTTGATTCAGCTTGGACAGCAGTTGTTTATCAACGCAAAAATAAAAAAATAATTTAAAAAACGTCTCTGAATTTTTTTGGAGATGTTTTTTTATTGGATGTGGAATTAATTCGAAGAATTTTTCACATCCAGTAAGCACTTTGAACTTTTTATGGAGAAATAAATGAATTACGAATTTGAAGGAAAAAATGAAAAAGAAGCTATTGAAAAAGCTGCCGCCGAACTTGGTCTTGAACGTGATGAATTTGATGTAGAAATTGTTGAAACACAGAAAAAATCGCTTTTTAAAGCAGGCTACGTAAAAATTCGCATTACGCCTGTAAAAGAAACGAATGTAAATTCTGACAGCGGACGTTCTTACGACCCTGAAAATGTTGCAAAAAGAACTGTTACAAATCCGCTTGCGCAGGATGATTTTGAACAGAAACTTATTGATTTTGTAAACGAAATAATTTCTAAAATGGGATATGAAGCCGCAGTTCAAATTTCTTTCCGCGAAGACAAAAAAATTGGGATTAAACTTACTTCTGAAGCTTCTTCGATTTTGATTGGCCGCCGTGGTAAAAATCTTGATGCTCTTCAGTTGCTTGCAAACGTTTATGCAGGACATCTTGGACGTGAAGATGTACGTGTAATTCTCGATACAGAAAATTATCGCGTTCGCCGTGAAGAAAATCTTGTTCATCTTGCTTACAACACGGCAGACAAAGTTCGCTCAACACACAAATCGGTTTTGCTTGAACCAATGAATCCTTTTGAACGCCGTTTGATTCACACTACTCTCAACGATGTTCCAGAAGTTGAAACAATCAGCGAAGGCGAAGGACTTTACAAACAGGTTCGTGTAATTTTTAAAGGACAAACTTTTTAATGAATTTGATGAATAGACGGAATTTTTTGTTTATAGGTTTATTTTTTCTTTTTTTTGGACAAATTTTTTGTCAGGAACAGAATACTGTTTTAAAAGATGAAATTTATGAAGAATTAAAAGAAAAAGGCTCTATAAAACATTTAATTCAGTCTAAAGATGGTTTTGAACTTTCTCTTACTCCGGATACAGAATTTTGTAAACGTGCTGCAAATGCATGGAATCTTTCTGAAAATCCAAATTTAGTTTCTGAAAACTTGTTTTTAATAAGCAAGGAAGAATTAAAAGAAAAAAGTTCAAATCCTGAAAATGCAGAAATTTCGATGGATAGGGTTTCTAAAATTGTGCGTTCGATTTCCAAAATGAAAGGAATGCAATATTTTTCAAATGGAGATCAGCGTTGGGAGACTCTTTATCATCAGGCTTATGTTTGCAAGTCTGTAAAAGAAAAAAATGAGCCTTTGCCAGATGTGCTTGAAGGTTCTGCTGACGGCTTGAAAATTTTTGCGTTTTTGGAAGACAATTCATTTGGAAAAAGTGTTTATTCTCTTGAATATGTGCAAACCGAACGTGAAATTGGATTTTTTTTGACAAATGCAGAAAGCTGGACTTATGCTTTTGTAAAAGCTCTTAATCCTGAAAATGTAAAAATAAATATGGTTGTAATTGACAATGGAGATTCGTTCATTGTTTATATGGTTCTTTTTGCTAGGCACAAAAAAGTTCCTCTTTTGGGAGAGAGAATTCAAAAATCACTTGCAAATAGAATCGATGCAATTTACAACTGGTTTACATTGCAATTTTAATTGGGAGAAAAATTTATGAAAACTAGATTTTTTGCGGCAATATTTTGCTTTTTAACAATCAGTTTTGGAGGATGTAAAACAATGGATAAAGAATTAAAAGCTATTGAAGGTAAAGACGGTGTTTTTGCAATAATGGAAACTTCAAAAGGTTCAATTGTTCTTGAGCTTTTTTATGAAAAAACACCTTTGACAGTAACAAACTTTGTTGGTCTTTCTGAAGGAACTCTGGATGTTTGCAAAGGAAAACATTTTTACGATGGATTGAAATTTCACCGTGTAATTGCAGATTTTATGATTCAGGGCGGAGATCCAGAAGGAACAGGAAGAGGCGGTCCAGGTTATCGTTTTGCAGATGAATGTTTTGACGATTTGACTTTTGACAAGCCTGGTTATCTTGCAATGGCTAACGCCGGCCCAGGAACAAACGGTTCTCAATTTTTTATTACGCATGTTCCTACGACTTGGCTAAACGGAAAACATACAATTTTTGGACAAGTTGTAAACGCTGACAGTCAGAAAGTTGTAAATGCTATAAAACAGGATGATAAAATTGAAAAAGTAACTATCGTTCGTCAGGGAGAAAAAGCAAAGAATTTTACTGCTACTCAGGCAGATTTTGACAAGCTTGAAGGCGAAGTAAAAGCAAAGGCAGCAGAAGCAAAAAAAGTTGCAAATGCAAAAAAAATTGCAGAAGTTGAAAAGAATTTCCCAGGTTTTGCAGTTGATGCAAACGGAATTTATTGGAAAATAACAAAAGCCGGAAACGGTGTAAAAATTGGCGGACGTAAAAACGTTGCCTGCGAATACAAAGGATATTTGGTTGACGGACGTGTATTCGATCAGTCAGCTGGACGCGGTCCTTTGGAATTTGTTACAGCAAGCGGACAGATGATTCCAGGATTTGATATTATGGTTCAAGATATGTCACTTGGCGAAAAAAGAACTGTTGTAATTCCTTCAGATTTTGCTTATGGCGATCAAGGTTATCCTGGAGTAATTCCTGGCGGTGCTTATATTGCATTTGATATTGAAGTTGTAAGAGCAAGATAATTAACAAACGTTAGTTAAACTAACGATAGATAGTAGAAAGTCTGTTTGATTCGTTTGAATTGAACGGACTTTTTTTTGCAAAATTTGTAGTTTTTAATTGAAATTTTGTGGAAAAATAAAGTTTACGCCGGATGCGCAAGGCGTAAGTTTTTGGCGGCGATAAGCCGCCAAAAATGCAGCAAAGGCGGAACCTGAAGCAGCCGGTTTTTGAGAAAAAAAAGGCACTGACGGCTGGTTTTTATTTTTTAGGGAAATGCCGTCCAAAAAAATAAAAAAATTGACTATAAAACAAAACTTGAGTATTTTAGAAAAATGAGTGTATTTTTAATTGTTGAGTTTTTATTTTTTGCTGGAAGTCTTATTGGCTGGGGAATTGAAGTTATCTGGCGACGTTTTTTTAGCAGCAATAATCCTGAAAAAAAATGGATTAATCCGGGATTTTTGATTGGCCCTTATTTGCCGCTTTATGGTTTTTCGCTTACAATTTTGTTTTTGTTGAGTTTTATTGATGTAAGTTTTGTGGAAAACGCATTTGCGAGAAAAATTCTGCTTTTTGTTCTTATGGCGTTTTGCATTACGCTTTTTGAATATATTGCCGGCTTGATTTTTATAAAAGGAATGAAGATTAAACTTTGGGATTATTCAAATTGCTGGGGAAATATTCAGGGAATAATATGCCCTCTTTATACTGTTTTTTGGTGGATTTTAAGCGCAGCTTACTATTTTTTTATTCATCCGAGAATTTTGTCGTGGCTTGCCTGGTTTACAAATCATTTGACTTTTTGCATGGTGATTGGATTTTTTTACGGCGTTTTTACGGTTGATGTTGTTTATTCGCTAAATCTTATGACAAAAATTAGAAAATTTGCAAAGGAAAGTAAATTTATAGTCCGGCTGGAAAATTTACAGCAACAGATTAGAAAAGCGAGCGAAGAAAATAAAGAAAAAATACACTTCTGGATGTCTACAAAATCTGAATCTCTGGAATTAAAAGAAGCTGTTGAAAAACTTAAAGAAAGGTTTGAACTTGAAAAAAAGAAGTTTGAAAAGCAAAAATAGATTAAAAAAGCCTTTGCGCTGGTTCTAAGAACTTTGTGCAAAGGCTTTTGTTTTAGCAGTTATTTACTAACAAACGTTAGCTCATTTTACTAAGGGCTTTAGAAATTTTATTTTCCAAAGTAGTTGAGAGCGTTTCCGAACGAAATGTCTTTCACAATTTTTGTGAGCATTTCCATATCGTTTGGATATTCGCCGTTTTCAACCCAAGTTCCAATGATATTGCAGAGAATTCTTCTGAAATACTCGTGGCGTGAATAAGAGAGGAATGAGCGTGAGTCTGTCAACATTCCGACGAAAGCTGGAATCATGCCGAGGTTTCCGAGAACCTTAATCTGCTGTTCCATTCCGTCTTTGTGGTCGCAGAACCACCATCCTGAGCCGAGCTGGATTTTTCCCTTGACTCCGCTTCCCTGGAAGCAGCCCATGATTGTTCCGATAGAATAGTAGTCTTTAGGGTTGAGCGTGTAGAGAATTGTCTTTGGTGTGCCGCCCGCAGCTTCAATCAAAGAAAGAAGTCCTGCGAGATTTTCTGCGATTGGCTTGTCGTGAGAGCCGTCAAATCCTGTGTCAGGACCGAGCTTTTTGAACATTGCCTTGTTGTTGTCGCGGATTGCGTTCATATGCCACTGCTGAACGATTCCTCTCTGCTCGTAAGCGCGTCCGAGAGCAACGAGAACCTTTGTCTTGTAAGCCTCAGATTCAGCCTCTGAAATAACTTCGCCGTTGAGAGCGCGCGCAACTACTGCGTCGATGTTAGCATCTGTGTCAACTTTGCATGGCGGATACTCAAGAGCGTGGTCAGAAGCGCGGCAGCCGTTCTCAATGAAGTAGTCAAGGCGTTTAATGAGGGCTTCAATCACATCGTCAGAAGTCTTGATGTTGATTCCTGAAACTTCAGAAAGCTTCGCGATGTAGTCTTTGTAAGTCGGAAGGTTGATGTTGAGTGCTTTGTCCGGACGGTAAGACGGGCGAACGTGAGTCTCGATTTTTCCGATTGGTGCTGTTCCTGCGGCTATTGCCTTGTGATATTCAAGAGAATCAATCGGGTCGTCTGTTGTTCCTACAGCGTAAACGTGAAATTTCTTGAAGATTCCTTTTACAGAAAGCTCATCTGTCTGAAGCATCGCGTTTGCTTTTTCCCAAATGCGCGGAGCGGACTCGACTGTGAGAGGCTCGTAAATTCCAAAATAACGCTGGAGTTCGAGATGTGTCCAGTGATAAAGAGGATTTCCGATAAGATGCTCGATTGTCTCTGCCCATTTAAGGAATTTCTCGTAGTCCGGCTTGTCGCCAGTGATGTAGTCTTCTGTGATTCCGTAAGTTCTCATCTGGCGCCATTTGTAGTGGTCGCCTCCGAGCCAAATTTCTGTAAGGTTCTTAAATTTTTTGTTTTCAGCGATCTGAGCTGGAATAAGATGACAGTGATAGTCCCAAAGTGGTTCGTCTTTGCAGGCTTCAAAAAGTTTTTGTGCTGTTTTTGTGTCCAGCAAGAAGTTTTTGTCCATGAATTTTTTCATATCTAACTCCAAAAAATAATTTTACGATTCCAAATTTTAGAATCACAATCACTAATATTTTAGTACGATTTTAGAAAATTGTACACGAGACAAACAAAAATGAATTTTTTCTAAAAAAAAATTATGAAAATTTTGGACGGCATATTCTCCAAAAAAATAATTTTTTTTATTGCGAAACATTTTCTTAAAACCCGGCTGCTTCAGGTTCCGTTTTGCTCCATTTTTGACGGCTCAACCTTTATCAACGTGTTTTTAGCTCGTACAAAAACTTCAACCGCCGCCAAAAACTTGCGCCTTGCGCATCCGGCGTAAGTTTTTCTGTTTCGCGATTACAAAAATCGTAGTATAATTTAAATTCTTTTGAACAAAAGGTTGGCATAATAAAAATGGCAGAAATTTCAGAAAACATAGTTGAAAAAATCTTAAAAGAAAATATTAAAAATCAAGATACAGTTTTTGTTTTTCCTACGGAAATTGCGGCATCTCTTTGGGCAGACCGTTCAATTTTTGTTACGGATTGTCAGGCAGTTGCTCTCGAAAGATTTTTGGCATGGGACAAATTTAAAGGCGAAGCCGTAAGAGGCGAAAATCAAAATAAAATTTCTGTTCCTTCGACAATGCGACAAATTTTTGTTTCGAGGTTGATTGAAAAAAATGCCGAAAAACCTTTTTTTAAGAGTTTAATTTCAGAAAAGTATTCAAAAACTGCGGAAAGTTTTAGCGCCTGGATTGCTTCGATTTTGCCAAAACTTGGAATGTGGAAAGAGTATTTTGAAAAAAATTCATTACAAAAAGATTCCGAAGACGAAGATTTGCTCATTCTTTACGAAAAATACACAGAATCCTTAAATAAATATGGATTTTTTGATCCAGCCTGGGAAAAACCGCCTTTTAAAAGCAATGGAAAGCATTATTTTATATTTTTTCCAGAAATCAATTCGGACTGGGAAGAATACAAATTTATTCTCGAATCAACAAAAGAATTTATTACTCTTGTAAATGTTCCTGATTTTTCTGAAGAAAACAATTTTCATAAAAGCGAAGTAAAATTTTTTAACAATTCGCGCGTAGAGCTCAAAAACATTGCAAATAAAATTTTTGAACTTCATCATCAAAAAAAAATTGATTGGCAATCAATGGCAATTAGCGTTCCAGATATGGAACTTTATGGTTCGTATATTGACCGCGAGCTTGAACTTATGGAAATTCCGCATGTATTAAGATTTTCGCGGCCTTTGAGCGGAACTCCTGCCGGAAATTTATTCAATCAAATAAAAGAATGTATAAATTCAAAAAACAGTTACGATTCAATAAAAAAACTGCTCTTAAACGATTCTCTTCCGTGGAAAAATCCGGAGACTGCTCAAAAATTGATTGCTTTTGGCCAGGAAAATCACTGTATTTGCAGTTATGTTTACGGTGGCGAAAAAATAGATGTTTGGGAAAAATCTTTTTGCGATGTAAAATATAAAGATTTTGAAGTTGAGAATTTTTATAATTCACTTAAAACTTATCTAAAAAAATTCAATCAGGCAAAAAACTTCAATTCGATTCGAACCGCTTATTTTGAGTTTAGAAATAAATTTTTTGATATGGAAAATTGCAGCGACAGCGCAAATAAAATTCTTGGAAGATGCGTTTCTGAACTTGGAGCTTTGATTGATCTTGAAAATCAATATGACTGCGCAGTTCCATCTCCGTTTAATTTTTTTGCGGAACAACTTGAAAATAAAAAATATCTTGAACAGGCCTCTGAATTTGGCGTTCAAATTTATGAGTATAAGACGGCGGCCTGTGCTCCGTTTGACTGTCATTTGATTATTGATTCGAGTCAGGCTTCGCTAAATGTTTCTTATAAGGATTTTTCTTTTTTGAACGAAAATAAGCGTAAAAAGCTTTTAAATCGCGACGAATCGAACGTTTCTGACAAATTTGTGCGACTTTATCAGCTTAACAGTTTAAAAGAATCAGCATATTTTACGTGTGCAGAAAGAACTCTCGACGGTTATGCTCAGCCGGTGAGTTATTTAAAAATGAACGATTTGAGAAAAGAAAAAAATGAAAAAGTTCTTTTTTCGGAAAATCCATATAATTTAGAAAAAGAATGGTTTATTGGAAGCGAAGATTGTGAATTTCCTTCAAAAATCACAGAAATTCAGTCAAAAAGTTTTAAAAACTGGATGAATTTTCAAAAAAGTGTACCAGTTTTGCAGGAAAAAGCAGCCGATGCCGTGACAGAATTAAATTCAAAATCAGCCGGAAACGCAAGCCAGAATTCAATTTATGTTTCAAAAAGTTTGCTTTCAAAATTTTACGATTGTCCGAGAAAATGGCTTTTTGCCTGCCGAGAAATGAATTTAAAAGAACAGGACAAGGCTGCGGTTTTGCTCGACAGATATGCTGCTGGAAATTTGTATCATAAAATTCTTGAAATTTACTTAAAAACGCTCAAAAGCAATGGTTTTCATCTGGAAATTGAAAAAGATAAACTTGAAGAAAAATACGAACAAATTCTTGAGAACGCAATTACGGAAGCAATAAATTTTGACGGAGAAGGAAACGAAAAAAATTGCTTCTTAAAAAAGGAACTTTTAAAAACTACGCGACCTGCAATAAAAAGAACAATTTTAAATTTCATAAAAGAATTTACAAAAATTTTTAATAATTGCGAAGTCGACGATTGCGAAGGCGAGCTTCGGATTCAAGACGAAGAATTTAATTTTACTTTTAACGGCAGAATCGACTGTCTTTTAAAAGATTGCGAAAATGAACAGTATTATTTGGTCGATTTTAAAAATTCTGATTCAGCGGTTCCAAAAAATTTGTATTTTGCGGAAGAGGAATTTGAAACTTCTGAAGAAGGCGAAAATCTTCAATCTGCCGAAATAAACGAAAATTTGCCGCTTGAAGAACAGAAGTTACCAGATTTTCAAATGCCGGCTTATACTTGGCTTATGGAAAAGCAGAAAAATATTTGCATTCAAAATGCGGCGTTTTTTAGCATAAACGAAGCAAAGGTTTGGCCGGTTTTTGGTTACGAAATGCAAAGACGGGCAAATTCAAAAAA
>DLLE01000023.1:0-9358 GCA_002477955.1 Treponema sp. UBA7570 | reverse complement strand
CTGCGAATACAATTCAATCTGCCGAAAAACTTTTAACGTCGGAAAACACGAATAACGGAGGAAAAAATGGCTGATATAAAACAGATGTTGCCGGAACAGCAAAAAGCAATTGATTCAATAAAAAATACGGTAGTTGCAGCTGGAGCAGGTTCTGGAAAAACGACAGTTCTTTCGCTCCGATATTTGAATTTGATAAAAAAATACAAATACAACGTTGAGCAGATTTTGACTTTGACTTTTACAAAAAAAGCTACGGTCGAAATGTCCTCGAGAATTTACAACGTCTTAAAAAAAGAAGCGCCCGAGCAGGCTGCGAATTTTTATAAGGCGAATATAAAAACTTTGGACAGTTATTGTAATAGCGTCGCAAAACTTGGTTGCCGTTTTTACGGAATAAGTCCAGATTTTGTTCAAGATGATGAAAGCATAAAAACTCAGGTAAAGGCAAAAGCCCTGCCCTTTTTGCTTGAACATCGCGACAATGAAACTTTAAAAGAGTTTATAAAAGTTCAAGATTACGAGGCGGTTGCAGACAAACTCTTTGTTGAACCGATTCTTGTCCATTCAAAAATTGCAAATCCCATAGATTTTCGTGAGGATTTTAAAAAGCAGTTTGCAAAAATTGTTCAGGAATGGAATAAAACAGTTCATAAAATTTCAGAAATTTTGAACGAAATTGAAAGTTTTGAAGATGAATTTTCGGGAAACCGGGAAAGCAAGTCGTTTGAATCGTATATAAAAGAAAAAAATAAAAATGTTTCTCCAGAAATTGTAGAAATTACGGACGAAAACATCGAAACTCAAAATTTTTCGTTAATAAAAGAATATGCAGAAAAAATAAACGGAATAAATTATTCAAAACCGAGGGTAAAATCGGCAGAAGTTGATTTGCTTAAGGAAAATATTGATTTATTTCGCTCTGCAAAAAGCGATTTGCTTTCGCTTGCAAATTATATTTACGGAATTCCATATTTGGAAAAAATTTTGCCTCTTCTGGAAGAATTTCAAGAAATTGTAATGAATGTAAAACGCTCATCAAACTGTCTGACTTTTGCCGACGTTTCTAATATGGCATTGCAGATTCTTTGCGATTATCCGGAAATTCGTGCCATGGAAAAAGAAAAATATAAAGCAATTATGATTGATGAATTTCAGGACAATAACCTGGATCAGCGCAATATGCTTTTTCTTCTGGCAGAAAAAAAAGAAAGAATGGAAAAAGGCGTTCCGTCGGTTGAAGAGCTTGAAAAAGAAAAATTGTTTTTTGTTGGCGACGAAAAACAGAGTATTTATCGCTTTCGTGGCGCAGATGTTGAAGTTTTTAATAATCTTGCAAAAGATTTTTCTGATGGAACTTTGCAAATGTACACAAACCATCGTTCAAATCCAAAATTGATTTCTGCATTTAATACGATTTTTGGAGGCGATTTGTATTCTGACAAAAATGCAAAAAATGTTGAATTTGCGGTAACTCCGCCGTCTGTTTTTTTTAATGAACGTCAGCAAAAAAATAATTACGAAATTCCGCCTTACGAGGCAATTTATCATTCTGTTTTGCCAGACGAAAAAAAACTCGAAATCGAAGAAAAAAATGAAAATTCAAAAAGAAGAGTAAATCTTGCTTTTTACGAAAAAAATACCGAAGCTCCAAATGGATTTTTTACCGGAACTTTTGCCGAAGCCGAATGGGTTGCTCAAAAAATTGCTGAAAAGCACGGCGAAGGGTATGATTTTTCGGATATGGCGATTTTGCTCAGGTCATATTCAAAACAAGCTGTTTTTGAACGCGCATTTTTGCGTCATGGAATTCCGTACAACACAGAAACCTTAAAAGGATTTTTTTCTGACGGGCCAGTTAGCGACATTGCCGCTTATTTAAAGCTTTGTGCATATTCTGACGACAGAATGGCATACGGAAAAGTTTTGAGTTCCCCTTTTGTAAATTTAACAGTGACGGAAACGGAAGCGGTTCTTTCCTTAAAGCAGGATGTTTTTTCTGACGAAAGTGCAGAAATTTTGCAGGAAGATTCTTTGATTCGTTTTAAGAATGCCGCAAAATTTTATGAGGAAGTTAAGGAATTTGCAAAAGAAAATTCGCTTGCAAAAACTGTTTCAAAACTCTGGTATGAATTTGGTTATCGGTTTGAAACAATGTGGAACGAAACTGTCAAAATGTACGAAAAACTTTACGACCTTTTGTTTGCGCTTGCCCGCGAAGGCGATGAAAAGAATTTAAATCTTGGCAGTTTTGTCGATTATTTGTTTGAATACGAAGAAGAAAAGTCAAAACTTGAAATAAATGTTCCTGTCGAAAAATCAGAAGGCGTTCATATTATGACGGTTCACAAAAGCAAAGGCCTTGAATTTAAAATCGTCTTTATTTGCGACACTCAACGAGGTTCTGTAAACGAAAAAAGCACGGTTCCTGTTTATTACAGCTCAAAATTTGGTTTTGCGCTTAATACTCCGACGTATTTTAAAGATTCAAAAAACTATTTTTATACTCTCGCAAAAAACGAAAATGAATTAAAAGAATGTGCGGAAATGCGTCGTCTGACTTATGTTGCCCTAACTCGCGCGGAAGACGAAATTTTTATTACAAACAGCAGTTACGAAGTTCCAAAAGATGTTGAAGAATATTTGCCAGGCGGAACAAAAAATGCCGATTCAATTTATAAAGTTCTTGCTCCAGTTATCGATTTTTACAGTAAAAAGGACGAAAGTGGAAATTCAAATTATCAAGAAGCCTCGCCTTTTTCTAAAATTGAAATAATTAAACCTTTTTCTCAAGGCGAAGTTTTTTCGGAACAAAAACGCCCGAATACTCAAAAAGCAAAAATTGACTTTGTAAAAGCGCTTTCAAAACAAAGTCCTTACGAAAGCTCGCAAATTCTAAAAAAAGATCAAGTTGAAAAAATTTATGTTTCTCCGAGCAAACTTTACGAAGAAGCCGAAAAAGATGAATTTAGAAAATCTCTTGAAAACAAAAACCGGACGAATTTGCCATTTGCCGAAATAAATGAAATTATTGAAAGACACAAGAATTTTGACTTTAACAATTTTGGTACAATCGCACATTCTTATCTCGAAAATGCGCTGAAATTTTACGGAGAGGAAATAAAAGTTCCGTATAATAATCAGGACGTTTCCGGATTGGAAAATAGCACGGGCGATATTAAGAAAGTTGAAAAAATTTGTGAGCAAATGACGAAAGAATTTTTGAATTCAGATCTTGGAAAAAAAGCGCTGAATTCAGTCTGGCGAAAAGAAGAATTTGAGTTTAAAAGCCGGTTTGGAGAAAAAATTTTGTCTGGTGTAATTGATTTGGTTTTTAAAGAAAAGGATGAAAATTTTTTTGTTGTTGATTACAAAACAAACCAGGAAATTCGTCCGGAAATTTATTATTCGCAATTGGCCTGTTATAGACGCGCAGTTTCTCAAATGCTGTCAGTTCCAGAAGAAAAAATAAGAACTTTTTTGTTTTATTTGCGTTTTGGAAAAGAAATTGAAGTTTTGCCGGAAAATCTATGTTTGAACGAGAATATTTATGAGTATTAAAGAAAATATAAAAATAAAGGTTGCTTCTCCGGAAAATGCAGCTGAACTTTTAGAAATTTATAAGTTTTATGTTGAAAATACGGCAATTAGCTTTGAAATTGAAACTCCGACTCTGCAGGAATTTCGCGCTCGAATCGAAAAAACTCTTAAAAAATATCCGTATTTGATTGCAGTTTCTCAAGCCGACGAAATTTTGGGATATGCTTATGCTGGAGAATTAAAATCCCGGGCTGCGTACGATTGGTCAATAGAAACGTCAATTTATGTAAAAAATGGATACAGAAAGATGGGCATTGGCGGAATTTTGCTTAAAAAACTCGAATTTCTTCTTAAAAAACAAAATATTTTAAATTGTTATGCTTGTATTGCCTATACAGAACGAGAAGATGAATTTCTTACAAACGCCAGTGTAAAGTTCCACGAAAAAATGAATTACCGAATGATAGGGATTTTTAAAGACTGCGGATACAAATTTGACCGCTGGTACAGCATGGTTTGGATGGAAAAACATTTAGGAGAACACAAAAGTTCTCAGAAAAAAACAATTCCATTTAGTGCTTTGCTCGAACAACTTTAAATAAAAAAAGCCTGAAAAGTAAATTTATACTTTTCAGGCAGTTTGGTTATTCAATAAAAATTAAAATTACAGAGTTACACCATCTTTAAAGATTGCAATTTCGCGGTAACCGTTGATTTCGTTCTTTGTCTGTTTTTTTCCAGAACAAATATCGCAAATCAATTCAAGGAGAGAATCGCGAACTTTGTCGCTTGGCTCGTCTAAAAGGCGTGCCGCGTCAAAATCAATCCAGTCAGATTTTTTTTCTGCGAG
Organism: Treponema sp. UBA7570; assembly: GCA_002477955.1. Taxonomy (GTDB): domain Bacteria; phylum Spirochaetota; class Spirochaetia; order Treponematales; family Treponemataceae; genus Treponema_D. The sequence continues at coordinate 4,971 of DLLE01000023.1, read as the reverse complement.
AGGATGATTTGTTGCAATTTTTACAGTTGGAACAGGAGCGCCGAGAGGAGTTCCGCGTCCAGTAGAGAACAGAATAATGTTTGCTCCAGCAGCAGTCATATCTGTTGTAGAAACAATGTCGTTGCCAGGACCTTCAAGAAGAGTAAGGCCTTTTTCTGTCAGACGCTCCCCATATTTGAGAACCCCTGTAACAGGCGCTTTTCCGCCCTTCTGAACACAACCCAAAGATTTGTCTTCGAGCGTTGTAATTCCGCCGGCTTTGTTTCCTGGACTTGGATTTTCGTAGCAAACCTGATTGTGGCGGGCATAATAATCTTTAAATCCGTTAATAAGATTTACAGTTTCGTCAAAGCGTTTTTTATCAACACAGCGGTTCATAAGCATTTGCTCAGCGCCAAACATTTCTGGAACTTCAGTGAGCATTACGCGGCCGCCCATTCCTGTCATAGCATCGCAAACCCGGCCAATCAAAGCATTTGCCGTAATTCCAGACATTCCGTCCGAACCACCGCACTTCATTCCAAGAACAACTTCTGAAAGAGGAACAGACTCGCGCTTAAACTGGCCAACATATTTTACAAGTTCAGTAATCAGTTCTTTTCCAGCCGAAAGCTCATCTTCTGTCTGCTGAGTTGTCATAAATTTTACGCGGTTTTCATCATATTCGCCCAAAAATTCCTTAAAATAAGGAATATTGTTTTCTTCACAGCCGAGAGAAACAACAAGAACGCCGCCGGCATTCGGGTGATGAACTAAATCTGCCAAAATTTTTGCAGTAGTTTCTTTGTCGCCACCCATCTGGGAACAGCCATAAGGATGAGTCCAGGCAAAAATTCCTTCAAGACCGCCATTTGTATTTGGCTTTGGCTCTTCGCCGTCAAAAAATTTTGCATTTGCCCAGGTTGCAAGGCGTTCAGAAATTTTATTAACACAGCCAACAAGCGGAACAATCCAAATTTCGTTGCGAATACCAATGCGGCCGTCTGCGCGTTTGTAAACGTTTACAGAAGGAACATTTTTGCGCAAGTCCTCAGTTTCCTTGTACCATTTTTCGTAAGCAGCTTTTGCGTTTTCTTCGTTATAAGTGTATTCAAATTTTTCAGAAAGCAAGGTGTGAATGTTGTGTGTGTGAACATGGCTTCCAGCAGGAATATCCTGAGTAGCAGCGCCAATCGGATATCCGTATTTTATGACAGGCTCGTCTTTTTTTATGTCGCGGATTGCGAATTTATGACCGGCTGTAATATCCTCTGTAAGAGTTACTTTAGTTTCCGGCGCATTTCCAGAAGCTTCAAGAATAACTTCCGTGCCTTTTGCCAGCGGCTGAAGCGCGACAGCTACAATGTCAGCCGAATTAATTCTAATAGCGATTTTGCTCATAGTACCCCCAAAAGTGACCTAAAATTAAACAATTAAGTTACGTGCGTTCTGAAAATCTATCATTTTATAAGCAAAAAGTCATTATCAAAATTCGGGCACTCCGCCAAAAGGCGGCGCTACGTTCCGGGCTGCGCTATTCGCTCCGGCCGGCAAAAATGCCGTCTGCTTCGCACCCTGCACATCGCTAGTGCGTTTTTTTAATCCGCCGCCACTGCTCCATAGCCTGAGGCAAAAAAAGTTGTGTAACCTTAATTTCGAGTTTTACTGTCATTATCGGGCTTGACCCGATAATCTATTGAAAATTTCCAACAGGTTCCTGACTGAGTTTACTGCGTAAACATCGCAGTGTCGCAGCACTGGAATGACATAAAAATTACTGTTCTTATCAAAACTCGAAGTTTGAGCTGTTTGTACAAATCGCATTAAATATGTTATACTCGTCCTTGACAGGAAAAATCGGAGAGGCACAATCTTGAAACAGAACAGAACAGAACAGAACAGATAATACACTTTCAATATTTATAATTGCAGAAAGGCCGTTGTGTCTTGGAAAAAGAAATTTTTTCAGGGCATGGCGGTCTTTTTGCGTTTAAACGGAATTTTTCCGAATGCAGTTTTTTTTCTTGGGAAGGTTTCGGAAAAATTCCATTGGCAGACTTTTTGTTTTGGCGGACTATGGAAAAATTCCGAAAGCGGCTTTTTTGTCTGGGGAGCTTTCGGAAAAATTCCGCGGGCAGACTTTCTTTTTAGGGAGTATTCGGAAAAAATCCGCGCCGAGGCTTTGTTTAGTGCCTTCGGAATAATTCCGCAGTAAACATGAAATGTCATTCCCGTGCTGCGACACGGGAATCTGTTGGAAATTTTCAGCGGATTTCCGGGTCAAGCCCGAAAATGACAGGAATATATAGCTGGATTTTCGGAGCAGACTCAAAATGACAGTAATAAATAAAAATTGCCGGCTTTAGAGTCGGAGTTGGAGGTTGAATGAATAAAGTAATTTCTAAGGTTCGTGTAACGGAAGTTGACGGGCTTAGCGATGCGCTTGTGCGGCTTTACAAGGCGGATGAGGGAGTTTCTTCGGATGCGTTTTTGAAGAGCGTGATGGATGAGATTGAAAAGCTTTCTGTTGCGATTACAACTGCAATCAAGAAGGACAAAGTTCTAAGCAATCTTGAAGAGGCTGACGGCGTGCGAGATGAGGCTGTAAAAAATCTTTCGACGCTTTTGGACGGATATGAGGTTTTTCCAGTTGCGGCAAAAAAAGAGGCGGCGAAAAAACTCAAGGCTGTTTTTGACAAGTACGGAAAATCAATCACAACGGCAAACTATGTAAGCGAGTCTTCGCTGATTGAAAGCCTTCTGGAAGATTTTTCTAATGAAGAAGAAACGGTTTGCGCGCTCGACGGAATAAAGGAAATCTTGGAGCAAATCCGCTCTGCTCAGGATTCATTTGTAAAGGCAAGCGACGAGTACAATGCGGCTTCCAGCGTAAAAACAGAAAGCGCCTCTTCGCTAAAAAAGCCTCTTCTTTCTTTAATAAACGACAAGTTGATTCCGTACATTACAGCAATGCAAATGGCAAACAGCGCAGTGTACGCAGACTTTGCAACAAAAGCGGAAGGCGAAATAAAGCGCGTAAACGAAATTGTCTCGCGCCGTGGAAAATAGGAGAAGATGGAGTTTTTCTAATAATTTCTAAATGACATTGCCGTGTTTAACATGGGAATGTCATAGCGATTCTGTCATTATCGGGCTTGACCCGATAATCTATTGAAATTTTACAATAGATTGTCGTGCTTGATACGGCAATCTCTAAATAGATTTTTTATAGGAGTAATAAAAATGAAAAAATCAAAGGTTTTTGCCGTGCTTGCGGCAATGTGGCTTGCAGTTTCTGGCTACAGCGAGAAAATTCCAAAAGGATTTGTAAAAATTCCTGCCGTTTCAATTGACGGAACAGAAAAATGGACTCCGCGTTCATTTACATTCAAAGAAGGACGTAAGTTTGAAATCGCCTCGTTTTACATGTGTGACCATCCTGTAACACGCGGAGAATTCAAGGCTGTTGTTGGAAATGACCGAAGTACTGCCCAGTCTTTCGAGAAGAATGGAAAAAACAACCCTGTAAACAATGTCAGCTTATATGATGCGCTTATGTACTGCAACTTACTCTCTCTTAAAGAAAACTTAACTCCTTGCTATTTATTTGACGGAGAGCCAGGTCCAGCGAGAGCATATCGGGGAGATGTAAAGATTATAACGTGTGATTTTTCAGCAAACGGCTACCGTTTGCCGACAGATGCTGAATGGGAATGGGCAGCGCGTGGCGGTGAAAGCTACACCTATGCCGGAAGCAACGACATAAAAGAAGTTGCATGGTGTACAAATTCTCTCTTAACAAGAAATGTAAAGAGCAAAAAGCCAAACGGTTACGGACTTTACGACATGTGCGGAATCCTTTGGGAATGGTGCTGGAACAGTAATTTGGTATCAAGCGACACGGCAATCTCAGTCAAGGATCGGAACCATAGTTTCTGGCTACGCGGCGGTGTTTCGTTCTATAACAAAAATAATTGTATGCTCTATGACGAAGATTCGATATACTTTTTTGGCGAAGCCGACTATGCGAGTGTTGCCGAGCGTTACTACGACGACGGTAAACTCTCCCTAGGCCGCTGTACCTTCCGCGTTGTTCGCAATGCAAAATAACGTTGGCTAGTTCTGCAGCAAAAAAGGGCTGTCCTAAAAATCAGGACAGCCCTTTTTTGCTTTTATAGTATTTTAAGCTAACTATTTTACAATCTCTGCAAGAGCTGCTTTCATTCCGTTTTTCTGAATGTCTGCAAGGTTCTTTGCTACGCTTTCTTCAAGGCCTGCGTATTTTGTGAGGTCCTCGTGCCAGAAATCAACATTTGTAAGAACTTTCTTTGTGATTTCCTTTGCGTCTTTTGTCTCTTTGTTGAGAGCCGCAAAGAATTCGAGAACTGGAAGAGTGTCCTTGTTAGGATAAACGCCCTCTTCTCTCTTTGACTCAAGATATTTCGCGCCTTTGTCGTCTGTCTTGATTTCTGTTCCGTTGTAGAAAGCAATCAAAGCTGCGATTGAGAATGAAAGGAGCTTTGGAACTGAGCCTTTCTTTGCGATGTACTGTGTTACAGAAGGCAAGCAACGTGTCCAGTATTTTGCAACTGAGTTCAAAGAAATTTCGATCAAGCGGTGCGGGTTGAACGGGTTCTGGAAGCGTGACCATACGTTCTCAGCGTATTCTTTGAGGTCTTCCTGATCTCCGTCGATTGAAGGAATAATCTCGTTGAAGATTACGTTGCGCATAAATTTCTGAGCGTCAGCGTTTGGTGTGTTGAATCCTGTTCCAACTTTTTCAGAGCAAACAATGTCCTGAACGTAGTTTGAGCCTGCAAGGAAAGCTGCCAAAACAGAAGATGTGTGCGCGCCGTTCAAGATGCGTACTTTTCTTGTGTGGTAGTAGTCCATGTTCTGAACCCATTTAACTGAAAGTCCAGCCTTAACGAGAGGAAGCTCATCCTCGTGTGATTTTTTAGACTCGATAACCCAGAAGTGGAAAAGCTCTGC
>DLLE01000024.1:9494-23245 GCA_002477955.1 Treponema sp. UBA7570 | reverse complement strand
AGTTTCTTTTATTTGGCTTGGCGTTTGGGAGAAAAATTTTCCTGCCCAGAAATTCTACACTGACAAAGGCTTTAGAAAATTCAGCGAGCATGCTTTTGTTTTAGGCGATGATGTGCAAACTGATTTTCTGATGAAAAAAGAGCTTTGTTGATTCTCGCATTTATAATGTTTGCCGTGTATACTTGCGCGCATTCTAATGCCAATGCGTTAGGGCATGGAAGCCCGAAGTTCTGGAGCGGAACGAAGTGTTCGCACGAAGCGAAGCGGAAGAATGAGCGTGAGCGAAGGCTGGAACGCCCGGCCCGAACGGAGCGAGGGAAACGCCCGTTATCAAAACTCGAAATTGACCCAATTCTTATATTTTCACATCTTCCGATATTCCATTACAAAAAGCACCGTGCTCGTAAGCGCAGAACATGTTGTCGCAATCGGCTCAGCAAAAAATATTCCTTCAACTCCAAAAAATTTTGGCAGAACAAGAGCCAATGGAATCAAAAGAATTATTTTTCTTAGACAGGCAATAAAAACCGACACTTTTGCGTTTCCAATTCCAACAAAGGTTGTCTGCGCAGAATTCTGAATCCACATAAGCCAAAGTCCTGCAATATAAACTGGAAGAAGTTTTTGCTCAATCTGTAGAATTTCCTCGCTCGAAGTAAAAAGAGAAGCGAATTTTGCAGGAAAAACACTTGCGCTCAAAACAAGGCAGACTGTAATAATTCCGTTCACAAGAAGCATTTTACGGATAACTTCTTTTACGCGCTCAAATTTTTTTGCGCCAAAGTTGTACGAAATTATCGGCTGCACACCGTTTGCAAACCCCTGAGTCGGAATAAAAATAATCTGCATCACGCTCTGCATAATCGTCATTGCTCCAACGTAAATGTCGCCGCCATAACGCTGCAGTCCAGAATTAAAAACTACAAAAATCGCGCTTTCCGTAGCTTGCATCACAAAAGGAGACGTTCCGAGTGAACTGATTTTTTTTATAATCGCAAATTTTGGTTTTAAAATAGCAAAATTCAGGCGAATTTCAGACTTTTTTGAACACAAAAACGACACAATCCAAACGGCGCTCACGCATTGCGAAATAACCGTGGCAAAAGCAGCTCCTTTAACCCCCATTCCGAGCGCAAAAATAAAAATCGGATCAAGAATGATATTCAAAACTGCACCAATCAAAATCGAAATCATTGCAGTTTTGGCATGTCCCTGGCAAGTTATAAACGGATTTAAGCCAACCGAGAGCTGAACAAAAATCGTTCCCAAAAGATAAAACGAAAGATAATCGTCCGCAAAAGGCAAAGTTTTTTCACTCGCTCCAAAAAAGGTCAAAACAGGCGTTTTAAAAACCATAAAAAACAAAGTCAAAACAACAGAAAAAATAATCAGCATAAAAGCCGCATTTCCTAAAATTTTCTGAGCTGTTTTTTTTGCAGAAGGGTCAAACTCAGTTTTTCCAAGCTCAATAGCAGCAAGAGGCGCTCCTCCAGTTCCTGCAAAAGTGCTAAAAGCCGACACCAGCTGAATTATAGGAAGGCAAATTCCAAGTCCAGTCAGAGCAAGAGATGACTCTGCGCCTCCAGAAGAAATATGGCCAATATAAATTCGGTCAACAATGTTGTAAAGAACGTTAATCAGATAAGCAAGCACCGAAGGAAGCGCAAGCCTCAGCATAAGACGTGAAATTCCGTCCGTTCCCAAAGCAGAATCGCTGTTTTTGTTTTTTAAAGAAGATTGCATAAAAAAAGTCTATCACAAACATAAAAAAAATCCCGAACAAAGATCGGGATTTTAGCAAGTTTTATAATGATATTTTGTTATACGTTAAATTTAAAGAACATTACATCGCCGTCCTGAACGACATAATCTTTTCCTTCCTGCCGATATTTTCCGGCAGATTTTATTTCTGCTTCTGAACCGTATTTTTTAAGGTCTTCTACGGAATAAACTTCTGCTTTAATAAAGCCTTTTTCAAAATCAGTGTGAATTACGCCAGCGGCCTGAGGAGCCTTGTCTCCGTTATGAATTGTCCAGGCACGACATTCGTCTGCGCCACCGGTAAAGAATGTACGAAGTCCCATTAAATGATAAGCCGCGCGGGCAAGAACTGTAAGACCTGATTCCTTCAATCCAACGCTGTCCATAAATTCTTTTCTGTCTTCCGGAGTATCAATGTCTACAAGGTCGCTTTCAAATTTTCCGCAGATTACGATTACTTCACTTTTTTCTTCTGCGGCAACTTTTTTTACAGCTTCAACATATTTATTTGTGCCTTCTGCAATCGTATCTTCATCAATATTGCAGACAAAAAGCTGAGGTTTTATCGTAAGAAGATGAAGGTCGTAAATTCCTTCAAGCTCATCATCTGTCAAATCTGCCTGACGGGCGCATTTTCCTTCCTGAAGCAAAGGCAAAATTTTATCTACGGCACTGCGATAACCGGCAAATTTTTTTTCTTCCGCCTTTCCCATTGCACGAATTTGACGTGTAACCTTGTCTTCGCGTTTTGTAATTGTGTCTATATCAGCCTGGCAAAGTTCATAATTAATAGTAAGAATATCGCTCTCAGGGTCAATCGGAGCATCGGTTTTTGCATCTTCGCGAACATGCTGAATATCAGGATTGTCAAAACAACGAACAACATGCGCGATTACCGAAGTTTCGCGGATATTTGCAAGAAACTGGTTTCCCAAGCCTTCGCCGTTTGAAGCGCCTTTAATAAGTCCGGCAATATCTACAAATTCAACAGCTGCAGGAATTTTCTTTTTCGGCTGAAAAATGCCAGCCATAAAATCCAGACGCTCGTCAGGAAGTTCAACAACGCCGTGATTCGGTTCGATTGTACAAAAAGGATAATTTGCTGCTTCTGCTGGAGCACGTGTAAGAGCAGAAAAAATAGTAGATTTTCCGACATTTGGAAGACCGACAATTCCACAAGTTAATTTCATTTTTATGTTTCCTTAAATTTTTATTTGCGAGCAAAATAGAGTTATTTCGAAAAACTAATTCAAAGCAACTGCAAAAAACAAGTTTTCGCTCAAAAAAACCGTCTAAATCTTACTCTTATTTTAAAAAATGCACAACTGCGAAAAAAAATACGTAAAAAACAGCATAAAATCATTAAAAATCTCCGGAGCGCTTTTTATTTTTTACATAACAAAACGTCCGTCTAAAAAATTTTAAATAGGTTCAATTTCGAGTTTTAAATTTTACTGTCATTATCAGGCTTGCCCTGATAATCCTAGGTTTGTAAACTGTTTTTTTCAAAATTCGACATTCGCCCTAAATAAAATCTTTAGCCTACCTTAATTTATTTACATATAATTAAAAAAGTAATATTCTTATAAGAAAACATTTACAGATACGATTTTTATCGCACCTGGTGGAGGAAAAATAAATGGCATTTGCTTTAAACCTTTATCCAGTTACTTACATTGCGCGCTACAATCCTGAAACTGAAAAATGGGACGAAGAATGGCTCGAAAGCGACAAAGTAACTTATGACGAATTGATGGCAATGTCGGAAGCTGACCGCAAAGCAGTTTTGGACAAACGCAATCAAATGGGACTTCCTTCTGTTTCTTACACTTCTCAGTACGCATACAGCTGTTTTGAAGGAATGAAAGGCTTTCCAACAAAAGACGGCGGAGTTGCAATTTTCCGTCCAGAAGAAAACGGAAAACGCTTTAACAATTCCATGAAAGGTCTTTACTGCCCGGCTTTTCCTGTAGAACAGTATGTAAAAGCTTCGGTTGAATTTGTAAAACGCAACGCAGCCCTCGGATATGTTCCAAAATATAATCCTGATTGGGAAAAAACCGACTACGCAGACGCAGATTCAATCTACATGCGTCCGTTTATGAATTCTGAAGGCGCAATCGGTGTCGGCTGTTCAAAACAACCTTATGTCGTAATATGCGCAACAACAGTTTCTGCATATTTCAAAAAAGGTCTTGACGGGGCAGTTATTACAAACCGCATTCGCGCGACTCCACATGGAACAGGCTACATCAAGTGCGCTTCAAACTACGTAATTTCTGCGCTTGCAAAAAAAGAAGCCGAACAGGCAGGCTTTGTTGAATGTGTTTACCTCGATGCAGTTCATCACAAATACTTCCAGGAAGGCTCAAGCTGCAACATTTTCTTTGTTCTCAAAGACAAGACAATCGTTACACCTGAGCTCGGCGACACAATTTTGCCAGGAATCACACGAAAATCAGTAATTGTTCTTGCAAAAGAAAAAGGCTACAAAGTAGAAGAACGCCCTATTTCTGTAAAAGAAGTTCAGAAAAAAGCAGTTGAATGTTTCGTAACAGGAACAGCGGCCGGAATCAGCCCGATGTCATCAATCACCGATTTGAACGGCAAAAAAACAGTATTTGGCGAAGGCTTTGGTCCAGTTGCAAAAGAACTCCAGCACGAATTAAAAGGACGCCAGTACGGCTCTCTCGAAGATCCAAACCACTGGAACACAGTCGTAATTCCAGGCAACAAATAGTTTGATTTTTCGTTTTTAAAATAAAAATGGCTGTCAGAAAAATACATTCGATTTCTGACAGCCATTTTTTTATATAAAAGGGCGTTCCCGGCCGCAGGCAACCGGTCAGGCTTTGCGCGGCTACGGCTTTCGCCTCCGACCAAATGCTTCGCATTTGTTTGCCTTCGGCACCGCTTCAATCCTTAACGCTTAAATTCAAAAATTCTGCGCCAAGATTATTCATCAATTCAAAAAAGTGCGGAAAACTTACAGAACAACATTCCGCGTCCTTTATTATCATTTTTTCTCCAGCAGGAAGAGCAAGCGCAAGACAGGCCAGAGACATTGCCATTCTATGGTCTTTATAGCTTTCAACCGTTTCGCCGTGCAATTTTGTTCCGCCGTGAATTATAAGAGAATCCTCTTTTTCTTCAATATTTGCTCCCAATTTTGAAAGTTCAATATTCAAAACTTTAAGACGATCAGTTTCTTTTCGGCGGCAAACCGCCGCATCTTCAAGCACAACTGTGCCTTCAACTTTTGTTGCAATCGCGGCAAGAGCGCAAACCGCATCCGGAAACGAATTCATATTTACATGAAGCTCGCCGTTTGGAAGAGATTTTGCCGAAAGTTTTCCATGTCCGTTTTTCGCGTATTTTCCGCCACAGACTGTCAAAGCATTTTTCTCTTTGTCCCATTCAATATCCGCTCCGATTGATTTTAAAATTTCAACAATTGCATCATCGCCTTGAGTTCCGCTCGAATCAACATTTTCGATTGTAATTTTAGAATCAGTCATAAGAGCCGCAATCAACGGATAAGCAACACCTTCCCAGTCGCTAGGAATCGTAACGTCAAAAGACTTTAAGTTTTTTGGTCCATTTACTTCAATCTTTTTAAAATCATCCGAAATTAAACACGGGACTCCAACTTTTTCGAGCCATTTTTGCGTCATTGCAAGATACGGAGTTTCTTTTGGATTGGAAAGTTCCAAAGTAAGTTTTCCGTCCATTAAAATTCCTGCCATCATAAGTCCAGAAATATACTGGCTAGAAACTTCGCCTTCTGTTTTTACAACGCCGGAACAAACCGGACCTTTTACGACAAGAGGACACCCGTTGTGACCGGGAATTGCCATTTCTGCCCTTGCTCCAAGCTGGTTCAAAGCGTCAACAACGTGAGCAACTGGCCTTTTTCGGATTGACTCATCGCCAGTAAAAATACTAATTCCTTCAAAAGTTGCGGCAATTGGAGATAAAAAATACAAAAGTGAGCCAGAATTTCCTACATTCACAATATCGCTCGGAAGATGAATGTTTTTTCCAGCCCCTTTTACAAGCCAGCGAGTTCCTGGCTCCCCCTCTTCAGAAAGATTTAATTCAACACTTGAGCCAATCAGAGGAACTGCCGCCGCCGTAGAAAGGCAGTCTGCGCTCGGAAGAGGATTTCTAATTACAGATTCTCCGTCTGCAAGAGTTGCAAGGATAAGCGCACGAATTGTATGCGATTTTGAACCTGGAACTGTAATTTTTCCAGAAAGATTATGTTTTGAAGCTCTAATATTCATTTTTTATCTGACCTTAAATATAATTCCTACAACGGCAAGCGTAATCAAAAGTTGAAGCATCATAAATTTGATTAAAACCTGAGTCGGCGACCAGCCGTGGTTCACGCGCATGTGGTCGTGCAAAGGAAATCGAATTTTTGAAAAAATACTAATATGAAAGAATCTTTTCAAAAAGACTTTCATCAATCCCATTCCGCCGTTTATAAAAATAATTGTCGAAGTTGCAAAAATCATGAACGGGTTTCCACTGAGCATTACGCAAATTCCAATATAAAAACCTAAAGCGCGGCTTCCGGCATCTCCCATAAGACACTTGCTAGGAAAAGCATTGTGCCAAAGATACCCCATCAAAACGCCAGCCAAACAGAACGTCATAACCGCCCAGCTCGCTCCCTGCGCAAAATGAGGAACCAAAAGATAAGCCGCAATGTCTTTGTGTCCAAGAATAAAATAAAAAATTACGCCAAGTGTTAAAAGCGCAATCAAAACAAGAGTTGAACTAAGTCCGTCAACTCCGTCCGTGCAATTAGTTGTGTTTACAGAAGTCCAAATCATTACCGTGGAAATAAGAACAAAAACCCACGGATAAACAAAAATTCTGTGAGTAAAAAACGGAAGCCAAAAATAAATTTTTCCATCGGAACTCTGCTGAATAAGATAAACAGCCATTAAAACAGAAAGTGCAACGGAAATCACTAAATCAAGAACAGCTTTGCGGTATTCTCCCCAGCTTGTAACGCTGCGGTCATCGAGAAAACCTGTCAACATCATAAGCCACGTCAAACCAAGAGCACAGGCTTTAAACCAGTCCATTGGAACAAAAATCAGACTGAGCAAAACAAAGACCGTAATAAAAAATACTCCGACGCCAGTCGGCTTGCCTTTTGCCGCTTCAGCACTCACTGTAAACTCGCGGCCACGGTCGTGAGGCATACAAGTATAAAAATGCGGCATCAAATAACGGACAAGCAAAAAACCTGTATAAAGTGACAAAACAATAAGAACTGTGTACGACTGCAAAAGACGTGCAGGTCCAAAATATCGGTTCAAAAGACCGCCAATAGTATAAAGCATAATGTTTTTATTCTACCGCAGACACTTCAATTCTACAAGATTTAACACTGATTTGACACTGTTTCAGATTTTTTTGCAATTTTTTTATTTGCTTTTGCCGTTTTAAGCCTCATTTTTTGCAATTCTTATTTCTGCAAGAACAGGGCGCAAAGAGTCTGCGCATCTGCAATCGTGTTGTGCAAGCAACTGTATTCGTCAGGCTGGTGGCAAACTTCATCAATCGTAGACCAAATTGCCGCATTAAAACCAAAATTGCGCAATTCTGCGCCAACAGTTCCGCCCCCAATACCGATTGGAACAGCCTCTTTTCCATGTGCGTCCATAATCGCCTGCTTTAATTTTTCAACAACAGGAGCATCCACAGGAGTTGCCGGCGACTGACATTTTTGCGGTTCGCTAATTTCAACCTTTACGCCATATTTTTCTTCAATTTCGCCAACGCGCTTTTTTATTTCCGCACGAACCACGTCCAAAGTGTAGCAAGGCAAAATTCTGCAATCCATATAAAAAACATCATCGCCCGGAATAATATTTACCGTATCAACGTTGGTTTCTTTTTTTGTCGGCTGGAATGTCGATTTTGACGGAGAAAAAAGTTCATCTTCCGCATCAAAGAAGTTTTCGAGGTCATTTAAGCGTAATGCAAGCTCGCAGGCAGCAAGGTGCGCATTTTTTCCTTTTTGAGGCATTGAACCGTGGCTTTGCAAACCAATCGTATGAAGACGCAGCCAGAGAATATTTTTTTCCGCAACCTCAATTGTTTTCCCTTCCGGATCTCCGCCATCAGGAATCAAAATCAAATCATCTCTCTTAAAAAGATCGAGATGTTCTTTCAAAAGAAATTTCATTCCATATTCAGAACCAAATTCTTCGTCAGCCATAAAAAACAATTTTACGGTATATTCAGGCACAATGTTGTTTTTAAGAAGCTCAAGAGCCGCAAGAACACCGCTCACGAGCCCCTGCTGGTTGTCTTCAACGCCGCGGCCGGTAATTTTGTCATTTTTTTCGTCATAAACAACTTTCCAAGGATCAGAATGCCACAACGAAAGATTTCCAGGCGGAACAACGTCCATGTGGGCCATTACAAAAATCGACTGCTCTTTTTTTCCAGGAATCGTAAGCATAAGGTTCGGCCGAACTCCAGAAGAAACACGCGGATCAGGAGCGTCAAACTGTTTAAACTGATTTTCTTTAAAACCGCGTCCAATAAGCCACTTTTTAAGGGCGGCGCATTTTTTCGACTCGCCGTCACCACCGCTTTCAGGAGCCATAGCTGGAATCGACGACAAAAGCGTCTGCAATTCAATAATTTCAGGCCTTGTTTTTTCAAGATTTTCTTTTAAAAGTTCAAAATTTTCATTCATAAAAATATCCTAGCACAAAAAAATAGTTTTTCATTAGTTTTTGCCGCGCGCAACTTTTGCACTAACGGCTATCCGAGGCTACGGCGTCTAACGCGCCTTCGGTGCTTTGCACCCGCTTTTGCGGCCTCTGCTATCCGGCGCCATTTTACGCAAGAGAACTTGTATCAATCTTTTTTATAAAAAAATCCATATTTATCGCCATAAAAGCTCCGCAATATGCCGTTACAACCGCTCCGACAATCACGTAAAACCAGATTAAGTAGTCCGGATTCTGATTTTTTTCAAGAAAAATGCCCGAAAGCACAAAAAGCAAAATCATCAAAAAACCACTCAAAACCCATCTTACCATCGAAACAGGCTTTAAATTTTCCATCCAAGAAGGGTTTGTTCTTTTTATTGCAGAACTCAAACCAGAATCCTGCGCTTCCGACTTCTGAAAAAGCGGCATTTGAACAATTTTTTCTGCTTTTGAAAGAACTCTTACTTTTGTACGGCATTCTTTACAAAAAATCAAATGCAAAGAATCGTGCAATTCCAGGCGTTCGCCTTTGTCGAGCTCAAAAAAAGAATTCATCACTTTTTCACATTTTTTACTGTTCATAAATTACACCTCGCAGGTTGTCCGCCATAAGTTTTTTTGAACGGAATATGTAAGATTTTATTGTATTTACAGGGAAACCCGTAATTTCAGAAATTTCCTCATATTTTAATCCATGGAAAAAATACATTTCCACACACCTGCCGTAATTTTCCGGCAAAGACAAAACACATTCTCTGATCGTATCAAGTGTGGTTTTCCGGATTTCTTCTTCTTCAGGATTGAGAGCTTTTGACTGCAGCATTTCTTCGTTTGCAAGCGGAACATATTCCTGCCGGCGCGTAACCGAATTTACAGCAGAATTATATGCAATTTTTGTAATCCAAGTGGCAAAACTCGACCTGTAGTTAAATTTTGAAAGATTCATATAAACCTTAACAAAAACTTCCTGCACAAAGTCGTCAGTATCATCAGAATTTCTAAAAAAACTCATTCCAAGCGCGACAACTCTTTTTTTATACAGTTTTATAAGCGTCTGAAAAGCCTTTTCGTTTCCGCTCAAAGTTTCTTTTATTAAAAATTCATCACGCTTATTTATGAGTAATCTTTCAATGCCGTTAAGAGTTTTTCCTGCCATGAATATGACTATTTTTTAATTTATTCCCAGTCGTTCACCTTATAAAAAATTATTGCGCAAATTCCAATCGAAAAAGGAATCAATCCGCCTAGCAGAGATATGGAAATCCCGCCAAGCAAGGCAAAAACCACAGTCAGCATAAAACCAATTCCGGTCAGCAAAAGGCCAATTAAAAGTGAATACGCTTTTAAATTAAATTTTTCGCGTTTGTAAGTTCCGCTCAAAATCTGTCTGCGCACTTCCAAATGATGCCAAAGCAACGAAAAAAACACCACGACACCGCCAATTGCAATTCCAACAATCGGAGTAATCGCAATAATAACCTGAGCTGCGCTGCTTATAATTTTTTCTTCCATATTTAACGCCTCCTTCTAAAAACTCCGCGTTAGTAGCAATCCACGGACAGCTAGAATCACAGTTTGTAAAAGCAACACTTGAACAAACTGCAATGATAAAAATTACAAGGATGTATTTTTTATCATGCCACCTTATTCACGCACAAGAATTCCATCTTCCAAATCTTTTTCGGCCTGAGCCTTTATTTTTGCATGCTGTTTTTTTCCAGTCGCTGTAAGAGGAATTTTTTCTACGATTGCAAAATACCGCGGTCTCTTGTATTTACTGAGCATTTTACTTCCTGCGCAAAATTCATTCAACTCTTTTACAGTAAGAGATGGATCATCTGCAATCACATAGGCACAAACTGACTGTCCGCGCACCTTGTCAGGAACAGATGTTACAATACAGTCTTTTACTTTTTCATTTTCCATAATCGCTTCTTCAATCTGTGTCGGATAAATATTCTCGCCCGAAACAACCATCATATCGTCTTTGCGTCCTTTTACCGTCACAACCCAATCATCGTTCCAAACACCAGTATCGCCTGTATACATCCAGCCCTTGTAAAACTTTTCTTTTGTCATTTCTTCATTATGATAATAGGAATAAGTTGATTTTGCCGGTGAATGAATTATAATTTCACCTTCTGTTTCGCTGTCTGTAGGAACCAAATCGTCTGGCTCAGCCTTCGACCCGTCAGCAGGCAGGCGGACAACCCTAACTTCGTCGTCTGTGCAGCTTCCGCCAACAGAACCTGCGCCATCAGGAAGATTATACGGACGCAAAAATGAATTCCAGAAAGTTTCTGTAGTTCCATAGCCGTTAAAAATATTTTCTGTCAGGACTGTTCTAAAACGAATGCAGTCAGCACGGCTCAAAGGAGCTCCCATTGTTACAATTCCACGCAAACTGGAAATATCACGAGGACTTTTTTCCTGAGCACGGGTAAGCATTTCTAGATTTGCAGGAGCGCCCATCATAAATGTAATTTTGTATTTTGAACACCAGTCTAGCGAAGTTTGAGGCCTAAACGAACGCATTATGACAGCGGCGGCTCCTGCATAAAAAACAGGACATACACCGCCAGAATGACAGCCTCCTCTATGAAACCACGGCGTCATATTCAAAGTAACATCATGAGGATTCATCGGATAATGCATGATAACATCGTGAGCAGAAAGAACTTCGTTAATATCGTTTACAGGAACAAATTTTGGAAGACTTGTTGTTCCGCTCGTACAAAGGCGCAAAACTTCGTCATAGATGTGCGGCCTAAAATCAATTTTTGGCTCATCAATATCAGCATTTTCTACAAAAGATTCGTACGAAATATGACCTTTTGGCAAATCAACGCCTTCAATATTGTCCGCCATAATAAAAAGGCTTGGCTTCCAAAGGCAGATTTTTGCAGCTTCTTCCATCATTTTTACAACGTTCGCAGAATAAACCACCACTTTTGGCTTGTTATGATTTATCAAAAGCGCCATTTCGCCGCTTGCAAGGTTAAAATTTGTCGCAAGAAAAATTGCCCCGATTTTACGAGGGCCTGTGTACATAAAGGCAAATTCTGGAGAATTTCGAAGAGCGCCCATAACAACATCGTCTTTTTTTATTCCAATTTTTTTTAAGGCATTTGCAAGGCGGTTTGCTTCAACATTAAGCTGTTTATAATTCCAGCTGCGGTCTGTATCAGGATCAATTATTGCCGGTCTTTTAGAAAATCTGCGGACATTTCGCATAAAACCGTTAAGCCAAGTATATTCGTGTTCAAAAGTATCCCGGAACATTGAATCATCATAAGTTGTTGCCATTGAATTTTGTGTCCTTATAAATCATAAATTACGCACATAAATACGTTTCCTTTAAATAGACACAAAAAAAAGAAAAAAGTTGCGGACTTTGTTAAAAATTAAAAAAAAATTCTCTCTAAAAATCTTTCTCAAAAAAAATCATTTTCTTAAAAGTGTTGAAGCCTCGACAAAAAAAACACTGCTCAAAATCCGTGCCGTCGCTTTGCTCTTAGGACAATTTTGACTCGCTTTCTTTTTCTTCGTGGCTTCAACCATTTTCCGCTTTGTTTTTCAGCTAATTTTTTAATTTTCCGTTTGCTAGATATGCTTTCCAGGTTGAGTCCAGCAAGGTATGAATGTCGGAATATTCAGGCTCCCAGCCAAGTTTTTCTCTTGCGTATGCTGAAGTTGCAACAAGCTCTGCAGGATCTCCAGGACGGCGTTCTACAAATTCAGCAGGAATTTCTTTTCCGGTGATTTTTCTTGCTTCTTCAAGCATTTCCTTTACAGAAACCCCAGTTTCGCTTCCAAGATTACAAATCAGACTTTCGTTGTTTTTAGAAATATAATCAAGCGCTTTTACGTGGGCTGCCGCCAAATCCGTTACGTGAACATAATCACGGATACAAGTTCCATCGCGCGTATCGTAGTCAGAACCAAAAACTTTCATTTTTGGACGCATTCCGCAGGCAGTTTCCATAATAACAGGCAAAAGATTGGCAGGATTTTGTTCAAGTCCGCACGGAAAACCTTCAGGATCATAACCCGCAGCGTTAAAATAACGAAGAGCCGCAAATTTCAAACCGCGGAGCTTGTCATACCAGGCCATAATTTCTTCAATATTTAATTTTGTAAATCCGTAGTAGTTTTCAGGATTTTTCGGATGAGCTTCATCAATCGGAAGATACTTTGGCTCTCCAAAAACCGCCGCGCTCGAAGAAAAAACCATATACTTGCAGTTATGCTTTACTGCCGAATTTAAAATATTGATAGTTCCGTTCAGGTTGTTAATTGAATATTTTTCCGGCTCAACCATAGACTCGCCGGCAGCCTTAAAAGCCGCAAGATGAATAAAAGCGTCAAACCCTTGCTCAAAAGCCTTATCCAAATCGCGTTCAATCAGAATATTTCCGTAAATAAAATCATTTTCCTTAAAAAGATTCTGCCGCAATCCCGAAGAAAGGTTATCAAAAACCGTAACTTTGTGCCCATTCTTCATCAACTGTTTTACAACGTGCGAACCAATATAACCGGCTCCGCCAATAACCAAAACTTTCATTTTTGTCTCCGTAATTTTTTTCGGCGGTCCGGCTTTCGCCGTCGCTATGTCCGCCCTTCCGCTTACGCTTCATTGTTTTGTGGCAGTTTCGACAAATCGCAACCGCCACAAAACAACTTCGGGGCTACCAGCGCTACCGCATTTTTTTCAAAATAGTATAAAACCAAAAAAGAACGCTAGCAAGTGCAGAAAAGTTTTTTAACAAAAATCTAAACCTTAAAAAGTTCAACTTCCTCATTGATTTTTTCAAGAGAAGAGCCAACTCCGTCCGAAAGTCCGTTCAATTTTTCGGCTTCCAGAGTTATTGAGCTTGCAAAACCGGCCATTTCGCTCACAAGCTGGCGCATTTTTGCAGCGCTTTCCTGCAAAGTTCTAGTTTCTGACAAAATAGTGCGGTTGTTTTCCTCAGTTTCGGCAGACGCATTCTTTACAGAATCGGAGCTTTCTTTTAACAAAGCCAAAGTTTCGCTTATCTGGCTTGAACCTTGCTTCTGCACTTCCATAGTTGAATTTATCGATTTTACAAATCCATCCGTTTTATGAATATTTTCAAAAACCGAATTAAACGCATTTTCAGAATCGCCAGAAACAAAAACAATTTCCGAAATCAAATCTCCAATTGCGCGCAACTGCTCGCCAATAACTTTTGACTGTCCGGAAGAAGTTTCCGAAAGTTTTCT
>DLLE01000024.1:0-9389 GCA_002477955.1 Treponema sp. UBA7570 | reverse complement strand
GCATTCATTGCCAAAAGGTTTGTCTGGCTTGCAATCGACGAAATTATTTGGTTTGCGTCCAAAAGTTTTCCAGACTGCGTCTGAATTTCTGCAATTTTTGAATTCATCTGCTTGTGTTTTTCAAGTCCTTTTCCTGCATTTGTCTCAAGATTTACAAAAGCCTGAGAAAGGTTTGAAACAGAATCATTTACAGCATCGATATTTTCAATCATTTGCGAAATACAAGAACCGGCATTTGTCACGCCTTCGTTTTGTTGCAAAATCATTTTTCCAAGAGAGCTTATTTTTAAAGAAATTTGCTCAACGGTTTCCGAAGTTTCGTCTACGCTCGAACCCTGTTCGTTTATCGAAGCCTCAACAGCTCCGATATGACGGTTAATTTCTTCAATAGATTTTACAATTCCCCGGATTGAAGCACGCAAAATTTCGAGAGCACGGCTAAGCTCATCTTTTGAATTCTTGAGGTTTAAAACCATTTGCTGAAGTTTTCCGACAAAAACATTAAATCCGTTCTCTATATCCAAAATCAATTTAGATTTTACACCAGGCTCGCTTGAATGAAGTCTTTTTGTCAAATCAGCATCGCTAGAAGCAAAATCTCCAACAGCCTTATTCAACGCTCTAAGCGGCAGCAAAAAGTGCCTTGCTGTCATCAACCCCCAAAGAGCAAGCGCAAAAATCAAGACAATTGCAACAGGAAAAGCTGCACATGGCAACGCAGTTTTTAAATTATACGGAACAAAAAGCGCCATTTGCCAGTCAACCGACGGAATAGGCGCTACAACAAACGCTCCGCTCCTGCTCTTAAAAAAAAGCTCGCCTGTCGAAAACATATACTTTTGGTCAAGCGCAGGAACCGTTTCTGAAATTTTCGTCTTGTTTTCCAAAAGTTTTGTGTCGGCAGCGCCTGTAATTTCTCCGTTTTTATTGTAAAAAAACATTTGATACTTGTGTTCGAGATTTTGATACATCATATCGACAAAGTCAGAAAGGTCAACTCCAGTTCCGACAAGGCCAATTCCTTTGCCAAAACCGTCGCGCACAATCGCATCAACCCAAAGCATGGATTTTTTAAGCGCAATGTCGTAACTCACCATAAAAGTGTAGTCGTCTTTTAATTCAAGGCAAGTCGGAAACCATGAATTTGCAGGATCGGATTTATCAAGAGTGTAAAGAACCCTTCCGTTAGAATAATAAAGCAGGTCGTTGTCAGAAATAGAAAATGAATTTTTTCCCTTAAACATTTCCTGATAAGAATGAATTTCTTCGGCAGCGCGTTCAGAAAGTTCTCGGTCAGAAGGATTTTCCATATAAGCAGAAATTAAAGGCGATTTTGCCATTTGAGTTGCGAGCAAAAGCTGACCGTCAAGATTGGAAGAAAACTCCAATTCTTTGATCCTGGCAACCTGCATTAAAGACGATTCTGTTTTCGAAAAGAAAACAAATCTTGTTCCAGCAACAACAAAAAAAACGGCAAAAACCACAAGCAAACAAAAAATTAAACATTTAAAAACTGAAGAACAACTTTTTTTCATAAAAAACTCCCCATTTAGACTATAGAAATATTTTAATCCATAAAAAAAATTCTGTCAGATTTTTTTATGTTTTTTGTCTTCAGTTTGTTTTTTGTCAATCTTCTTCCGAACTAATTAAAATTTTTCCAGAGCTTCGGCCGCTTCCATCCACTGAAGATTCAATTCTTCGAGCTTTTCTGCAAGTTCATCGATTTTTTTCTGAACGGATTTTGCTTTTTCACCATTTGCATAGACTTCCGGCTTTGCCATTTGCGCTTCCTGGGCAGATTTTTCTTCTTCAAGCTTTAAAATCTGTTCTTCAAGATTTTTTACGTTTTTTTCGGCACGGCGCCTTTCCGATTCAATTTTTTTTTGCTCTTCCCACGAACGTTTTGTTTCTGTTTTTTCTTCTTTTTGAGAAAATTTTTCCGGCTGAGCAGAAGATTTTAGTTCATCGTTTTGAGAAAATTCACCGCTGGCTTCGCGCTCAAGACGCTCCATATAATATTTGTAATCGCCAGGAAACAGCCTGAACTGCCCCGGTTTTAATTCAAGAACACGAGTGCTTAAATTCTCGATAAATCCGCGGTCATGGCTTACAAAGATAACAGTTCCGCCAAAATCTTTCAGAGCATCAAGAAGGGCATCTTTTGAATGCATGTCCAAGTGGTTTGTTGGTTCGTCCAAAATCAAAAAATTTACAGGACGAAGAAGAAGCTTTAAAAGTGCAACGCGCGCTTTTTCGCCGCCAGAAAGAACATCAAGACTTTTATGGACATCGTCTCCCCGAAACAAAAAGGCACCGAGCATATCGCGAATTTTGGGAATAAGTTCCAAAGGAGCTTCGCTTTCTACAGTATCCAGAACAGATGCGCTGCCCTTTAGCGTTTCGGCATTGTCCTGGCTAAAATATCCGATTTTTACTCCGCTTCCAAGTTTTACTTCGCCCGAAAAATTAGAATCCTCTCCGGCTATTATTCGCAAGAGAGTTGATTTTCCAGCGCCGTTATGTCCGGCAACAACCAAACGCTCACCGTTTTCGAGAACCAAATCCAAATTTTGAAGAACATTGTGTTCTCCGTCGTAAGATTTTGTAATTTTTGAAAGTGTTGCAACCAGCCGTCCAGAATGCGGGGCTGGAGGAAATTTAAAATGAATTTTTTTCAGGCTTTCAGGAATTACAATCTGTTTTTCGAGAATTTTATCGAGCATTTTCTGACGTTCCTGTGCCTGAGCCGCCTTCGTCGCCTGAACACCGAAGCGATTTATAAATTCCTGAAGGTGCGCAATTTCTGCCTGCTGCTTTTCGTATTCGCGAATTAAAGTTTCGAGTTCGATTTCGCGCACTTTTTCGTAGTGAGTGTAATTTCCAGGATAACGCTTTAATTCGCCGTTAAAAAGTTCATAAACTTCGTTTACGGTATGGTCCAAAAAATAACGGTCATGGCTTACAAGCAAAAATCCGCCTTTGTAGTTGTCTAAGAATTTTTCCAGCCAGCCACGGGCTTCAATATCAAGATAGTTTGTAGGCTCGTCTAAAAGCAGAATATCTGGATTTACCATCAAAGCTTTCCCAAGCGCAATGCGCATCTGCCAGCCGCCGGAAAATTCTTCACAATTTTTATCTAAATCTTCGCGGCTAAAACCAAGACCTGCCAAAACCTGCTCCGCCATAACCTGACGGCGATTCCATCCGCTTTCTTCAAGCTCGGTCAAAATAGCATCGTGCCGTTCCAAAAGGAGTTTTTCGTTTCCTTCGCCGTTTTTTAGTTTGTCGCCGATTTTTTCCATTTCGGCCTGAAGCTCATATCCAAAACCAAAAGCCTTGTCTGCTTCTTCACGCAGAGAACAACCGTGGTGAGTAAGTCCGCTCTGAGGAAGATATGCAATTCTGGCGTCTTTTTGCGCAACGCGCTGACCGCCGTCTGGCTGAACAAGGCCTGCCATAACTTTTATGAGCGTGGATTTTCCGCTTCCGTTTGCTCCAGTAAGAGCGACTTTTGAGCCTGCCTGCAAGTTCACAGAAACATTTTTTAAAATATCACGGTCTCCAAAAGCAAGGGAAACCTGAGAAAACTGAACAAATGCCATTTATTTTTCCAAATTAGTGATTTTTGCTAAAGTACATAACAAGAGGAGAAGAGCCACGGGCCGTAACAAGATTTCCGCGGACTGTCGCTTTTTTTGCATCTTCAAGACGCAAGCCTTCCGGATCTTTTTTATAGAAAAAACTTACATCTTCGTCCATTCCTTCAAACGAGAATGTCAAAATTCCGTCAAATTCTTTCTTTAACTGATTGCTCAAATAATATTTGACAGAAACTTTTATATTTCCATGCGCGCTGTTCGAAATTACGCCTGGAACAAGCAGCTTAAAATTGTTCCAGACAGCAGTATTGTCTTCGCTAAAAATAATTGTTCCGTAGTTTGAACTGTGATAGACAGGACCTTCATCCACAAAACTCTTAATTTCAAGATTTCGTCTTTCAATTTCTGTTTCGATCGCAGCCTGAACATTTTGAGAAAGCGCAATAAAATTCTCGCTTTTAAGTTTTCCGTCAGTGTCCATATATTGAACGGTAAGCGAATTTTTTCCGATTAAAGTGATGTAAATTCCGTGGCCATCGAGCTGATACGCGCCGTCCTCGTTCTTTTTGATTTTTGTATAAGTCCACTTTTTGTCGAGGTTTTCTGTGCGCAGGGTTGCTGTAAAAGTTAAAGTTTCGCCTTCTTTTGCAACTTTTGGAACAGGAATTTTTTCCGGGATTTCCACTTCCATCTGTTCGCCCGGATTTTCGTCCAAAGGCAAATCTGAAGGCTCTTCTGGTGATTTTTCCGGATATTTCCATTCAACCTGTCCAAAATCAAATCCAAAACTTTCGTCCATTTTTGACAAATCCAGACGGCCGCTCGAAAGCATTGATTTATATTCTTCTGGATACCATTTTTTTGAAAAAGCGGCTGTAAGCTCTTCGTCGATTTTTTCTTCTTCTACTTCTGTTTTTACAGCAATCTGGTTTTCTGTGCGTTCAAAAAGATTGAGATTGTATGAATAACACCAGCCTTCAGTTCCAGTTCCGGTTAAAACGCGGAGCCATTCGCCGGGAAGCTCTCCATGGCCGTTTGTAGGTTTTACGCCTTTTCCCTGATACAAAACACGGATTACTTCGTTTTTGCGAAGACGGTAAACCTGTTTTGAGCCGTTTTCTGTTCCAGAGCGAATCGGAAGTCCGTCGAGTTTTACGTTTGCATAAGTATGTTCGTAATTGGAATAGCGGGCAGCAAGCTTTTCGGTTTTTGACTTGCTCTGAGGCTCGGAAATCTGCCAGAGAGGAATTTCGACTTTGTGTGTATTTTCAAGTCCCATAATGATATAAGAATGGGAAATGTTTGATTTTACATAAACTTTTACAATCTGTCCTTCGTGGACTCCGGCTTCCGGGTTATTCCAAAGAACAAGTGAGTAGCCGAGTTTTCCACAACCAGTAAAAAGAATTAAATTTAAAAGTCCCGACAATAAAAATACGATTTTTTTATTCATAGTGTTGAATTATCCCACAATTTTTTTTGAATTTAAAGCCCTGACAGTTCTGGCCTGCACTAGCGATGTGCAAGGCGCGGAGCGTTTCCAAATTTATTTGGAAATGGAGCGTAAGCGGAACCTGGAACGTAGCGGCCCGCACAAGCGGGTAGTGCCCAAATTACGAAAAAAATGATAAAATCAAGCCATTTCTAAATGCTGGAATTTTTTGTTCCGATTGTGCTCTGTTTTTGGGAGGAATTATGGCAGATTATCACGTTTTTGAGGCAGCCCCGGAAGGAACTCCACCGGCGAATTTTGTTCATCTGCACGTTCACTCGGATTATTCGCTTTTGGACAGCTGTGCAAAACTTGACGACCTTGTTGCAAAGGCAAAACGCCTTAATATGCCGGCACTTGCGCTGACTGACCACGGAAATATGTTCGGTGCGCTCAATTTTGAAAAACTCTGCCATGTAAACGGCATAAATCCAATTGTCGGCGAAGAATTTTACGTTGCATACGGAAGCCATCTCGAAAAAAACGATGTTCCTTATTCGCACAAAGGAGAGGACGGAGACCGGCAGGCTCACTATTTTCACCTGATTCTTTTGTGCAAAAACCAGAAAGGCTACGAAAATTTGAGCTGGCTTTCGTCGATTGCTTATCAGGAAGGACTTTATTACGGAAAACCAAGAATCGACTTTGAACTTTTAGAAAAATATCACGAAGGTTTAATCTGCTGTTCTGCCTGCATTGCCGGAGAATTGCCGCAGCTGCTTCTTGCGGGCAGGGAAAGCGAAGCCGAAGAACTCGCCTTAAAATACAAAAATCTCTTTGGTCCTGACCATTACTACATTGAATTGCAGGATCACGGTCTTGAAGACCAGAAAACTGTCAATAAAATGCTGATTGCAATGGCGCGAAAACTCGATATTCCGCTCGTCGTTACAAACGATATTCACTATATCGAAAAAGAAGACTGGGAAGCTCAGGACTGTCTGCGATGCATTGGCTTTAAGAAAAATATGAACGAACCGCACCAGACAATGGGCGCTGAAAAACACGAATGGTATTTTAAGACAGAACAGGAAATGCGACAGCTTTTTCCAGACTGCCCCGATGCCTACGAAAATACAGTAAAAATTGCGAATATGTGCAATTTGACTATTAAACAGTATAAAACGCAGGAATTAAAAGAATGTCTTCCGCGGTTTGAGCTTCCAAAAGAATTCCAGACGCATGGCGACGAATACACAAAAAACCAGGACGATTACATGCGTCATCTTGTAGAAGAAGGTTTGAGAAAACGGTATCCGAAAATTACGCCGACAATCCGCCAACGCGCCGAATACGAACTTGGAATTATTTTTAAAATGGGTTTTTCGGGCTACTTTTTAATAGTATGGGAATTTATCAACTGGTCAAAATCAACATGGGACAATGTAAACAACCGCGAAAAACCGTATATTCCGATTGGACCGGGACGAGGTTCGGGAGCAGGCTCTCTTGTTGCCTATTCGCTTGGAATTACGGACATTGACCCTTTCCGTTTTAAACTGATTTTTGAACGATTTTTGAATCCTGAACGCGTTTCAATGCCGGATTTTGACGTTGATATGGATTTCGACTACAGGCAGGATATAATCCAGCATACACGCGATTTGTACGGCGATCCGCAGGTTGGACACATTGTTACTTTTGGAACATTAAAACCAAAAAACTGCATTGCCGATGTTGGACGCACGCTTGGAATTTCTCTTGCAGAAGTAAATATGCTTAAGTCGAAGGTTTCCGAAAACTTAAAGGCAAAACTCAAAAACTGCTTTGACCCTCCTAATGAAAAATTTCCGGACGGAGGACAGCTTGCAGAATTCCGCCACGATCCTCGTTACGAAAAACTCTTCGATCTCGCACTAAAACTCGAAGGCTGCAAACGAAACACAGGCCTGCACGCTTCGGGAATGGTAATCGGCTTGACCGCTCTTCCAAACTGGGCACCGGTTTTTAAAGATTCAAAAACGGGCGAAGTCGGCGTTCAATACACAATGGACATTATAGAGCCTTGCGGACTTGTAAAATTCGACTATCTTGGACTCAAAACACTTTCGCTCATACGCTACGCAGAAGACATCATCAACAAGCACAAAAAGCCTGGCGAAAAAAAATTTATCTGTGCAGAAGTAAGCGAAACCGACAAAAAAACATTCGATCTTTTTAAACGTGGCGACTCGGTTGCAGTATTCCAGTTTGAATCTCCTGGAATGCAAAAAATTCTGCGCCAATTCCAGCCGGAAAAAATCGAAGACCTTGTAGCATTAAACGCGCTCTACCGTCCGGGTCCACTGCAGTTTATTCCAAACTACATAGACGGAAAATGGAAGCCGGAAACAATTCACTATCCTGACCCTTGCCTTGAGCCGATTTTGAAAGAAACTTACGGCGTTATGGTTTATCAGGAGCAAATTATGCAGGTTTCGCAGAGAATTGCGGGGTTCTCGCTCGGCGGCGCAGATATGCTCCGTCGTGCCATGGGAAAAAAGAAACCTGAAGTTATGATGGGAAAAAAAGTTGAATTTGAAGAAGGAGCAATAAAACAAGGCTTTACAAAAGAACACGCCGACGAAATTTTCGACATAATGGTTCCGTTTGCAGGCTACGGATTTAACAAATCTCATGCGGCGGCATATTCAGTTCTCGCATACAGAACAGGCTGGCTAAAGGCAAATTGCCCGGCAGAATTTATGGCGGCGAACCTTACAAACGAAATCACATCGACAGACGGACTTCCAGTCTACATTGCAGAAGCACGAAGGATGGGGCTTCAAGTTGATCCGCCAGACGTAAACCGCTCAGACTCAAATTTCGATGTTGTAGACGGGCACATCGTCTTTGGATTCCGCGGAATAAAAGGCATGGGAAACGCAGCCGCAAATGCAATCGTAAAAGAACGCACCCAGAACGGTCCGTTCAAAACCTTCATGGACTTTCTTGAACGAATGATAACCGTAAAAGAAGACATTATCGACGAAGAAAGCGGTCAGAAAAAAGGCGAAAAACTTGCCATCAACAAAAAAGCTGTCGAAGTTTTAATAAAATGCGGAGGATTCGACAACCTCGACCAAAACCGTCCGACCCTCATTGCAAACCTCGACTCTGCCTGGGCATATACCGAAAAAAAAGTTTCCGGAGGAAGCGACGGACAAATCAGCCTTTTTGAAAACACAGGCGAAAAAGAATTTGCCGACTACAAATTTGAAGCAATTCCAGATTCAACAAAAATGGAAAAACTGAATATGGAAAAAGAACTCATTGGCTGTTACGTTTCTGGACATCCTCTCGATGACTACCAGAAAGCCTGCGAAAAAGCGACACTCAACTCACAGAATATAATCCGCGAATCAAAGGCCGCAAAAAGCCAGCACGCAGCGGCAATCGAATCCGGCGCAAAACCGTGGCAGCTCAAAAACACCGAAAAAGAATACGTTGCGATTGGAATGATTACAGAACTGCGCTCAATCATCACAAAAAACCAAACAACAATGGCATTTGCAAAATTGCAGGATTATACAGGCACAATCGATTTAACATTTTTTTCAAAAATCTGGGAACAGCTGTCTTCA
Source organism: Treponema sp. UBA7570 (assembly GCA_002477955.1). GTDB lineage: Bacteria > Spirochaetota > Spirochaetia > Treponematales > Treponemataceae > Treponema_D. The sequence continues at coordinate 732 of DLLE01000024.1, read as the reverse complement.
AAAATCGAAAACGACAAAGTCTATGCATTCCGCGGACGGCTCGACACAAGGCCAGACCGGGAAGAACCATCGTTTATAATCGAAGCCCTCGAAGACCCAGAAATGCTCAAAAACCGTGCAATTCAGGAAATCCACATTCAGCTGGACGACGGGTTTAAGGAAGAACAGCAAATTTTCAATTTAAAAGAGTTTTTATTTGGAAATTCTGGCAGTTGTTCAGTATATTTTCATATAAATGCAGGCGAAAGTTCTTATACAATAAAAGCAAACACACAACTTTCCGCCCCGGGCACAAACGAATTTTTGGAAAAAGTAAAATCAATGTCGTTCGTAAAAGACGCGTGGCTTTTCTAAAAATTCGGGCGTCCCGGCTTACGCCGTCGGGTGTTCCGCCACTTGCTGCGCGCGGTGCTTCGCACTGCCTTCGGCATGGCTCCACCCCCTGACGCAAATTTGGAGAGAACGGCAGGGTATTTCGCCGTTAGTGGCGATTTTGGAGGTAGTATCAAAAAAAATACTTCCCTGTATTTTTTTTGACACAAAGCACTTGCGTGCTTTTTATTTCGCCATCCGTAGCGATTTTGAAGGTAGAAATAAGATAAAAACAGCCGAAAATTGCGTCTGTTTTTAAAAAGTTTGCGTTGCAAACTTTCTTATCATCTGTTGTTTCTCACTTCGTTGCGAAACAACTTAAAAAGTCAATCCTAAAACTGAAGTTTTAATCTTGACTTT
>DLLE01000007.1 GCA_002477955.1 Treponema sp. UBA7570 | reverse complement strand
ATGCCGTTTTCTTCCTTAAAATCCGAGGTGTGAATGACAAAACATTTATCGGTATATTCTGCGAATTTTTTCCTGAACTTGTTAAGCGAGGAAATTGTATAACGCTTTGAGGATTTTACTTCGATTCCCTGAATGTTGTGACGCGAAGTAACTTTATTTTTCGTAATAAGAAAATCAATTTCCATGCGAGAAGCTGAATCTTCATTGTCAGACTTTGAATAAAAGTAGAGTTTGTGTCCGCTTGCTGTAAGCATTTGGGAAACAATGTTTTCAAAAATCATTCCTTCGTTTACTTCAAGCTTTCCAAAAAGCAGTTTTTTATAAATCTCTTCAGCAACAAGACCGTTTTCGTCAAACGCATGGCTGATTAAAAGTCCAGTATCTGCCATGTAGCATTTTAATGTGGTGCGGCTCATATTCATTTTTAATGCGACATTAGGCTCATCAGCATTGTAGCAAATGTTTACGATTCTAGAATCTTTAAGCCACATAAACGCGTCATCATAATTGCGCATTTTTGCATCTTTTTTTAGGGAAGCCAGCTTAAATTTTTTTTCGTGCTTAGAAAGCTGAGAAGGAATTTCATCAAAAATAGATTCCGCTTTTAATTCCGAGCCTTTTGCGTGCTTTTGAATATCGTTACGATACAGCTCCAGAATTTCCCGCTTTATCATATCTACCTTTTCAAAATTTTTTGATTCACAATATTCTTTTACAGCTTGCGGCATTCCGCCTACTATAAGATAAAGCCTGAATAAATCCATAGCCTTTCTATGCAAAGCCTGCCCCATAGGAATTTTCTTTTCAAAGCAATTTTTTACAACAGGAATCAAGGTGTCGTTTCCTAAAGCAAGCAGAAACTCCTCGAAATCCATGGGGTTCAACTGTATATGATGTTCTTCCGATGGAATTAAAATGTCCTGTGTATTTTTTCTGATGGAAAGAAGAGAGCCTGTTTCTATAAAATCATAGCGTCCGTCGGCAACAAGATATTTAATCGCGGCTCTGGCGCGTGGGAAAAACTGAACCTCATCAAAAATAAAGAGCGTGTCGCGTTCGTGCAGTTTTACGGAATAATAGGCAGAAAGGCGCATAAAAAGAGTGTCTAAATCAGAAAGATATTTTTCAAACAGTTCTTTGATTTCATCAGGAGCAGAAAAAAAATCTATGAGGATATACGATTCATACTCATTTTCTGCAAATTCCTGCGCAAGAAAGCTTTTTCCAACACGGTGAGCGCCTTCAATCATAATGGTGCATTTCCCTTTTTCTTCATCCTTCCATTTTAAGAGAGTTTTATACGCCTTTCGATACATATTTACACCTTTTTGACTTTAATTTCTCTTAAAGAATACACCATTTTAAAATTATCAACAAGCAAAAATTACACCTTTTTAAATCGTCGATACTTTCTACGCATACGGCGGAAAAGCAAGAAAAAAATATGCGGAATCAAAAAACACTTGACGCTTGTGGCTGAGCTTTATTCCATCTGGCTTTATTGGAAAAAAGGCGGATGGAATGCACTTAAATAAACGCCGCGCAGACTGCATAAAGCGGAATATTCGTCATCCAACCCTGATTTTTATACGGCAACAGCGAAAATCTGACCGAACGGGCGGGCTTATATTTATCGTAAAACGCTTTAAGGCTTTGGGAGCGGACATTTGTCTCGGCTTTTACTTCAATGGGAATAATGTCCATTCCCTTTTGTATCAAAAAATCCTGCTCAAAAGTCGCGCTTTCGCTTCCGTAATAATACGGAGTAAAATCTGTTTCAGCAATCAATTCCTGTAAAACAAACTGCTCCGCAAGCGCGCCTTTAAATTCAACAAAAAGAGTGTTTCCATTGATAATCGCCTTTGCAGGAACTTCGCTCATGGCGGACAAAAGTCCCACGTCCAGAACAAAAAGTTTGTATGCGGAGAAATCCTTGTATGCTGAAAGCGGAATGTGAGGCTCATTAACCCGGTTCACTTTATGAACAAGTCCTGAATCACAGAGCCACTGGATTGCGTTTTCAAAATCTGCGCTGCGGGCACCATGCTTTATTTTTCCAAAAAAGAATTTCCTGTTTTCCTTTGCCAGCTGCATTGGAACAGAATCCCAGACAAGATTGACTTTTGGAATTTCGCGCGAGTCAATATGCTTTCCAAAGTCGCCTTTATACTGGGCAAGAATCGTCTTTTGAATCTGCCTGGCCTTTATATAATCAGAGTCCTTTCTGAAAGATTCCACAACCTCAGGCATTCCGCCAACAAAATAATAATTTTTAAGATGATAAATGTATTTTTCCGCAAAGTTGTCGATTAAGGCAAAATCCCTGGAAAGCAAGGCGTCGCTCAGAGGCTTTTCTTCCACCGCATACAAATATTCTCTAAAACTAAGCGGATGAAGATGCATTAAATCAACTTTTCCGACAGGGTACGAAACTCCCCGATGAAGGGCAACTCCTAAAAGCGAGCCAGCCGCGATAATATGGTACTCGTTAGCTTCTTCACAAAAATATTTCAATGACTCAAATGCTTTTGGCGCATTTTGAATTTCATCAAAAATAATCAATGTGTCTGAAGGGGTAATCTGAAAGCCCGCCTCTATGCTTAATGCCGGCAAAATCCGCTTTATATCATAATCAGATTCAAAAAGATTTTTCATTGCGGAATTATTATAGAAGGAAATATAAGCCGTTTTTTTGTAAAACCGGTTGCCGAATTCCTTCATAACCCAAGTTTTTCCAACCTGCCGGGCTCCCATAAGAACAAGCGGTTTTCTGCTTGAGTTTTCTTTCCAGTTCTTCAAATCATTCAGTATGAATCTTTCCACGTCATAAACATAACACTTTTTAAGACCTAAAACAAGGCGAAATAGACATTTTTTAAGACCTAAAATAACTATCCGCAAAAACATAAGATTTGTGTGATAGGATTTAAAACTGCACGCTTCACCTCTTTCCTTCTGTCTAAAACTTTCCACTATACCTGAAACTTTTCTTGAAAACATCGTGTTCATCGAGCTTCTGCGGCGCGGCTACAAGGTCTTTATCGGAAAAATCGGAGATGCGGAGATTGACTTTGCTGCGGAAAAAAACGGCGAAAAGCTCTACGTTCAGGTCACATACCTAATCGGATCGGAAGAAACAAAGGAAAGAGAACTCCGCCCGCTCAAATCACTTCTGTCACTAGGCGACAACTTTCCAAAACTCATTCTTACAATGGATGAGCTTCCGCCCTCAAACGAAAACGGAATCGTGCGCAAGAACATAAGGGAATGGATTTTGGAAGGGTGAATTT
>DLLE01000036.1:995-25042 GCA_002477955.1 Treponema sp. UBA7570 | reverse complement strand
CCAGCGCTGGTGCGTTCAGTTTTTTCAAAAAAAAGGACATTTTACTTTTATGGACAAAAAATTTTTACTTGCTCCAATGGCAACTCTCAGCCACGAAGCATTCCGACGCAGCGTACAAAAATTCGGTGGCTGCGATGAATATTTCAACGAGATGATAAACGCTCCGTCGCTTCTGCACAAAGGCCGGTTTGAAAAATTCTACACGATTACCGGCGACACTCCAGAGTCCCAAAAACTTGTCTGGCAAATTACAGGAACTACCGCAGAGCCAATGGCTCAGGCAGCGCAAATTCTTTCTGAGCTTTCAGGCATTGGAATCGACATAAACATGGGCTGTTCCGCTCCGCAAATCGCAAACACTGGAGCAGGAATTTCTTGGATGCTAAAACCAATAGCAGAAACTCAAAACATGGTCAGAAAAGTAAAGTCCGCACTCGAAAACTGTGCAAAAGACGGAAAACCCACATCGCGGCTTTCAGTCAAGCTTAGGCTCGGAGCAGACAACTTTACCGAAAGCGGATTTCTTAATTTTACGGATATGCTGGTTTCTGAAGGAGTTCAGCAGCTAACCTTGCACCCGCGCACCCAAAAAGAAAAATTTGCGCGTGCTCTTCCACGCTACGAATACGCAGAAAAACTTTCTCTGCGCTATCCTCAAATTCCAATAATCGTAAACGGCGAAATAAAAGACAAAAAAAGCCTTGATTACGCCATAAAATGCGCTCCTCACGTAAACGGAGTCATGATTGGCAGGGCGGCAGCTTCACAGCCATGGATTTTTGCAAAATTAAAAGGCATTCTGCCAGAAGAAAAGCTCGATATGCTCAATTTTGCGCTTGATTTTATTTCCGACATCGAAAAGTTTCAGCCGCCAGAATTTTTTCAAACACGTCTCCAAAGATTTTTTTCATATTATTGTCAAAATTTTAGTTTTGCCGGTTATTTTAAAACACAAATGCTAAATGCAAAAACCAACGAAGACGCGCGGGAAAGACTTTTTCAATATTTTGAAAAATGCCCGGAAGACAGATTTAAAAAAATCTAAAATAAAAGTTCGCAATTTTATTTTTTTGGTATATAATAAAAATCTGTTAGAACATCAAATTTAAAAAAGTTAAATCGAGGATTTTATTTGAAAACTGTTTACATGACTCTTTCGAGCATTTTTATAGTGCTTATTGGAGTTTATTGCGTTTACTTAAAGCAAAACAAAAGTCCGCTGTCAAAAAGTCTTTTCAATCTTCACTGCGGGGTTATTGCGTCCACAGTTTTTTACAATATTTCTCTCCTTACAACTACACTTTGGTTCGCCTATTTTATAATCAGTCTTTACCATATAAGCATTCATTTTCTGATAGTTCTTCTGGCTGATTTTATATTTATCTTTACAGAAATGCCGTCATCTCAAAAACACAAAAAATTTATCACGGTTTTCAAGAAAATTTGGCTTTATGTTTTTTTAGTTGACGCTTTTATTTTAATCATCAATCCGTTTTTTCATCATGAATTTGAACTTTCAGACCTTTATATAAATCACAACATTTTTTTGTGCTGGACCGCAAAATATTTTTTTGTGTTCTATATTCACCTTTGCCTCTGCATTTTGCTTTCGGCAGTAATTTTTGCAATTCTTCTAAAAAAAATAATTCAAACCAACAGATTTTATAAATCAAAATACATTTTGGTTTTTGCAGTTTTCCTTATTACATTTGTCGTAAACATCATTTTTCTAAAATCCAAAAGTTATCTTGATTTTTCAGTTCTTTTTTATTCAATTTTTTCGATTATCTGCTCATATTTTACACTTTTTTCTATTCCGCGAAACATTCAGAACGAAATGCTCAAGCAGCTGTCCGACAACATCAACATTGGAATTTTTTGCTTTAACCTTGAACGGAAATGCATTTATTCAAATAATACAGCGAAAAAATTCTTTTTGGCAAAAAATGAAATTCTAAATGAACTAAAATCTCTCCTCGCTCTCCGCAAAGATTTTGTAAAACGCAATATAGAAATAAAGCAGAACAATAAAACTCTTACACTGTCAGAAGAGTTCAGTTATCTTCTCGACAGTCAGAAAAAAGCTTATGGCTATATTTTAAAATTGAGCGATATTACGGAAGAACTAAACAAGGCGGCCAAAGAACTTTTCGATTCGACACACGATGCTTTGACAGGGCTTTTAACAAGAGAAGCGTTTTATGCAGAAACAGAAAAAATCTTAAAAAGCAATCCAGATTCTCCTTATTATATGATTTGTACGAATATTAAAAACTTTAAACTTGTAAACGACCTTTTTGGTTCAGAAAAAGGAGATGAGTTTTTAAGAAAATTTGCCCAAGCTCTTCAAAAAAGCCAGTATAAAGCTGTTTTGACAGGAAGAATTACAGGCGACCGTTTTGCAATTCTTATGAACAAAACTGAAGTTGACGAACTAAACGCCTTGCAAAAAATCAAGGAACTTGAAAAACTTACTGATTCTTTAAACTACAAACTTCATATTTTTGTAGGGATTTACAAAATCACTGATAATAACGAAAAAGTCAGCTCAATGTTTGACAAAGCAGTTTTGGCAATAAAAAATATTTCCGAAAACTATTCGGCAAACGTTGCCTACTACGACAACGACCTGCTTTCAAATTTGAAAAAAAATCGTGACGTAATAAACGCATTTAACAACGCCCTGGCAAACAAACATTTAAAAATGTATCTTCAGCCACAGGTTAGATGCTCAGACGAAAAAGTTGTTGGAGCAGAGGCTCTTGTTCGCTGGGAAACAGAAAACGGCGCAATTCATTCTCCAAATTCGTTTATAAAAATTCTTGAAGACAACGGGCTAATTCACAATCTCGACAAGTTTATTTGGGAACAAGCTGTTCAGCTTCTTCAAAAATGGCAATTTTTAGGAATCGACTATCATATTTCGGTAAATGTAAGCGCAAAGGATTTTTATCTTATAGATTTATACAAAACTTTTACTTCTCTTGTAATAAAATACGGAATTCCGCCTCAGAAACTCAAGCTTGAAATTACAGAAACTGCATTGGTTCACGATTTAAAGCTTCATAAACAAATTATTACAGAACTGCAAAAATTCGGCTTTATAATCGAAATGGACGATTTTGGCACTGGCTATTCTTCTCTGACAATTCTAAAAAACATCAGCATAAATATTCTAAAAATCGATATGATGTTCCTGTCAAAAACAAAACATGAAGAACGGAGCAAAAAAATTCTCGAAGCCGTTATAAAAATGGCTCAAAAGCTCGGAATTAAAATTATTGTCGAAGGAGTTGAAGATAAAGAACAAGCCGAATTTTTAAAAAATCTCAATTGCGATTTTTTTCAGGGCTATCTTTACTCAAAACCGATTTCTGTTGCAGATTTTGAAAGCAATTATATTTCAAAAACAAATACGCTCGGAGGCACAAAATGAATTTATACATATTCTTTAAAATCTTCAGTGCCTTTTCATTTCTTTCGGCAATTTTTCTGCTTCGCTTTGTCCGTGCAATTTCAAAAGCGCAGACTGACGCAAAAGAACCGACAATTTTTGTAATATGCGCAATTTCTGCAATGCTGTTCACCTATTCGCTGTTTTTGATGTCGGAATTCCACACAAAAGCTCTCATTTTATTCTGTGCTTTTAAAGTATGCTCAATTTGGACATACTATCTGACATTTTCTTTTAATCATGCATTTACAAACACGACAAAAAAAATCGGCTTTCTAAAAGAACTGTACTTTATTTTGTGCTTTATCGACAGCGTTCTGCTTCTTGCAAATGCCAGAGTCCAGATTATTTTTGACCTTATTCCAGCACGCACGAAGGCAGGATTTTTTTATTGGGGAATTGAATTCACTTCAAAATTTGGATTTCATAAACTACTCTGCGCAATTTTAAGTTTTTCTTCGGTTGCCCTTTTAATTTCAAGCATTGTAAAAGCGCCTTCGTATAACAAAGTAAAATACATTGCAATTTTAACAAGCGAAAGCTTAGTTTTAATTGCAAATTATATTTTTAATTCGCTGAATTTGCCGCTAAACTTTTCTCTTTTAATGCTCGTTGCAAGTTCAATTTTTATAGCAAGTTACGTGAACAAGGATTTTTCTTCTCCTGTTTTAATCGGGCCTCTAAGCGCCATAACAGAATCCATAAAAGACATTATTTTTTGCTACGACTCTTCGGAAAATTTAATCTATGCAAATTCTGCCGCAAAAAACGTCTTAAAAAAATCCAATGACAACCTTGAAAATTTTGCAAAGGAATTCCGGCAGAACTTTTTAAAAACCCGTCCTTCAGAACTTTCCCTAAAACTCGACAACGGGGAAGAACGGTATTACGTTACCGAATACAAGGATTTTTTCATTTCAAATTCAAACATCGGCTCATACCTAAGGCTTCAGGACAAAACAAAAGAAACGTTGGAATCCAGACGCAAAAATTACATTGCAAATCACGACCTGCTCACAGGACTTTTAAATCGTTCCGGCTTTTTCAAAAAAATGCAGGAAGCCTTGAACCAAAACACTTACAAAAACCCGATTTTAATCTGTACAAACATAAAAGATTTTAAACTTATAAACACAATTTACAGCGAAAAAGTCGGCGATTCTGTTTTGCAAAATCAAACCGAAGTTATAAAAAGGCTCTGTTACAAGAAAAGCATAATTGGACGCATCGCAGACGATAAATTTGCAATTTTTATGGAAAAACAGAATTTTGACAAAGATATTTTCGAGGAAGCATTTAACGAAGTTAGTTGCATAATCGAAAAAACTCTTTACAACATTCAAATTGTGGCAGGAATTTACGAAATTTACGATAAAAAAGAAACCGTTCAGTCCATTTACGACAAAGCAAAAATTTCAGTTGATACAATCAAAGATTCTGACAACCAAATTTTTTCATTTTATAATTCATCGATGATGGAAAAAATGCTCATGGAAAAAGACATTGTAAACGATTTTGAAAAATCACTGAACGAAAAACAGTTTTCGATTCAGCTTCAGCCGATTATGGACAAAGACGGAAATGTGCTCGGAGCTGAATCTGTCGTACGCTGGAACCACCCTAAATATGAAAATTTAACGCCAAGCTCTTTTTTGGATGTTCTTGAACGAACAAGTTTAATCTACAAACTCGATGTCTACGTCTGGGAACTTGCAGCAAAAAAACTGCACGAATGGAAAAAAAGAGGATTTTCTGACCTTTTTATTTCTGTAAACGCTTCGAGCAAAGACAAATTTTTTATAGACATAACAAAAACCTTTTCCGGCCTCATAAAAAAATACGACATTTCGCCACAAAATTTCAAAGCCGAAATTAAGGAAACAGCAATGGTTGAAAATCCTGAAAAAACAATCGAAATTTTTTCTGAGTTAAAAAAACTCGGCATAAAAGTCTACATCGACAATTTTGGAACAGGCTTTTCTTCGCTCAACGTACTAAAAGACTTTATTGCCGATGGAATAAAAATGGACACTTCGTTTCTGACAGAATCAAAAGTTTCTGGAAAAAATAAAATAATTCTACAGACGATGATTTCTATGTCAAACACATTAGGAATGGAATTTATTGCAAAAGGTGTAGAATCAGAAAACCAGATGCTCGCCCTCTCAAAAATGGACTGCAAGCTTTTTCAAGGTTTTTACTTTTCTACACCGCTTCCAGTCAAAACATACGAAGCAAAATATCTGCAGAATTCCTCTCAGGCAAAAAAATAACGGAAACCAGGAGATTTTCCCAAATTTCCGTTATATATGAAGTCAAACACTGCGATTATTTTTCAATCGTAATCGACTGGTCAGCGGTAAAACTTTTTCCAGGCTCAAGAGAAATCAAGCCTGCCTTTTCTTCCCACTCATGTCCGGTATTTTCAGCATCGGCAGTTCCGTACCAAGGTTCAATGCAGTTAAAACCGTTACCAGCAGCGCCTTCTTCGCCTTTTCCGCCCTGCCAAACCATAACGTACGGATAACCTTTGCAATTAACTTTTACAAGGCTTCCGTCTTTTTTGTTGCGAAGGCCAACCCAGTCAGAAGTAATTTTTGTAAAGAAATGTCCATTTCCAAAACCTTTTGCGTCAATCGGAATTATTCCATTTTCTTTTTCGCCGTAAAGTTTTGTGCAAGGAGAAGTTCCTTCTTCGTCAACAGCAAGCTGGGCTGCGTCGTTGAGCAAAACAGTCGTCAAAGGTTCTTTCTTTTCAAATTCATACTGATAATCAGAATTTACAGTGCCGGCTGGATCTGTGTTGCGCGGACAGCAGAAAGCGGTGTGGCTTCCGATAGAAAACAGCATTGCAGAAGAATCAGTATTCGTTACTGTCGTTGTAAAAATAAGTCCGTCGTCCTTAAGCTCATAATGAGTTTTAAGGCTAAATTTCCACGGAAATTTGTCAGCAGTTTCCGCACTGTCTGTCAATTCAAAAGTTGCAGCCGTTTCTGACTGCTCAATTATCTTATGTTCCAGATCGCGGCTCATTCCGTTGTTTACAAGATGATATTCCTTTCCGTTGTATGTATAAAAGCCGTCTTTTATGCGTCCAACTTGCGGAAACAAAACCGGCGCATGGAATTTCCAAACAGATTCCGGTCCTTCAAAAACATACTTTGTGCCGTCAGCTCCGCGGAAAGAATTGATTTCTGCTCCGTGAGTATTGAGCACGACTTCGTAATTAGAATTTTTTAAAGTTATTGTCATAATTACACAATTTTACAGTCTTTTTATTTTTATGGCAAATTTAAATGAGACGTAGTTTTCTTAAGAATAAACATTTTATTCTCTTTTGCAAAAAAATGTGCTATATTACTAGAATGTACGAAATTGAACTAAAAGCCCACGTCTTAGACCGAAAATCTGTAATTCAAAATCTCGAAAAATTTGCAGCTTTTTCTGGAGCGGTCGAAAAAGACGACACTTACTATTCAAATACAATAAACGGAAAATCAATCAAGGTGCGCATTAGAAAAGAAACTCCGTTTTCCACACAGGAAGTTCCAAACGCGCCGCAGACAACTTCTCAAAAATCGGTAATTTTTACTTATAAACGCAAAGAAATTCTCGAAAAAGAAGGAGCCTCCATCGAAGTAAACGACGAAAAAGAACTTTTTCTCTCAGATGCAGATGCAATCGAAGCCTTTCTTTTTGACACAGGATTTAAAACAACCCTAAAAAAGCAAAAAAACGTGCTCAGCTGGCACTACGACGGCGCAAATCTTGAACTTTGCCATGTTGCAAAACTCGGCGATTTTTTGGAAATTGAAATTCTTTCTGAGAACAACAGCGAAAAAACAGTATCTCAATCACGTGAAAAGCTTTTAAAAATGCTTTCAAAATGCGGCATTTCGGAAGACAAAATCGAAAACCGTTACTATTCGCAAATGCTTGGAGAATAATATGTTTAACAGAAAACTTTATAAACAGACTGCAAAAAAACAGCTTGCCGGCAGAAGGACTGTCCCAGTTCTTGCAACATTGATTACCACATTCATACTGCTTTTTTTGGGCACAAGCTCCGAAATTCATACTTCACAAACAGCAGACAATTCAGCCTACGCACAAACTGCTTCCTGGATTTACGAAACGGAAGACGATTTTGCGGACGATTATGCTTTTAGCGTTTCTACAATTTCTGACTCTGGCATAAGCCTGCTTTTTTCGATTTTGACAATTTCTATCACAGGAATTTTAATTCTTGCGCAGTGCCATCTTTACAATGAATATTTTAAAACTTTGGAAAAAATCTCGTTCTCCGAATATTTGCGTGGTTTTACGCACTGGTTTAAAGGCGCGCTTGCAGGTCTTTGGTTTATGCTTTGGGTCGTGCTTTGGAGTTTTCTGTTTTTTATTCCTGGAATCGTAAAGGCTTTTTCTTACTCGCAGATGTTTTTTGTACTTGCCGAAAATCCAAAAATTGGAGTTGCAAAAGCAATGCAAATAAGCAAAACGCTTACAAAAGGTTTTAAGGCAGACATTTTTGTCATGTGCATAAGTTTTTTTGGGTGGCACTTTCTTTCTGCCCTTACATTTGGAATTTTGCAGCTGTGGATTCAGCCTTATGAATATATGTCTTTTACAAATGCATACAAAAGTTTAAAAATGCACGCGCTTCGCACAGGAATTCTTACAGAAAGTGACTTTATTTAAGCTGGAGCATACAAAATGAACAAAAAAAACACAAAATACGGACTTGCCGTTTTGCTGACAATTACATTGATTTCAATCTTGATGGGAGTTTTTAAGGTTTCCTCAACGGATCTTTTTTCTATTTCAAAAAAATCAAAAGAACCTGAACAGCAGACGCAAAACAGTTTTTCTTACAACAAAGATTCGAATTATTACATTGCAGTCGTTAATATTTCGGGTGTAATTCAGGAAAAAGGAAGCGAGTACAGCCAAAAATGGCTTTTGAATACGATTCGCTCACTCAAAAATGACAAAAAAAATGCAGGAATTCTCCTATACGTAAATTCTCCAGGCGGAACAGTTTACCATGCCGACGAAGCATATCTTGAACTTTTAAAATACAAGGAAACCGGGAAAAAAATCTATGCGTATTTTGCAGAAATGGCAACTTCCGGAGGCTATTACATTGGCTGCGCTGCAGATAAAATTTACGCAAACCGCAACACGATTACAGGTTCAATCGGAGTAATAAGCGCAAGTTCAATCGATGCAACGGACTTTCTCGAGAAAATAGGCATAAAGTCGATTACGATTCATACCGGCAAGAACAAAAATATGCTTAACTACAACGAAAAGCCGACCGAAGAACAGATTCAGATTATGCAGAGCCTTTCCGACGAGGCATACGAGCAGTTTACACAGATTGTAAGCGAAAGCCGCAATATGAATATAAAAGATGTCCAGAAAATAGCGGACGGACGCATTTATTCGGCAAAACAGGCAAAAGAAAACGGTCTTATTGACGAAATTTTTACTTTTGACGAAGCAAAAAAATCCATAAAAACAGATTTTGAGTCAGACAATATTTCGTTCAAGAATTTTAGATACGAAAAAAGCGAAAGCCTGCGTTCTATTCTTTTGGAAGGTTTTTCTTCAATAAAAAATCCGGCTTCCGCCTTTGGACAGACCCCGCTTCTTTCATACGGAAAATTCTAACTAAGAATTTTCATCAAGAATCTGGGCAAGCTCAATCAAGTTTAGAGGTTTTTTGAAAAAATAATTTACGCCGAGTTCTTTTACACGTTTTTCGGACTCGGCATCTTCAAGAGCCGTCACAACAAAAATCATCGGCTTTCCGAAATTTTCATTTTCACGAATTTTTTTACAAAGGCTAAATCCGTCAACGCCCGGCAAATCAAGATCGAGAATTAAAATTTTCGGATGTTTTTCTGTCATCAAAACTCCGGCTTCAAAACCGTCAAAAGCCTGAAAAATTTCAACTCCAAAAGATTCATATTTTTTCTGCAAGAATTTTGCAATTACGCAGTTTAAGCCCTTATCATCATCAACAATAAGAATATCGCCGTGTTCATAAAAGTTTCCTGCACATTTTTTAGCAAGATGCTCAGGAATTCTCATTTCGCGACTTTTCATAAAAGAAGCCAAATCATCGGGATAAACGCGGTATTGTCCGCCTGGCGTGGTAAAAGCCTTTAAATGACCGCCTTTTATCCAGTTTATCGCAGTCTGATTTACAACACCGCAGATATTTGCAACTTCAAGTGCCGAAAAAACTTCCGGTTTGTCAGTTTTTTTTAACATCTCAAGCCTCTTTTCCTTTTTACAAAATAAGTTATTCTTCGTCTGCAACAGAAAGTATCAGTTTATAGGAAAAACCAGAATCCATTAAGTATTTTATGAGTTTTTCATCTTTTTTTCCATTTTTTAACGCTTTTTTATACGCTCTGCGGCAAAGTTGAATTTCATCATTCACCTTAAAAAAATCATCAACGGCTTTTTTTGCATCGCCTGTTTTTATTCCACGCGAAATAAGCTCACTCAAAAGCCTTATCCGTCCCTGAGGTTTTGCAACAGCATGATTTCTAAGCCAGATTTCAGAAAAACGAAGATCGTTGAGAAGATTTTTTTCCTCAAGATAATCCAAGGCCTGTTTTATTGACTGCTTTGAATGTGATTTTTGAAAAAGTTTTTTTTCAAGTCCAGCCCTGCACTGCTCACAGCGGGCAAGATACTCTTCCGCCTTGCATTCCGCAGCAAAAGCTAAAGCGGCGTCTACAATTTCCATTTCCCTGTCTTCAAAAAATTCTGCGCCAACAAAAAATTCTTCTGGTTTGACAGAATAGAGAAAAGCAAACCTTACAAAAAAAACAGACCCGCCGTCCGTTGCAATTTCTACAATGTCCGATGAAGTCTGTTTTATAGCACTTATGCGCATTTGTGTTCCGAAAGCTTTTTCGCTTCCGGCTGTTCCACAAAAAGAAAAACCAAAAGCGAAATTTTGTACATATTGTACAGAATAAAAACTAACGTTTTGAGAACTGGAAGCGACGGCGAGCACCGCGCTGACCATACTTTTTGCGTTCAACCATGCGGCTGTCGCGAGTAAGGAATCCGTTAGCTTTAAGCGATGTGCGGGCATCAGGATCAACCTGAAGCAAGGCGCGTGAAAGTCCGTGAAGACAAGCATCTGCCTGGCCGTTCAATCCGCCGCCAACAACGTTAATCAAAACGTCAAATTTATTTTCGTTGCTTGTAACAAGAAGCGGCTGATGTACTCTGCGTACCTGTTCTTCTGAATCAAAGTATTCAGCAACATCTTTTCCGTTTACAACGATTTTTCCACTACCGTCACGGAGAAATACACGTGCAGTAGCTGTCTTTCTTCTACCTGTTCCAATTGCAATATTCTTAACCATCATAGACTCCTGACTTAAACTTCAAGCGGTTTTGGATTCTGAGCCTTATGTGGGTAGTCAGAACCTGCATAAATCTTTACACTGTCCATCATTTTGCGTCCAAGACGTCCATTTGGAAGCATGCCTGCAATTGTGCGTGAAAGAGGTTCGGTTGGGTTTCTTTCGATAAGCTTTTCGAACGAATACTCACGAAGACCGCCAACATAGCCTGTGTAATGGCGATAAAGCATGTCAGATGCTTTGTTTCCAGAAACAACAACTTTGTCAGCGTTGATAACAACAACAAAGTCACCCATTGCCTGGTTTGGAGTGTAAGAAGCCTTGTTCTTACCACGAACAACTGCTGCAACTTTTGCTGCAACGCGTCCGAGCGGTTTGCCGGCAGCATCGATGATGTACCAGTCGCGTTTCTGCTCGTAATCTTTTACGAATAAAGTTTTCATTTGTATATACCTTGTACTAAAAAGTCTCTTGTGTTCATTTTGATTGCATCTTCAAAAATCACACTCCGCAGATATTGAAGCTTTTATCTGCGCATATACGGGGATATAAATATTAAAATTTTTATTGATTTTGGTCAATAAAAACGAGAACGAAAACTCTCTAAAAAGCCATTAAAACAACAATTTTTAAGAAAATCGTCTTTTATAAAGCTAATCGTTTTCTTCAGATTTTTTTGCTTCTTCAAAGGCTTCTTTTTCTTCTCTGCGGGCTTCTTTTTTGTCCTGAATGTCGGCAAAACCTATAAAAAAGGCGGCAACACCGGCAAGAACAGCAACCAAAGGGCCAACGCCTTTTAGCGCGGAAATTATAAAATCTCCCCAGCCTAAACCTTGCGGCAAGGCAGCACATACAAAAAACGAAATAAGCAAAAGTCCAAAAATAATCGCAGTCATTTTTAGAGATTTCCTCCAGCTCAAACTTTTCAAAAAATTCTAGCATACAAAACATATTTTATCAAACAGTAAAAAGTGCTATACTCGCCTCTATGTTAAAAAAAGACAGCATTTGCAAAGGCGCAAAACTTACGCTTCCTATTTTTTTTGGTTATATTTCTATTGGAATTCCTTTTGGATTGATGGTTGTAAACAACGGTTACCCGTGGTGGCTTGCCCTTTTTATGGGAATGACAATTTTTTCCGGAACAGGGCAATATATCGGAATAAGCCTTATGGCAGCAGGCGCTCCGCTTCCAGCATTTCTGGTAACACAGTTTTTTGTAGGAATCAGGCATATTGTCTACGGACTTTCGCTTCTAAAAAAATATGACAAAAGGCGTGTCGGAAAATGGAAGCCTTTTTTGATTTTTGCTCTTACTGACGAAACTTATGCGCTCATCACAACAAGCAAGGTTCCGCTTGGAGAAAAAGACGGTGAATTTTACAGTCTTATTGCCGCTCTCGACTGGTCTTACTGGCTTTTGGGCAGCGTAATCGGAGCTCTTTTAGGAACTTTTTTGCCTTTCGACTTTACAGGCGTTGATTTTGCGCTCAACTCGCTTTTTATTGTGCTTATGATTGAACAGATTAAACAAAGCAAAGACCTTTTTCCTTCTCTCTGCGGAATCTGCACGGCAATAGCGGCAATCGTCCTTTCAAAATTCGGTTATCTTCCATCGCAGCAGATTTTGATCGTAGCTCTTTCGCTTGGAATTGCAGTTTTGATTTTAGTGCGCGGAATTACTGTAATAAAACATACAAAAACAACAGAAGAATCAAGCTCAACGGAGGAAAAATAAATGCGACTTACACTTTCAGAGGCACTTATTGCAACACTTGTAACCGCAGCCCTTATGTATCTGCTGAGGGCTTTTCCGTTTATTCTTTTCAGCAGAAAAAAGCCGCCTAAGGTTCTTTCGTTTATTGAAAAATATATTCCTGCAATGGTAATCGGTGTTTTAATCATCTATTGCCTTGCCGATCCAAAATACATGACCTTTAGCTCTTCACCATGGGGAATTCCTGCAATCGCCGGAGTTTTGGCAACAATTATTTTACATCTATGGAAAGGCAACAGCATGATAAGCATTTTTGGCGGAACCATTTTATTTATGGCTCTTGAACGGCTGCTGTAAAATTTCAATAGATTATCGGGTCAAGCCAGATAATGACATGGGACAAGTTCAGTAATGACATTAAACTGTAAAGCTCGAAGTCTGTGTAAAATAAAAAATAAAATTTATAAAACTTTTAAAAAATGTGTAGACAATTTGGGCTAATAATCATATTTTAATTTTTATGCAGTTTTTCTGTTATTCATCAAAACCCCCAGAAGTCGGGCTGTAAAAAAAAAGAGGTACTCACATTGAACGGTAGTCAGGTAAAGATTGACCACGTATCGAAAGAATTTGGCGATTTTATTGCGCTGAATGACATTAATTTTACGATTAATCAAGGTGAATTTTTCACTTTGCTAGGTCCATCAGGTTGTGGTAAAACGACACTTCTACGGATTATTGCAGGATTTGAAAATCCTGATGACGGTGCCGTTCTTTTTGATGATACAAACGTCGTAGGACTTCCGCCAAACAAAAGGCAGTCTAATACGGTTTTTCAGTCTTATGCGCTTTTTCCGCATATGACAGTTTTTGAAAACGTTGCATTTTCTCTCCGCTTAAAAAAAATCGACAATGCTACTGTTGAAGAAAAAGTCCTCAAATATCTGTCATTGGTTCAGCTTGAGGAACACATGTACAAAAAGCCGAATCAGCTTTCTGGCGGACAAAGGCAGCGTGTTGCTATTGCCAGAGCTCTCATAAACGAACCGAAAGTGCTTTTGCTCGACGAGCCTCTTTCTGCCCTCGACGCAAAACTGCGTTCAAGCCTTCTTGTTGAGCTTGACCGTCTGCACGACAAAATCGGAATCACCTTTATCTTTGTAACCCACGACCAGAGCGAAGCGCTTGCAGTTTCTGACCGCATTGCAATCATGAACAAGGGAAATGTGCTTCAGATTGGAACTCCTTTTGAAATTTACGAAAGTCCGGCTACTCAGTTTGTTGCCCAGTTTATCGGCGAAACAAACCTTTTTGAGTCAACTGTCGTAAAATGCGAAGGCTACAAGGCAAAAACCGGCGAGGAATACATGGTAACTCTCAACACTCCAGCCCTCGGACTGCAGGCTCAGCTTACAGGCGACACTCAGGCAACAAAAGAAGAAGACAAAAATATTCTTGTAACTGATTACGAGCACACAGACGAAGGCCAGAAAGTCGCCTTTACTATCCGCCCGGAAAAAATCAGAATTACTCTCGAAGAACCAAATGTAAACGGCCGCAAAGACATCAACGTGTTTAAAGGTGTGGTTGAAGAGCCGGTTTACACAGGTTTCCAGTCAAAATTCTATATCAAACTGGAAAAAACAGGCACAATCGTAAAAGTCTTTAAGCAGCATACAAACTATCTTGATGACGGCCCGGAAATTCAATGGAAAGACACTGTTTACATTTCGTGGTCGGCAGAAGACGGATATATTGTTGAAGATATTGAAAAATAATTTTTAATATCTTCATATCCGCATTTTTTCTATCATTTCTATCGATAAAAAAAGACAAAAGGACAAGTTTGTAATGAAAAAAGAAAAAGAAAGTCCGCAGCTGGCATTTGCAAAGGCTGCAAGAGACAAAAAATATAAAAAGATGAATCCAGGACCAGTTTATGCATGGCCAATGGGATTTTGGTTCAGTCTGTTTTTTGTAATCCCGCTCATAATTATCGTTGCATATTCTCTTATGAAGCGCGATGTTTATGGCTCGGTTATTGCTGAGTTCAGTTTAAAAGCCTACAAACAGATGCTTACTCCGGCGTATGGAATTATTTTTCTGCGCACACTGTGGATTACGGCTCTTTCAACTTTTATTACGATTCTGATTGCTCTTCCATGCGGTTATGCCATGGCAAGAAGCAAACGTCAGACATTGCTTTTAATTCTTATAATCATTCCATTTTTGACAAACTCGCTCATAAGAATTTTTGCATGGATTACAATTCTTGGCGACAATGGAATTTTAAATATGTTTTTGAGTTCTATTGTAAATTTTTGGCATAAAATAACCGGGAATTCTGCCGGGTTTGAGCCTGTAAAGTTTATGTACACAAAAGGCGCAGTTATAGTTTTAAGCATTTATATGTATCTGCCTTATGCGATTCTGCCGATTTTTACTGCTGTTGACCGTTTTGACTTTTCGCTTTTGGAAGCAGCCCGCGACCTTGGAGCAACAAAACCTCAGTCAATGCTAAAAGTTCTGCTTCCAGGAATCCGCAGCGGAATTATTTCGGCCTTGATTTTTACTTTTATCCCGATTTTTGGCTCTTACACAGTTCCGAATATTGTCGGCGGAAAAGACAGTTATATGATTGGAAATATAATCGTTGATCAGGTTCAGAAAACACGAAACTGGCCTCTAGCTTCTGCATTCTCAATGGTTTTGACACTTCTTTCCATGGCAGGCATTTTGTGGATGCTTTATTCCAGCAAAAAAGACGCTGAGCTCAAAAAAGTCTCTACAAAAGAAGACACTACAGGAATTGGAGGTGTAAAATAATGAAACACAATCCGTTTAACCTTATAAAACAAAACCGCGGAAAACAGAGCGAAAACTTCCGCCATGCAAAACGCGGCTGGAAAAAACGCGCTCCGCAGTTTAGTTTTTCAAAAACAGTGCTTTTTTTGTGTCTTTTGTTCTTGTTTTTGCCGCTTCTGGTAATCATTTTTTATTCGTTCAATGCATCTAAAGACACGGAATTTACAGGTTTTTCGTTTGTATGGTATCAAAAGCTGATTTTTGACTCTGCTCCTCTTTGGCATTCGCTATTGAACAGTTTTATAGTTGCAATTTCGTCTTCTGTCGTTGCAACGGTCTTGGGCTCGCTGGCCGCAATCGGAGTAAGCTGGTATAAATTTACGGGCAAAGGCTATATTCAGACAATAAGCTTTTTGCCGATGGTTTTGCCAGAAGTAATCATGGGCCTTTCGCTTTTGATTTTTTTTAGCGCCGTAAAAATGAGCCTTGGCCTGGTTACGATTTTTATTGCCCATACAACTTTCTGTCTGCCTTTTGTTTTTTTAATGGTTACTGCGCGTGTTGATGATTTTGACACCTCGATTATCGAAGCAAGCCATGACCTCGGAGCAAATGAAATTCAGACGCTCACAAAGGTTATCATTCCTGCGATTATGCCTGGAATTATTTCCGGCTTTATGATGAGCATTACAATGTCTCTTGAAGACTATGTAATTACTTTTTTAGTAAGCGGGCCTGGAAGCACAACCCTGCCGCTATACGTTTACTCGATGATTCGTTTTGGAGTAAGCCCGGTTATCAACTCGCTTTCGTTTGTTTTAATCGTTGCAATCGGAATTTTGACCTTCTCCTTGAGAAAAGGCTTGAAAGGCTTTGCCGCGGCGCGCTAGAAGGCTTTTCTGTTTTTTATGTAAAAAAACGCTCTGTGTGAGCGGTTTATTTAATGTTTTCCCGGTTGCAATGGGGCATCCGGGTTTTGGAGTTAAGCGTTATGAAAATCGCCTCTAAAATTGCAGTTGCGGCTTTTGGTGCATTTGCCGCTATGGGTCTCTTTACTTCTTGTGGAGATGACGGAAAAACTCTTTACCTGTACAACTGGACTTATTACACTCCAGACGAAGTTCTTCGCGACTTTGAAAAAGAATTCAACTGTAAGGTAAAAGTAGACAGCTATGCTTCTAACGAAGAAATGTATGCAAAGCTCAAGGCAGGCGCAAAAGGCTACGACATTGTTGTTCCTTCGCAGGACTATGCTTCAATCATGATTTCACAGGGAATGCTGCAAAAACTCGATCCGTCAAAGCAGACAAATAACTCAAAACTAAATCCCCTGCTTTCAAAAATGGCAACTTATGATCCAAATTTTGAATACGCAAGTCCATACTATCTTGGAGCGGCAGGCGTAAGCGTAAATAA
Source organism: Treponema sp. UBA7570 (assembly GCA_002477955.1). Taxonomy (GTDB): domain Bacteria; phylum Spirochaetota; class Spirochaetia; order Treponematales; family Treponemataceae; genus Treponema_D. The sequence continues at coordinate 8,256 of DLLE01000036.1, read as the reverse complement.
AACAAAAGTTCAGGCCGGAACTTACGAAAAAAACTGGAATATTTTTGCTGACAAAAAGTTTGCAGGCCATGCCACAATGATGGACGACATGCGTGAAGTTGTAGGCGACGCGCTAACTGTTCTGGGCTACGACATTAACACGACAGACGAAGGCGAGCTTGCAAAAGCAAAAGAACTTATCGTAAATAAATGGAAGCCAAACCTTGTAAAATTTGACGCAGAAGGCTTTGGAAAGTCATTTGCCTCTGGAGATTTCTGGCTCTGCCAGGGATATGCAGAAGTAGTTTACGGTGAAGTTCCGGAAGAAAAATGGGAAGAAACAATCGACTTTTTTATTCCTGAAGAAGGCGGCCCGTCTTATCTGGACAGCATGTGCATCTTAAAGACTGCAAAGCACGCTGAGCTTGCAAATGAATTTATAAATTACATTCACCGTCCAGAAGTTTATGCAAAGTTTCTTGACGCATTCCACTTTCCTTGCTTTGTAGTTCCTGAGGCGGCGCAGTTTACGACTAAAAAACCAATGTACAAAGCAAGCCAGATGAATAACTGCAAGCTTAAGCTCGACATTGGCGAAAACCTGGACAAATACAACAATATTTGGCAGGAAATCCGCTACACAGACTAAAAATTTTTATTTTCTAAATTGGTGCGGTACTCTATGTACCGCACTTTTTTTTCCTCAACGCATTTTTTTATTTCTTTTTCGCGCTTTGAAAGCTGGCTTGTCCCGTTTTTTACTTCAATAAATAAAATTTCTTTTACCGCGCCATCATTTTCTGTGCTAAAAGCGACAAAATCCACAGGTTTTCCGACAAAACGGCAGTCGGCAGGATTGCATGGAAAATCCGGCAAAAAAGGAGCAATCTGCTCGGCTGCAAGTCCGGAAAGAACCGCTTTTGAACGGGTTACAGCATCTGCGCGCTCAGTTTTTAAGACACGGCGGAATTTTAACTCGGCAGAAATTCTTCCGGCTTTCCAGGAGATAAAAACAATTAAAATAAATATAATTATTCCGAAAATAAATAAAAGCGCGGGATTGTGAATAAAACGCTCAAGTAAAATGCTCATAAAGTGATTATACCATACTTTTTATATTGCATTGCAGCCCGATGGCTTGCGTGCGGTGCACGCTGCAACTTTTGCTTTGCAAAACTTGTTTTATATAACTGTGAGCTAAAGCTCGCCCGGGCTTTGCAGCCCGATGTGGAAGGGCGCGTGCGCGTGCAAAGCACCGAGGGCACCGAAGCCTGCAACAGCGGTTAGAGGGCCTCTTGTGCGTCCCAAATTTTATTATGGAGAATTTTTATGAAGAAAACGATTTTTTTTGCCGGATTTTTTATTTTTGCCGCAAATTTGTTTTTTGCTGCTGACGAAGGCAGAAAATTTGAGTTTAAATACAGCGAAGGCGACAATTTTGGCTTGATCTCTACTGTTGACGAGACTGTCAAAGTGAACGGCAGGCTGAACCACCGCGCAAAAATCGTAAGCCGTGTTACAGAAAGAGTCGAAAAAGTTGATGAAAACGGACGCGGCTGGATATGCGGAAATTTTATGACGAGCGAGCAGTCTCATTCTGCGGACAATAACGGCGGAAGCTGGAAATGGGGCGAAAATTTTGAAAGCAATTTCTGGAGGGCAAAGGACGGCCGGTTTGAAATTGACTCAAGCTATTTTATGCCGGTAATCCGCGACCTTCCTGTTTTTCCGGACAAAATGCTAAAAACTGGCGATGAGTGGACTGCCGAAGGCTACGAAGCGGAAGACTTGAGGCGCCAGCTGAACGTTGAAGAGCCGTTTTTTGTGCCTTTTACGGCAAAATACAAATATGAGCGCGATGAAGAAGGCCTTTCTTCGGACAGTTCCAGGACAAAAAAGACTTTTGCAGTAATTTCTGCAAAATACACGCTTTTTTACGAAACGGAAATGGAACAGGCGCAAAATGGTTTTATTGCTGATTTTCCAGTTACGACGATGGGTTTTTCTGACAGAACAATCTGGTGGGATTTTGAAAAGGGACAGATTGACCATTACGAAGAAAATTTTAGAATCGTGATTGAAACTTTGACCGGAAATGAATATCAGTTTTCTGGAAAAACGAAGGTCGAATATACAGAATTTAAGAGGACGGCGACAGAAGAGGCTGTGCAGGAAATCCTCGAAAAAATTGACGGAATGGGCTTGCAAGACGTTTCGGTAACAAAAACCGACCGCGGACTTACAATCAGCCTGGAAAATATTCAGTTTGAAGCAAACAGCGCGCGGCTCGAAAAAAGCGAAAAAACTAAAATCAAAAAAATCGGGGAAATTCTCTCGGCTTATCCTGACAACGACCTTTTAGTTTCGGGACACACTGCCCGCTTTGGAAGCGAAGAATCGTGCCAGATTTTGAGCGAGCAGAGGGCGGAAGCCGTTGCAGATTTTTTGACGAACTTGGGAATTAGAGAAAAAAAACACGTTTTTACGCAGGGATTTGGTTCAAAAGTTCCAGTCGCCTCAAATGCAGACAAGGCTGGAATGGCAAAAAACCGCCGCGTAGAAATTACAATTCTTGACAGATAATTGCTTTTTTTGTGCAAAAATTGACTTTTACCGCCATATATATTAGTGCCGGAGGCAATATGTATGGCAGAAAAAGATTTTTTTATTGAAGGCGAAGATTTTCCTGCGCAAAGTTTTGACGAAGAAGATTTTTTTTATTGCGATGAGGCAACCAGGGCAGCGCAAAAATCATTCGGCATAAAATTTTTGTTTCCGTGGCAAAGGCTTGTAATTGCAAATATTCTAGACACTTCATGCTCCGAAGATAAAGATTTTGAGCCAGACGGCCAGATAAACGAAAACGACGGTGTGTGCCGCGGAAAGCAGATTGTTCTTTTGCCGACAGGAGCCGGAAAATCTCTGTGTTTTTTGACACCTGCGCCGCTTTTGGACGGCCCGACTCTTGTAATTTATCCGCTTCTGGCTTTGATGGCAGACCAGCACAGAAGAATGCAGGAAGGAAGCCTTTCGTGCGTTGTTTTTAAAGGCGGACAGACACAGGAAGAACGGGAAGAAAATTTTCGTAAAATAGAATGCGGACAAGCGCGGGTAATTCTTGCAAATCCTGAAGCTTTGCAAAATGAAAAAATTATCTGCCGCTTAAAAAAATGCAGAATTGCCCACATTGCAATCGATGAAGCGCATTGCGTTTCTGAATGGGGAGATTCGTTCAGACCGGCATACCTTACGCTCGGAAAAATCATAAAAGAGCTCGGAGTAAAAACCGTCACCGCCTTTACAGCAACGGCAAGTCCTCCAGTCCTTGCAAGGGTGAATGAAGTCCTTTTTGACGGAAATGCCCATCTTGTTCAAAGCTCAGCAGACCGCTCAAACATTCACTACGAAGTAAGGTACGCATACGCAAAGAAAAAAGCCGTTTTAAGAGCATGCATCGAGCTTAAAAAACCAATGATAGTTTTTTGCTCAAGCAGGAGAAAAACGGAAGACACGGCTCGTCTTTTGACCGCATATTTCGGTTCAGAAAAAGCAAAATTCTATCACGCAGGCATGACAAAAGAAGAAAAACTCGCAGTTGAAAAATGGTTTTTTGACTCGGAAGACGGGATTCTTGCGGCGACGTGCGCATACGGAATGGGAATGGACAAGGGAAACATTTACACTGTGGTTCACCTCGACGCCCCGGAACACATAGAAAATTTTATCCAGGAAGCAGGCCGCGCAGGAAGAAAAGGCGACTCTGTAAGCTCGGTCTTAATCTGGAGCCACAAAGACCAGGCAAAATGGCGGCAGGCGCAAAAAAACAGCCGTGAAAAAGTTATGGGCGATTTTGCAAATTCAAAAATATGCCGCAGAGAATTTATGATGAGCTATTTGACAGGAGAACAGGTTGTCTGTTCGGGCTGCGACATTTGCGATGCGCAAAAACTTGGAAAAAAAGCTGATTATTGCGCGGACGACGCCGAATTTGCATTTAAGTTTATAAAACGGAACAGAAGGCTTTTTACAAAAGACGAAACTGTGAATATTTTGACCCAAAAGTTCAATTTGCGGGACAGAGATTTTTATAAGGAAAATGTCTGGGAAGCACGCGATATGCAAGAAATTCTAACGCAGCTTTTTGACTGTAAAAGAATAAAAAAGCTCGGCGGATTTTGGGAAAATCATATCGACATAAAAACAGAAAAACCTCATTTTTTATTCAGGCATTTTTTAACTGAAAAATCTATTCATCGGCTTTTTTTTCTGAGGCGGAATTTTCGTCTTTTTCAGAAGAAGCTGGAGGAACTGCGGCAACTATTTTCTTAATTTTTTGTTTTGGCGGCTTTTTTCGGTAATTGCCTATGTAACTGATAAATTCAAACATAACGGCACACCCAACCGCCGCCGCAATTACATTTTTGTTAGAAAAAACTGCTTTTATCACCTGAAAAAGTTCATCCATATAGAAATTATCGGAAAACTGCGCGAATTCTTCAATCTGAAAAAAACAAAACTTTTTGCAGATTAAAACTGCCTGGCATTGACCAAAAAATATCTCACCGCTAGAATTTCAGCCATGATTGGAATTGTTGACTACAATGCAGGCAATATAAAAAGTGTCGAACGCGCGCTTTTGTCTTTGAACGCAAATTTTATTCTCTCAAAAAAACCGTCCGAACTCGAAAATTGCGAACGGCTGATTGTTCCAGGAGTCGGCGAAGCAAAATACGCAATGGAACAGTTAAAAAAAACAGGCTTTGACTCATTTTTAAAAGACTGGGCAAAAGCAAAAAAGCCGATGCTTGGAATCTGTCTTGGAAGCCAGATTGTTTTTGAACATTCGGAAGAAGGCGATGTTGACTGTCTTGGGCTTTTAAAAGGCGAAATAAAGCTTTTTAACACAGTCTGGAAAGAAGAAGGAAAAAATCCGGGATTAAAAGTTCCGCAGATTGGCTGGAACGATTTGAATTTTTCAAACGGCGGCTCAAAACTTTTGGAAGGAGTTCCGGAACATTCAGACTTTTATTTTGTCCACTCGTATTTAATCCAGCCGGAAGACAAAACAATTGTAAAAGCATGGGTCGATTACGGAACGCAAGTTCCAGCCTGCGTGGAAAGCGAAAATATTACAGTTTTTCAGTGCCATCCGGAAAAGTCGGGAAAGTGCGGACTTCAGGTTCTGAAAAATTTTATTGACGGCTAAGCAGAAATTTTTAGGCAGGAATCCGCTAAAGCAAAAAAATACAGCCGAATCTAAAAAAAAGGTCAGAAAATATGTTAAAAAAAAGAATTATTGTTTGTCTTGATGTAAAAGACGGCCGGACTACAAAAGGCGTAAAATTTCAGAACAATGTTGATATTGGCGACCCTGTCGAGATGGCAAAAAAATACTACGATCAGGGAGTTGACGAGCTTGTTTTCTACGACATTATGGCAAGCGCGCGCGGAAGAGGTCCAATTCTTGAGCTTATAAGCCGCGTCGCTGAGCAGGTTTTTATACCTTTTTGCGTCGGCGGCGGAATCGGTTCAATCGAAGACATTCGCTCAACAATTCTTGCCGGAGCAGAAAAAGTAAGCTTGAACAGCCAGGCTGTAAAAAATCCGGAGCTTATTAGCCAAGGCGCGCGAATTTTCGGAAACCAGTGCATTGTTCTTGGAATGGATGCGGCAAAAGACGAAACCTGCCCAAGCGGCTACAGGGTTTTTATAAACGGCGGACGGACAAAAACCGATCTTGACGCGCGCGAATGGGCAATAAAAGCCGTAAAGCTTGGAGCCGGAGAAATCGTGCTGAATTCGATTGATGCAGACGGAATGAAAAACGGCTACGAAATAAACCTTACAAAAATGATTGCGGAAAGTGTCGGTGTTCCTGTAATTGCTTCTGGCGGCGGCGGAACTCCCGGACATCTGGCGAACGTACTAAAAGAAGGAAAAGCCGATGCGGCCCTCATTGCGAGCATGGTTCACAGCATGGGCTACACAGTCGGCGGAATAAAAGCCGATCTGGACAAAATGGGAGTTCCTGTAAGAATGCAAGATAAAAAACTGTAATCGCTGAAAAATTGCTTTTAGCAAAATTCGAGCGTATACTAAAAAATATTAGCTTTCTTGTTTTAAGAAAAGCGTATAGGAGATGTAAAATGAACAAGTTTTTTGCAAAATCAGCTGTGCTTTTGGCGTTTTTGACAATTTTGACGGGGGGGGTATAACTTCCTGTAAAGAAGACGACGATTCGGGCTCTGGAACTTCCTCTCAGCCTGAATATGTAGGAAAAATCTATTCGGCCAAAGACGGCAAAAGCTATTTAAAAATCGACACGGAATCCACCGCAACTTATTATGAGTGGGAAGAAGGCTCAGAAGTCCAGGCTTCCGCAAGAACAGCGGAATCTAATCCGACAGTTTACGGGCGTTATGTGGAGCACCAGGGAAAATACACCGTAACTCTTGAAGTTAATAAATATGTATTCAGCCTAGAGATAACATGGACTGGTTCCGACGGAAAAACATATTCCCGCATAATTCAAGCCGATATAGAAAATGGCAAGGCTCTTACTAAGTTCACAATTGACGGAAAAACAGTAGAATACGAGGAAGTCTCAACCGCCCCTGAAAAGCCTAGCGAAGATAACTCAGACGAAGACAACCCTTCAACAGATGACGTTCCGACCCCGGAAGATTTTGCAAGAGTCAGCGCGGGAACTTTTACAATGGGCGGCAAGACTGGCATGTCAACAGAAGAAAGCGAAGCCTCAAAAGCTCATTCTGTTACTCTTACAAAAGATTTTTTTGTTTGCACGCATGAAGTTACCCAGGCAGAATATAAACAATACGTGCCTGCCTATGAGATAGCTGACGGCGAAAATTATCCTGTCAAGTCTGTCAACTGGTTTGATGCAATTAGTTATTGCAACAAGCGTTCTAGCGCCGAGGGGCTTACGCCGTGTTATTCACTCGAAGATTCAACAGATCCTGACAGTTGGAAAAAAACAGTAGGAACCTTAGCAAAAGTTGTCTGCAATTTTAATTCCAATGGCTACAGGCTTCCGACAGAGGCAGAATGGGAATATGCGGCGCGGGGCGGAGAAGACTATACATACAGCGGCTCCAGCGATTTTAGGGAAGTAGCTTCATATAGTAAAATAACAGAGGTTAAGCAGCATAAGGCGAATGCCTACGGAATTTATGATATGTCAGGAAATGTTGCAGAATGGTGCTTTGATTTTTACGCGCCATATACAACAGACGACGTAACAAACCCTGTTATAAGTGAGCCG
>DLLE01000036.1:0-766 GCA_002477955.1 Treponema sp. UBA7570 | reverse complement strand
GCCTCTGGCAAGCATTTGCCAGAGGCGCTGTTTTTTAAACCTATTCCTTTTCCCAGTCTACATCAGGCAGGGCGTCTACAATGTCCGCTGTCTGCACAGACACGTTTACAATGCTAAGGAGCAAGTCCAGAATATAGCGCGGCTTTTCGTGCTCCCTTGACCAGTCGTTCGGGTCGTTTGTAATTCCGCTTTTTTTGTCGGTGGTTACCGCATAGCGTTCCATTATCCACTCGATTGCGGATTTTCCGTTTACCACATATTCATAGGCTTTTTGCGGAATATTTTTTACCGTGTGGTAGTGATTATATATAATGGTGTCTTTCTGCCCCTTTTTTGGAAACTTCATCTGACAGACTTCATAGTATTCGTATTCGCTGTTTAAAGCGCCGGCTTTTGCCTTTTCTGCGACAAAAAGCTCCTCGCCCGGTGTGTTTTTTGAATTTAAAGATACGTATTTTTTATTTTCAAGGCTTTCTATTGTCAACCCTTGATATGCGGCAATCTGCTCATAATTCAAATGAAGCTCCGCCAGCTTTCGTCCTGCCTTGCTGAACGCCCAGAATTTCTCATAGTCGCTTATAAGCGGAATGCGCGGAAGCATTTTCTTTAAGTCGGCGCTGAAAGTCTTGCGGTAGCTTTTGGAATGCAGGATACCGTAGACATAATAGAAAATGTCTTCTTTCTGAACTTTGTTTCCGTACTTGCCCTGGGCGCGCTCCAATATAAAGTCGCTGACAGCCTCGTGCCTTACAATTTGCGCGTCGTC
>DLLE01000030.1:32902-56356 GCA_002477955.1 Treponema sp. UBA7570 | reverse complement strand
AAACAAAACCTGGCGTTTCTGGCGAAATATTCATAAACGGAACAAGTTTTGACGACACAAGAATCGGCGAGATTCATATTGTAAAGCCTAATGGAACTGTCGGTGGAGAGGGCGATGTAAATATCATCTGGAATGAAGACGGTGAATGGAAAACTTCTGAAGACGCTGAGATTTTGAGCGAAGAAGAACCAAGTCAAGACGGACACACGATTACTTGGCGTTACAAGATTGATATGACGCCTTATGGAATTGCAACTGACAAAAGCGTAAAAACTTATGTAGTTGATGCTCAGGCAAATACGCAGGATATTTCTTCTGAAAGCCAGCAAACGACCGGAGAAAAACCAACTTGCGTTTATAATATGGACTTTGTTCCGTACATAAAGAGCATTTATCCGGCAGTTTCCGGAAGCGCTAACCGCTCAAGACTTGGAAAATTCCCTGTACGCGCAGGCGAAGACATGGTTATTGAGGGAATGAACTTTGCGAAAGGCGCAAGCTTCACGGTCAACTTCTACAAGTCAAAGACAGACGCGGACGGAAAAAGTGTTGCCGGAAATATTATTTCTTCTGAAAGTCAGAGTGGAACAATTTTAACAGTCGGACAAATCACCGTAAAGGCACCTGAATATTCACGTTGGGTTGAAGTCGTAGTTGGCGGAGTTGCGACAAGAAACAACACGAACGAGAACAGCGGCTGCAACATCGAAGAAGGCTATGTCGCAGGCGCAGAGAACGAAGCAAAGAAAATAGATAACGGTCTGTCAAAAGCCAATAAAGCCGGAACAAATTTCTGGACCGACGACAGATACATCAGCGTCTGGAAAGTAGGAACGACGTTTGACGGAAGCATTAATCCTGCAAATGGTGTTGTGAAGAAGATTTCTTATAAAAACAGCGGAACTGCAACTGGTTCTACTACTACTGGCGATGAAGTTGGTGGAGGAGCATTCTATAACCAAGCTGGAACAAACTCTAACCTTAGAATAAGTAGCGGACAGCACGACAGATATTTTAGTGCATGGTCTTCTAACGATTTAAAGATTTATGGATATTTGAGTACAGTTGGAACTAAAGATAATGTAATTTCTAAAAACTCAGAAGCCTCATTCCAGGCTCCAGGCGTAGACCAAATGGATTATGTAATTGTAAATGGAATGCCGTATTACGTAATGCAGGATAACTTTATTGGTGGAGACAGTGCAAGTGTTTGGGGACCAGGACTTTTCCTTTCTCGCGAAGGAATGAATTTTGATATGTCAAAATTTCAAAAAGGAAACACAATAGAAGAATCAGACACATTTGCAATTATTGAACGGCAAGGTTCAAGCGGTGCAGCAGCAAAAAGAGATTCTTCTAGTGGATACGACTCTGTAATGTATCAGTTTAAAAATCCAAGAATTGCTGGTGTTTATGTTGGAAGTGAAACAATGAAATACGCAAATGCAAGCACCTCAGCAACTGGCGTAGATTACATTTATGTTTCCTATTATGACTCTTATGCCCGATGTCTTAAATTTGCAGGTTATAAGGTTGCTCATAATATTGATAAAGACAATATGACCGCGTTATATAAGTGGGGGAATGTAGCAGAATATTGCGGTATTAATCCTGTAGTTCATTCGGCTCCAAATAAGTCAAACGATTACAACTCTGTTACTGAATCTAACCATATGACTGATGGAAAAACTGTTGTTGCAGGTTATGACACAACCGTAAGTAATCCAACCAAATTCAAAGAAGAAGCTGGCGAATGGAATGACATAATGGTAGATAATACAAGTACTAGTCCAATACCAGTAATTATTTACTACAATAAAACAAACAAATGTCTTGAAATTGCTCGTGGAAAACAAAGTTTCCCGATCCATGATGGCAATGTTATAACACCTTCTGATAATGGAAAAGATAATACTAAAGGAGGCTGGGCTAAATCGACTATTAAACCAAATGGAACAGGTGATTTTGGTCGTTATGTAAGTGCGGCAATAGATGAAGCAGGAAATATTCATGCAGCGGCAGTAGATGCTTCAAAGAATAAGGTTTACTATTTGTATATTAAAAAATCTGGCGATTTTTATTCGCTTAATTCTTCCGCTGTAATTGGTACTTCAAGTGGTTGTTGGACAGATATTGAACTTACAAATGGAGGAATTTCAACAGGTGCAAAAACTACAACAGATGCAAAAACTGCAACAAGTGCGGTGAAACCTGTAATTTCATGGATAAACAAAGGATTGCTCGATTCAACAGAGGCTGTTCAAGTTTCTTGTCTTTCGGCTGATGACAGTGATGGAACTGTTTGGGAAACAATAACAGATCCTGCTGTATATGCTGCAAATGATCAGCGAACTTCGGTTATGGCTGATGTTTACGAAGGTAAAGATACGGCAAAATCTCCTGTTGCTGTCGGATTCAACTCCGATATGTTCGCCGTGGACTTCCTGCGCGGCGAGGAATAAATGCGGATTTTGGGAGAGACATTTTTTGCGTTAGCGATTGGAAGTGCGGCGCAGCCGTTCAAAAGCGGCGGTTGAGCCTGCGAAATCCCGCTTTTGAATGGAGTGGCGCGTATGCCACGGAACACTGGAAAGCGCGGCTCCGGACGGAACTTCAGTTTCCGGCCGGGGCAACGCCCATTTTGCTTCTGAAGTTTTTTATATGCGGGAATTTATTAAAACTTTATTTTTCAAGCGCTTTTACTAGATATGGAATTGCTTTTTCGAATTTTACGCCGTACCAGTGGTCTTTGTCGTCGATTGTGGCTTTTATGGATTCAACAACGTAATTTGCGGCAATTTTTGCTGATTCTAGCAGTGTTTTTCCGTTGCAAAGTGAACCTGCAAAAGACGAGGCAAAAACGTCGCCTGTGCCGTGCATTTGAACCGGCAATTTTTCTGTAAAATAATATTCAATAGAATTTCCGTCGTAAACTGCAACTCCAAGCTTGTCTTTTTCAAAACTTACGCCTGTAAGAACCACATTTTTCGCTCCGAGTTTTATAAGATCTCTGCAAATTTTTTCTATATACTCTTTTTCGTAGTTTTCGGAACGGTATTCAATTCCCAAAAGAAACGAAGCTTCTGTGATATTTGGAAGAATTACATCGGCGCCGTTGCAAAGTTCTGCCATTTTTTTTGGAAAATCTGCCGAAAATCCTGGATACATTTTTCCGTTGTCCGCCATAACCGGGTCTACGACAACAAGCGCATTTTTTCTGGAAGTTTCTTTTATGATTTTTTTGATAATTGGAATTTGCGCTTCTGAAACATAACCTGTATAAAATGCGCTAAAAGTTATATTTTCTTTTTTCCACTGGCTTAAAATATTTTCCATATCAAAGGTCAAATCGTTAAAAGTCCAGGATTTGAATGCTGTATGATTTGAAAGAACTGAACTTGGAAGAACCGCTGTTTCAATTCCACATGCCGAAATAACAGGAAGCGCAACCGTTAAAGAACACTGTCCCACGCACGAAATATCTTGAATTGTAAGAAGTCTCTGATCCATTGGAATTCTCCGTTTTTATAATGTTAATTTAATTTACATAAAATCAAAATTTATCCGTCTGTCTGTATTCTAAAAAAATCTTGTAAAATTTAAGTTAAGAAACTGTTAAATTGAAGAAAATTTATTTTGACGGGCTGTTTTTATATGTTTTATCAAAATGTGTAATATGTTATAATGGCAAAAATTATGGAGGACTTTTTATGAAAAAAGTTTTATTTGCGGTTTTAGCGGCTTCGGCTGTTTTTGCTTTGGCTGGCTGTAAAGAAAAGAAAAATGTTGTAATCAATTCTAAGGCTGATCTGGAAAATCTTTCGATTGGATGTCAGGCTGGTACAACTGGCGAAATTTATATTCAGGAAGATTTGCCAAACGCAAAATGCAATTCTTTCAAAAATGTAATAGACGCTTCGCTTTCTCTTAAAAACGGTGCAATCGATGCAATAATTATCGATGAACTGCCTGCTAAAGAAGTTTGCAAAAACAATTCTGATCTTACTATTCTTGATTTAGACCTTGTTACTGACGTTTACGCAATTGCTGTTCAGAAAGGAAACACAAAGCTTCTTAATTCTATCAACAAGACAATCGCTGATATGAAAACTGACGGAAGATACGAATCTCTCGTTGCTGATTTTATGCCTGCTGACGGAAAAATTAAAATTCCTGCTATCGAAGCAAAATCTGGCAGTGGAAAAATTATAATGGGCACAAATGCAGCTTTCCCTCCATTTGAATATGTTGAAGGTTCTAAGATTGTTGGTTTTGACGCTGCTATGGCTCAGTACATTGCAAATGATTATGGCAAAACTCTCGAAATCAGCGATATGGCTTTTGACGGTTTGATTGCCGCTCTTCAGTCTGGTTCGATTGACTTTATTGCTGCCGGAATGACAGCAACAGAAGAAAGAAGACAGAATGTTGATTTTTCTGAACCATATTACGAATCTAAACAGGTTGTAATCGTAAGAAAATAAAAATTTTCAAAAGTTTGAATTTTTACTTTTAATTGAATTTTATGTGTGGTCGTTGCGTTTTTTGTCGAAATGACCATGCTGTTTTATACGGTGGTTTGGACAGTTAAAAGTTCAGCCACCTGTTTTGTTATAACAATTTTGTAAAAACATGCTCTTAAATGGCAATCCTGCCGTTAAACTTTATTAGGAGGCATGATAAAAATTACATTCTTGTAATTTTTATCATTGCAGTTTGCTCAAACGTTGCTTTCTCAAACTGTGATTTCCGCCATCCGTGGCTCGCTGCTAACGCGAAGTTTTATAGGAGAAAAAAATGCTTCAAAAAATTTTAGAAATTATGTTCTCTCACGGCAGGTGGATGATGATTTTGCAGGGGTTGGGAACAACTCTTTTAATCGCCTTTTGCGCGGTTTTGATGGGAACAATCCTTGGCTGCATTTTTGCAATTTTTAAACTTTCTAATTCAAAAATTTTAAATGCGATTTCTAACGTTTATACGACTTTGATTCGCGGAATTCCAATGGCAACTCAGTTGATGATTTGTTATTTTGTTATTTTTTCGCCATTGGGAGTAAGAAATACTGTTTTGGTTGCAATAATTTCGTTTGGTGTAAATTCCGGGGCATATTGCACAGAAATTTTCAGAGCTGGAATAAACGGTGTAGATAAAGGTCAAATGGAAGCCGGACGTTCGCTTGGCTTGAACTGGGCACAGACTATGTTTGCAATCATTATTCCTCAGGCTTTTAAAACTATTTTGCCTACTTTTGCATCGGAATTCATTACTCTTATAAAAGAAACTTCGGTTGCAAGTTTTATTGCCGTAGTTGACCTTCAGAAAGCGTGCGACAATATTCGCAATGCAACTTACAACGCCTGGGTTCCGCTCCTTTCCTGCGCCCTGGTTTATCTTATTCTTACAGTTGGTCTTACAAAGATTTTTTCTGCAATCGAAACAAAAGTTGCCAAGTCTGAAAAAAAATAAAATTCCTTGAATTTTTTACTGGAGAAAATTGATGATTGAAATAAGAAACCTTGTTAAAAAATTTGGACAATTAACAGTTCTTGACGGAATTTCGGAAACTATAAATAAAGGCGAAAAAATTGTAATTATCGGACCGAGCGGCGGCGGTAAGTCGACTTTTTTGCGTTGCTTGAATTTACTGGAAACTCCGACTAGTGGAAGCATTATTTTTGAAGGAACAGACATTACCGGCAAAAAAACAGACATCAACAAAATCCGTCAAAAAATGGGAATGGTTTTTCAGCATTTTAACCTTTTTCCTCACAAAACCGTTTTGCAAAATTTGACTCTTGCTCCAGTTATGCTCAAAATTATGAAAATTGAAGAAGCGGAAGAAAAAGCATATTCGCTCTTAAAAAGAATTGGTCTTGCCGAAAAAGCACGCGCTTATCCATCAAGCCTTTCCGGAGGCCAGCAGCAGCGAATTGCAATTATCCGCTCGATTATGATGAATCCGGAAGTTATTCTTTTTGATGAGCCAACAAGCGCCCTTGATCCGGAAATGGTCGGCGAAGTTTTGTCACTTATGCGCAATCTTGCAGATGACGGAATGACGATGGTTTGTGTTACTCACGAAATGGGGTTTGCCCGCGAAGTTGCCCAGAGAATTTTTTTTATGGACGGTGGAAAAATTGCTGAACAGGGAAGTCCAGCTCAAATTTTTGACAGTCCTAAATCTGAACGCTTAAAGCAGTTTTTAAAAGCGGTTCTGTAAAATTTAAAATCTTAAAATTGTAAAAATTAGTGAAAAAAGCATTTCCTTTAAAAATCCTGATTTTCTGTTTTTGCTCACAATTTTTTGCGGATGCTGAAAATTTTATAAAGAATGTTCGTACATCGGAAAGCCCATTTTGCCTTTCTAAAAGTAAAGACGGAGCATTGCTTGGCGCTGGAATTTTTTTGTCCGGAGCGGATTTGTTTTTGGACAACGCTTTAAAAATCAATCGGCAGACGTTTGATGAAAGCCGCAGTTTTGAAAAAAAATCTGTAAACGGTTTTGACAGACTTTTTATGAACGATTACAATTTTTTGCTCGATAAAGTTGGCGGAAACATTTTTTTGTGTTCTGCAATGGCAAGTCCGATTTTTGTTTTTGGAAATTCTCAAAAAAGCGAATGGAAAACTGTCGGCTTAATGTATGCCGAAACTCTTTTAATCGCGAATGGAATTAAGGAGCTTGCAAAACTTTCAATAAACCGTTACCGGCCAATGTGCTATTTTGAAAGCGGCGATGCTTACGATTCGTACAAAGAAGACGGCGATTTTGCGAATTCTTTTCCGTCTGGACACTCAACAATGGCTTTTGCTGGAGCCGCTTTTTCGAGTTATGTTTTTTGGAAATATTTTCCTGAAAGCCCGTTGCGTTACGCTGTTTGCGCCGGAAGTTTTTCTTTTGCAGCTGCAACAGCCGTAAGCCGCGTTTTGTCCGGAAATCACTTTGTAAGCGATGTCGCGGTTGGAGCGCTGATCGGTTCTTGCACAGGATTTTTAGTTCCTTTTTTGCATCAGCCAAAAAAAACAGAAACAAACGAAAATATTCAGGTTGGAATTTTGCCGAACGGTTTTTTGATGAGGCTCAATTTTTGATGGAAGATTTATTCAATTCAAGAAAAACAAGAAATTTGCTTAAAAAAAAAGATTCAGTTTTTAAAAAATGCAAGCATCCGCTTGTCGATTTTTTGTGGTTTTTGGGCGTAATTTGTTTTTGTGTTGCAATCCGCCATCCTTTTTATTTGGGACTTTCGTTTTTTGCAGGAATTTTATTCAATATTCTTCAAAAAAACTGGCACGGCTTAAAACTGATAATTTTTTGTGTTCCAATTTTTATTTTTCTTTCTGCTCTAAATCCGCTCGTAAGCCATTGGGGAGAAACTGTCCTTTTTTTGATTTTTGGAAAACCTTTTACAAAAGAAGCGTTTATTTACGGCCTCAATATGGGGCTTGTTTTTTTAGTAATGTTTGAATGGTTTTTGTGCTTCGGCTGCGTAATGACCGTGGACAAATTCACTTATCTTTTTGCGCCGGTTTTTCCTTCTGTAAGCTTGATGATGGTGATGATTTTGCGGCTTGTTCCTTTTTGCATAAGGCGGGGGCGCGAAATTTTTGACGGTCGTTGTGCAATCGGATTAAAAAAATCGACTTTTAAGCAAAAATTTTCGGTTTTGAACGCGGTTATGAGTTCAATTTTGGAAGACGGCGTAATGACGGCTTTGAGCATGGAAAAACGCGGTTACGGAACAGCAAGGCGCACTAGTTTTTTGAATTATTGCTGGAGACTTTCAGATTTTTTTGAACTGTTTTTTTTGAGTTTTTGCGCTTTTTTTGTTGTCTGCGGAATAAAAAACGGAACCTGCGCGGTCAATTTTTATCCTGTAATAAATTTTTCAAAAATTTTTGCAAACCTTCAGTCGGCGGAAACTTTTTTTGCCTTTGCAGGATTTTTGTTTTTGCCAATGATTATTAAATTTTTTTCTGAGGATTAAAAAATGAATTATAAAATCAATTTTAATGGAACGGATTTTTTTATAAAAAAAGGGGATTTTGTTGTAGTTTGCGGAAAATCCGGCTCAGGAAAGACAACTTTTCTTCTTCAGCTCGAAAATGAGCTTAAAAAACTCGGTCAAAAAACCGGATTTGTTTTTCAGAATTTTGACTCTCAGCTTGTAACGGACAAAGTTTGGCACGAACTTGCATTTGCCCTCGAAAATACAGCGGTTCCAAGAAAAATTATGGAACGCCGGGTTGCGGAAATGGCGGCGTATTTTGGAATTTCTGACTGGCTTTGCTCAAAAACCGAAAATCTTTCTGGCGGACAAAAACAGCTTTTAAATCTTGCAAGCACAATGGCGTTAAACCCGGATTTTCTTTTGCTTGATGAGCCAACGAGCCAGCTTGACCCGATTGCAGCTTCAAATTTCTTAAACACCGTAAAAAAAATCAATAGTGAGTTTGGAACGACAGTTGTAATTTGCGAACATCGGCTGGAAGAACTTTTTGAAAAAGCCTGCAAAATTTTGTTTTTGGACAAAATGCAAATCCTTTTTGACGAAAAACCAGAAAATTTTTGTCAGAAAATTCTTGCCTGTCAAAAAAAAGATTTGATTGAATTTTTACCGACGGCTTCGAAAATCATTTCTCGTTTTGAAAAAAAGCCCGAAAAACTTCCGCTGAGTGTTGCCCAGGGACGCTCCTGGATTTTGGAATTTTTAGAAAAAGGCGGAAAACTTGAACCGGAAATTTTTAGCCTTTTGGAAGGCGATGAAAATTTAAAAAATGAAAAAAATCATCAATTTGATGAAAAAAACTGCCCTCAAAAATCAAAAAATCTTGTTAAAATAAAAAATTTGAGTTTTAGATACGAAAAAACTTTGCCATGGATTTTGCAGGAACTTGATTTTTGTATCGAAGAAGGAAAAATTTACGCGATTGCAGGAGCAAATGGCAGTGGAAAATCAACCTTGCTCAAAATTTTGTGTTCGCTTTTAAAAAGTTCCCGTGGAACCGTAAAAATTGAAAAAACTGCGCGCAATAAAATTTTTATGCTTCCTCAAAACGTGCGCAATATTTTTACAAAGCAAACTGTTCTGGAAGAACTTGAAGAATGTGGCTGGAAAAAAGACGGAAATTCTGTTTTGAACGAAAATGTTTCTTTGAGCGCGAAATTAGAATCGAAAAAAAATGATTTTGTGATGGAAAATTCAATTCTTCAAAACGCAATTTTTTCGCTTAAAGAAAATTTTTTGCATCATCCTTATGATTTGTCTGGCGGAGAAATGCAAAAACTTGCGCTTGCAAAAATTCTTCTTCAAAAACCAAAAATTCTTCTCTTGGATGAGCCGACAAAAGGTTTGGACAACGCGTTCAAAAAAGAATTCAGCCTGCTCTTAAAAAATTTGGCGCGCTCTGGAATTTCAATAGTTCTTGTTTGCCACGATCTGGAATTTTGTGCGTATACTGCGGATTTTACCGGGCTTATGTTTGAAGGGCGGATTTGCGGCTTAGAAAAAACTTCGGACTTTTTTGAAAAAAATATTTTTTACACAACGGCGCGCAACCGTCTTTTGCGCGGATTTGAAAATTCAACCGGCAAAAATTCTGAGGTGGAGGCGGAAAAATGAATTTTTGGCAAAGCGGCCAGGGTGTTGTGCTCGCCTTTTTAGTTTTGATAAATCTCGGTTTTTATTTTGCTTACGAACGCACCCGCCCTTCCAGCGGAGAACTTATTCTCGTTGCGGATTTATGCGCTTTTTGCATTGCGCTCCGTTCAATTTTTAGTTTTGTTCCATATTTTAATCCTGTCATGGCAATAATCTGTCTGAGCGGAATTGCTCTTGGCAGTTTGCGCGGTTTTTTGATTGGCTCGCTTTCCGCGCTTTTGTCGAATTTTATTTTTGGGCAAGGTCCGTGGACTTTGTACCAGATGACTTCATGGGGAATTTTTGGCGCAATTTTTGGCTTTGTTCGGCGCTTTCGGTTTGGACGCAACAAAATTCTTCAAAAAAACAAGGCCGTAAATTTTGGAATTTTGGATTATTGCGTTTTTTGTATTTCATCATTTTTGGTGATTATTTTTATAACTGGACCGATTGCGGATTTGAGCAGCGTTTTTATGTTTGGAATCGACAACGTAAAATCACTTTTTGTTATGCTTGCAGGCGGTTTTGTTTTTAACCTTGGTTTGGCATTGAGCACTGTCGTTACGATATTGTTTTTTTCTAAGCCGTTTTTGTCTGCCTTAAACCGCGTAATTTTTCGGCTCAACGTAAATTTGCTTTTTCATTCTCAGTTTTGATTTTGCAGCCAATCGTGAGCGAAGTTCCTGGCATTGGATAATTTTCGACCGACTGATAGCGTTCATTCAAAATATTGTCCGCCTTAAAATAGATAAGAATTTTTTTCCAGAATTTTAAATTCAGGTTAAGGTTGAGCAGAGTGTACGGTTCAAGAAAAGTTATATTCATATTCGATTTATAGCGTTTTCCTGTGTATTGCGCCGAGACCGAAAAGTCAAATTTTTTTAAATCGACAATTGCCTGCGCAGTTCCTGTAAAATCCGGAGTCCACATTATTCTTTTTTTGTAGGTGAGCTCGTTGGATTTATCCAAAAGCTCGTTGTAAAGATATTCGCCGCTGGCTTTTAAAGTCAAAATTCCGTCAAAAAAAGTTTTTTGCGCGTTAAAATCAACTCCAAAATAGAATGCGCTGTTTACATTTTGAGTAGTTCCGCCGCTCCAAGTGATTTTTTTTTCGTAAAAATTTGAAAAAAACTGGATAGAAGAAGGCAAAATTTTATTTTTAAGGTTGAACGTCAAATCCGCTCCCCAGCCTTGTTCTGGTTTTAAATCTGGATTTCCGTGGTAACCCGAACCTTCCCAATAAAGATCGTCCATATTCGGAAACTGAACCATTCTGTAGCCGTCGAGCAAGATTTCGATTTTTGAAAATTTAGCAGCAAATCCAATTTTTGGAATAAAAGCAAGATTTTTTCCGCAGAATTTTATCGCAATCGGAACGGTCATTGAGAAAAAACTGTTGAAATAGAGTTTTGAAGTTTCTTTAAAAACTCCAGACGGCTGAAAATGAATTCCAGAATTTGTTGAATTTAAATGCGTAAGGTCAAACGAAACAGCCGCGCTCTGAGCAAAAATTCCGCATCTGTAAAAATCCGCCGCGACAGAACCTTTAAAATCGTTGATTTTGTGCCTGCTTGGACCATAATTGTCCTTGTATTTTCTGTCGTTGCGCAAGTATGCGAGGTTTGAAGTCAGGTTCATTTTTCCAAAAAGGCCCGGAGAAAACGACGAAAGCGTAAAATTTACGTTAAAGTCCTTTTGCTTTCCTTGATTTGTCGAATATTCAACGCCTGGAGTTTCTTTGTCGCCGGAATAAACAGAAGAAGCCGCGGTAATCCTGCTTCCGTTGTGCCAGTGCGTAAAGCGAATGTCGCCATTGCCGTCTTTAACAGAAGAATTTTCGCGTTCCTTAAAGGAATTTTGAGAAGTTTTATAAATGTAAGAATTTTTTGCAAAACCGCCTTTTGCGCTTACCGAAAGAAAAGAATTTTCCGACAAGACCGCAGAATATGCGATTTTTTGAATTACCGTGTCGAGCGGAAAATTCTGGTTAAAAAAGGATTTTAGGGCAGTGTCCGACGAAAATTGCCGTCCAAAAGCATGCTTTTTTGTGGTGATGTAAATTGCGCCGCCAACAGAACCTTCATCTTCCGTTCCTTCCGTAAAACCGCCGCGCACAATTTCGATTTTTTCGACGTCAGCAACATTTATCGAAGAAAAATCAAAAGTGCCGGTTTGAGCGTTGTTCATGCACAGCCCGTCAATCACAACACGAACCGTTTCGTCCGTAAAACCGCGGATCGAAGGCTTGCTTTCCAGCCCGTAAGCGCCGTAATCAAGGCTCTGAATCCCAGCCTGACGCACAACAGCAGAAAGATCCTCTGCATGAAGCTTTTCAATGTCTTCCTTAGAAAAAACAATCCGCTGCTCAACAACCGGCGCCGAAACATAAGTGACGATTTCCGGAAGCGAAATTTCCGGTTCTGAATCAGAAATAGAGGAGGGGAAAGCCTTCCCCTGCGCGTCCACTTCGTTGGCCGCTACCCCATCTCCTAGGGGCTCCGCCCCTAAAACCCCGGTTGCAAGAAATAAAAACAGAAAACCTACTGTTTTACGCATTCGCTGTAAGTAGTAAAATATCCGTTGGCAATAGTAAAAGTAGAAATTGCTTCTTCGAGAGTTTCGGCCGAAATTTTTCCAGAAGCGTTATATGCACCGGAAAGCGAAACTGAAGAAGCTGTTAATTCTTTAAATGCAATTGCGTACCATTTGCCGACATCTGGAGCGGTCTCAGAATAAGAATAGTCAGAATTCATTGCACGAGTGTATTTTATATAGATATAACCTGAAGTTGCTGCGTCATTTGTGTAAGAAACTACGAGATTATTTCCTGCGTATGAGTTGTAAGTGCTTGTTGTGCCATTATAACTATATGTACCGCTATTATCGAATGTGCTGGATGTAATCCTGTATACATCCGTTCCGCCTGAATAAGAATTTACCCAAGTTCCAATTAAAGCAGAATTGTCTGAGAGTTCATAAACTCCGTCTGGAAGTCCATTATCATCGTCTTCCTGCTGACAAGACATAAAACCAAAAGAAACAAAAAGAAGTGCGCACAAAACAGCAAGTGCACGGTCAAAAACAAAGCGTGTGCTTTTCATAAAAATTTCTCCTTGACTCCAGAGTGTTGCGTAGAGCCGGATTTGTAAAATCGCCTTAAAAAAAAGACGGTAAAAAACAGGTATTCGGACTTAAAAGGCAAGTACAGTTAAAAACAACCATTTAAATGCCAGTCTTACCGTTCCGCGTCGAGCCTGTGAATTGCACACAGTTCCCCTGTATTTTGCAGAGAGAATTTAGCAGATTTAAAAAAAAGTGTCAGCAAAAACAAATAATATTGCATTTAAACGCTTTGTTTTAGAAATGTAAATTTTTCTCTAATTCTTCCAATTGATAGTTTTGCTTATATTTGATATATTCTATATCTAAAATTAGCGGTTTTATTCCGTAAAAATATTTTTTAGGAGACACACAAAAATGGCAAAAGTAGTAACTTTTGGTGAATTGATGCTTCGCATCCAGCCTGCTGACTATTATCGTTTCGTTCAGGTTGACTCAATGACAACAACTTTCGGCGGCGGAGAAGCAAACGTAGCAGTTTCTTTGGCAAACTACGGTGATGACGCTTACTTTGTATCAAAACTTCCTACACACGAGATTGGACAGGCTGCTGTAAACTCTCTCCGCAAATACGGAGTTCACACAGAATATATCGTTCGCGGCGGTCCACGTGTTGGTATCTACTACAACGAGAAAGGAGCTTCACAGCGCGGCTCAAAATGCGTTTACGACCGTGCAGGCTCTTCAATCCAGCTTGCTAAGCCGGAAGAATTCGACTGGAACAAAATCCTTGAAGGAGCTTCTTGGTTCCACATCACAGGAATCACTCCAGCTCTCGGACCAAACATGGTTCAGGCTTGTATCGAAGGATGCAAGGCAGCTCACGAGAAGGGAATCACAACTTCTTGCGACCTCAACTACCGCGGAAAGCTTTGGACAAAAGACGAAGCGCGCAAAGCGATGACAGAAATCTGCAAGTACGTTGATGTTTGTATCTCTAACGAGGACGACGCAAACGACGTGTTCGGAATCAAGTCTGAAGGAACAGACACAACTAAGGGCGAATTGAACAACGAAGGATACCTTTCAGTTGCTCGCCAGCTCAAAGAGAAATTCAACTTTAAGAAAGTTGCAATCACTCTCCGCACATCAATCAACGCTAACCGCAACTTGTGGCAGGCTCTTCTCTATGTTGATGACAAAGACTACGCTTTCTCTAAGCAGTACGACATGAACATCGTTGACCGCGTTGGCGGCGGCGACTCATTCGGCGGCGGACTTATCCACTCTCAGCTCAAGGGAATGAACACACAGGATTCTATCAACTGGGCAGTTGCAGCATCTTGCTTGAAGCACTCAATCATCGGAGACTACAACATGGTTTCTGAGGACGAAGTAAACAAGCTCGCAGGCGGCGACGGTTCTGGAAGAATTCAGAGATAAGTTTTCTAAAGAAAACTGATCTTAACGAGAAACTGCTTTTCAGTTTCTTGAAAAAAATAATTTTCGGGCGTTTTGCTTGCCGAAATGTCCTTTATAAGGGCGGCTTTCCTTAATAAAACCGCCCTTTTTTATTTTGTTTTAGATTTTTTTTAGTTTTTTCTAATAGTATTTGTTTAGTTGTTAAACAAAAAAATCTAGTGAGATTTTTTAAGTAGAAAAAACATAGGAGGTTTTTTATGTTAAGAAAAAAGATTGCTGCTTTGGTTGCTGCTGGAATGTTGGTTCTTTCTTCTTCGGCTTTTGCAACAAACGTAGGTCCTGGTCTTGGTTATGTTCTCATTGGAGATAAATCTGGTCCAGTTTATGATCTTCTCGCTTCATGGCTCAACAACTGGTTTTGGTGGAACCAGGCGTTTGCTATCACATTCGGAACTTCTGGATATGACCAAGGTCTTGTTGGAATGACAGAAACAAATCAGTTCGTAGCAGACAACATGGACGCTCTTGCATCAGACATTGCTAAGGGTGAAGGCGAATACATCGACACTCTTTCAACTATGCTCAATGTTTCTGACTCAGTTGCTTTCAAAGCTGCTCTTCAGAACAATTTTGATGAAATCTTCACTTCTGCAGATGTTTCTGCTGAAGAAGTTACAAGCAAAATTTATTCTTTTGTAAGCTAAGTTGATTTTTTCAATCA
Organism: Treponema sp. UBA7570; assembly: GCA_002477955.1. Taxonomy (GTDB): domain Bacteria; phylum Spirochaetota; class Spirochaetia; order Treponematales; family Treponemataceae; genus Treponema_D. Next base: position 41,509 of record DLLE01000030.1, on the reverse strand, counting down.
GCAAGGTAAGGTACGGTCGTAAAGCCGTACCTTATTTGTTTATAGGCATTTTTTCTCTTTTTTTTATTTTTTCTGCATTTTCGGAAGTTAATATAGAGAATGGCATTGGAGAAAGTTTTTTTTTAAATTTCGGACAGAAGACTGGTGTTGAAGAGAGTTTTTCTGTAGAGAATCTAATCGGGCAAAAAAAATCGATTGATGTTGAAGAAGTAATCCAAAAGGCACAAGACTTAAAACTTTGGGAAGAACCTTATTGGCGCACTTTGGTTCATTATAAGCCTTCATTTTTTGGACATTATAAAAGCCTTGTTGACGATCCAGAATTTTTTTGCGCAAAAAATGGAAAAACTAATCCGCGCGCTGAACTTATAGCGACAGTCCGCGCATTTTTTGAAGAAAAAATTGAAATTTCTGAAGAAACTAAAGAAGAAATAAACTCTGAAAATCAAAAAGAAACTGACGGCTCAGAAAAAAATACAAAAATTAAAAAACACGCAATTGAACGTTTTCCGGGACGTTACAGATGGATTTGCGAAAAACTTGGGCTTAAAAATAGCGATTTTCCTTATGACGGAGATGCCGCTTATCAGGCGCTTTTTGCAAAATTAAATCCGGGCGATATTTATCTGGTTTTTCCGGCAGGATATTTAAAAAGACCGGCCTCGGTTTTTGGACACACTTTTCTTTTGGTCGAAACAAAAGGACGTCCTCGCCTTACTGCAAATTCTATAAATTACGGCGCTGTAACGAGTATGACTGGCGGTCCGCTTTATGCAATCTTGGGACTTGTAGGCGGTTTTCACGGATATTATGGTTTTGAAGCATATTACGAAAAAATCAAACAGTATTCTGATATGGATATGCGCGATATGTGGGAATACCGGCTCAATCTGACAGATGACGAAAAAGATAGAATGCTTCGCCATGTTTTTGACTTGGCAGGAATTTATTCAAGATATTATTTTACTGGCGAAAACTGCTCTTACAACCTGCTTTTTTTGATAGAAGCGGCTCGCCCTTCGACAAAAGTGACCGAATTGATTGGCGGCGTTGTAGAACCTGTCGAAACTGTAAAATTGGTTTACGAATCTGGCCTTGCGGATAAAGTTGAATACAGACCGTCGGTTTATTCAAAAATAGAAAATGAAAAGGCACTTTTGACAAAAAAAGAACAAAAATTTGCAAAAAAACTTTGTCTTGGAAAAACAACTGCGGAAGATTTTCCTTTTAAGGATATTTCGCCTGAAAAACAGGCCGCAATCTGGGAGCTTTGCGCAGATTATCTGAATGTTCTTCTTCATTCAAATAAAATATCTTCGGATGAATACAGACCCCGCTATCTTTCTGTTTTGTCTGCCAGACGCAAGCTTGGAAAACTTAATCCGCCGGAATTTTCGGTTCCTGCGCATCCGGAAGAAGCGCATGGTTCTAAAAAAATTGCTTTTGCCGGCGGATACGACAAAAAAGGTGGCTTTATCGGGACAAATTTCCGTCTGACCGCGCATGAGCAGCTTGAGCGTTCGGCTGGATATTCTGAGAACTCGGAGCTTGCCTTTGCAATGGTTGATTTGCGGTATAATTTTTCTAGAAACGAATTTTATCTTCAAAAAGCAGATTTGCTTTCGATAATTTCGCTTCCGACAAGCGATTTATTTTTCTTTAACGGTGCTTCGCAGCTTTTGACCGGGGTTGAAAAAAATCTTGACAAAGACGGTTCTGAAAATTTTGCCTGGCGCTTAAAAACTTTGTACGGTTTTAGTATTCGTCCAATTTCTAGAGTTCAACTTTATGCTTTGGCCGGAATCGACTGTTATTTTTCTCCGTCGTACAGTTACGGAACGGAACTTTTTGCTGGCGGAGAAACAGGTTTTATTGCCGGAATTGATATTTTTAGAACCAAAATTTATGCGGACTTTATGCTGAATGTTTTTGATACCGAATATTTGCGTTCAAAATTTGGAATTGAAACCTGCCTGTCTGTTTCCAAAAACGCGTCTTTTAAGGGCGGCTATTCTTTTTTGCGCAATTATAAAAAAAACTGGCACGAATGGAATATTTCATTCAATCTATTTTTTTAAGGCGCAATGGTAATTTTTGAAAAATAAATGTATATTTTACGGAGGGAAACGAATGAAAAAAAATCTCTCGATACTAATCAGCGTATTTTCTGTAATTCTTCTTATTTTTCTTTTTTTTTGGCATGAATTTAAAAGCGAATATTTTGAAATTGTCTTTTACAGCGTAGTGTGCATAGAAATTTTGATTACAGTTTTGGGTTTTATGCTCAATTCAATTTTTGAAGAAAAAGAAAACAAAGCTGATTCTTTGCAGGATTTTTTTTCTGACACTCTCGAAGACGAAAAATCGGCAGTTAAAAAAACTGAAGACGAAAAAAACGAATCTTACGAAACTGTCTTGTCCGAAATTTCAAAGCCTTTGCAGACAATTCAGGCAATGTCTGGAATTCTTTCTGAGCCGCTTGACGAAAATTCTCAAATTTCTGCTGCCAGACTTATTACAAAAAACATTCATCTTATAAAAGACATAATTGGTCAAAAAACTTATAGCGATAATCAAAAAATTTCAGAAAAAGATATTTTGCTTCAGCTTGTGAAAAATGTTCCTGTAAAAAAAGATGTCGAACCTAGAATTTCTATTGGAATTTATGGAGATGTAAATTCTTACAATCTGACTTTGAGGCTTGTTTTGCAGTCTTATGGTTTTTTTGTGCGAATTTTGGAGCGTTCTCAAAAAGCGCTTTTTGCAATCGAAGACGATCTTATTCAAATGCTGATAATTTCGCCGGAATCGGAAAATGACGAGGCTTTTTATCTTTGCAAGACAATTCGGAAAAAATATGCGGTTCTTGAGTTTCCAGTTTTGATGCTTGTGAACAAATACAATTCTTATCTTATGGAAAAAAATTTTGAAGGCCAGATAAATGATTTTCTTGTGAGGCCGTTTGATATTTCGGCATTGCTTGGACGAATTCGGATTCTCGAAAATTACAGAAATCTTTGGCTTGAAAAACAGGAGCTTTTAAAAAGCGAAAAAGAAAAAAGCACTTTTTTGTATTTTGTAACGCACAACGTAAATACGCCGCTCACGGTTTTATTGAATGAAATTCAAAAATTGCAGAAAATGGCAAAAGACGAAAAAAGCGAGAGGCTTCTGTCAGAAATTCAAAGTATTTGCGATTGCGCCGGCCAGATAAACATAATTATTCAGAATGTTTTGAATTCTTACAGAATTTCAGACGGACGTTATCTTGTAAATCCAAAAATTATAAATCTTGAAGAATTTCTTTTAGAAGAAAACAAATTTTTGATTCAAAAAGCCAAACGAAAAAATCAAGCTTTTGTATTTGAATGTAATTTTCAAAATCCGCGCATTTTTTGTGACGAAAACAGTTTAAAAGGAATTTATGTAAATCTTGTAGACAATGCGATAAAATATACTTTTCCAGAAGGAAATATAAAAGTTAGAATCGATGCAAGCGAAGAAAATACTTTTTTGCGTGTAATTGATGATGGAGTTGGAATTCCTGAAGAAAAAAGGCCGGTTCTATTTAATCGTTTTGCGGGAATTGGTTCAAAACACGGAAAAAATGAGCAGTCTGTCGGGCTTGGGCTTTATGTTGTAAATGAAATTTGCAAATTGAACGGGCTTGAGCTTGAATATGCGGAAAATTCTGAAGCAGTGAGCGGCAGTATTTTTACTGTGATTTTTAAGAGGCTTGGTTGAATGGACGAAAAAGAAATTATAATGGTAGTTGAAGATTCTGAGTCGCTGAATAATTTTATTGCCAAAAATCTTGTTGAGCAGGGATTTGAAGTAATTCAATGTTTTAACGCAAAAGACGCATACAGAAAACTTTCAAAAAATTTTATAAGCCTTGTAATTTTGGATTTAAATCTTGGAGATGACATTGGAGGAATGAGAGTTTTACATTCGATTCGGCTTCAAGACAAAATTCTTCCAGTTATGATTGTCTCTTCGATAAATACCGAAAAAAGCAAGGTTGAAGGTTTTAGAGAAGGTTGTGACGATTATATTACAAAGCCTTTTTATATTGAAGAATTGATTTTGCGAATAAAAAGAATGCTTGAAAAATCTTCGCTAATTGGTTTTAACAAAAATACACTCGAAACGATTTATGCCAATGGAATTTTTGAACTTGATTTGAATTCTTTTACGGTTTGTAAAAATGGAAAGAAAATTCCAATGCGAAAAAAACAGTTCGATATGATGCTTTATTTTATCCGAAATTCAAATAAAATCCTGTCGTTCGAGGCGATTTATCAAAACGTTTGGAATGAGCCTATTCCGGACGAAAAAACTCTCGAAAGCAACATTTACGTAAATATCCGGACTTTGCGCAATCTAATAGAGGACGACAAAAAAAATCCTCGCCACATAGTTTCTGTGAGCAAATGTGGTTATATTTTTGTGCCAGAATAAAGCAAAAATTGATTTTTAGCTCAAATATTCCGGACGTTTTTTTATGAATTCGCGTTTTTTTATGTCTGTCAGCGATAAAATTTTGTCTAAATCGGAATTTTTCGAAATTTTTGCGTAACCTAGAGTAACAAGAGGCATTTCTTTAAAATCGAAACTTTCTTTTATAAATTCGATAAAAAATTTGCGGTTGAGCTCGTCAAAATTGAGCGTCATGTCGCTTATTGTCGCTAAAAATTCTTCACTTCCGATTCTGTAGCACTGACCGTATTTTTTGAAAAATTTATTGAAAATTTTTGAAACAGTCACAATAATCCTGTCGATTTCTTTGCGTGAATAATTTAGTTTAAGTTTTGCAAAATTGTCAATTTCTGCAACAACAATGCAGTGGTCTTTTTTTTGGCGGCAGAGCCATTTTTTTAAATTTCCGTAATTTAAAAGACAGGTTTGGACGTCTAACTGCTGGTAAAGAGTTGTGTGATAGATGTAATAAGTCAGGAGGGAAATGTTTATTGTAAGCCACGTAATTTGAATTTCGGGATAAAAAAATTGAACGATGCTTCCAAAAAAAACAAGCAAAAAGTTAAGAAGCAGTACAATTCCGTTATTTTTCCAAAAACGCATAGAAAGCCGGATGTTTGTGAGCAAAAAATAAAAAAGACTGAGCATGTAAAAAACTACGTAAACAAAAAAGCCCTTTGCCCTTGAATAATGATTTTCTTTATCAACGTAAAAAACGCTGTATTTTGGAGTTGCAATCAGCGAAACAAGAAGCCAGAGCGAATAAATTGCGCATAAAAGAACCATTGGATTTATTTTAAAACGATTTTCGCCAATGTGTGGAAAAAGTGCCTTGCTCAAAGAAACGTAGACGGCTGGAGTAAGGCTAAAACCGATATAATTTGAAGCAATATGGAAAAATTTGAATTTTGGCGGAGTGTTGTTAAAAATTATCGTGAGCACTTCCATAATGCAGATTAAAAAAACAATTGCGCCTGTTGTCTGAAATTTATTTTTTTGATAAGTGCTGATTATAGAATTCCCGGAAACCAAAACAAAAAGAATTACAAGGGAAAAAATATTTATGCAGGTGATTGTCGAAAAATAAGGAGACACGAACTCTTTACTCCAAAATGAGCAGATGACGGGAGTCGAACCCGCGCGCCAACCTTGGGAAGGTCGTATACTACCGTTATATTACATCTGCAAATCTGACTTTAAATATAATAGATAAAACACTAAAAAACAATATTTCTAAAAAAAATCTAAAAAATTACAGATGCACTTGATTTTTTTTATGCAATTTTTAGCCCGGACATTAGCCAAGCCGCAGGCTGTGCGAAGCACCGCGCGTGAGCAAGTGGCGGTTGGCCGGATTGAGAGAAAAATGCGCTCCAAAAAATTTAACCGAATTTTAACAATTTTATAGCACAATTTTTACAGCGCAGACTTAAATTGCTTATTGTAAATTAGATTTTCATACAGGAGGTTTTTACTATGAAAATTAATAAGATTGCAGTTTTGGCAGTTGCTGGTTTGGCTCTTTTTGGTTCAGATTTGTGGGCTTGGCCATGGGGAAAGAAAGATGGAAAAATTAAGGATTCGATTACTGTAATTTCTCGTGAGGCTGGCTCTGGAACCCGCGGAGCTTTTGTTGAACTTTTTGGTGTCGAAGCTAAAAATGCTCAAGGCAAAAAAGTTGATATGACAGTTGATTCCGCTGATATTACAAACAGTACAGAAGTTGTAATTACTTCTGTTTCTGGAAATCCTTCTTCAATCGGATATATTTCCCTCGGTTCTTTGAATAGCACTGTAAAGGCTTTGGAAATTGACGGTGCAGTTGCTTCTGTTGCAAATATCAAAAATGGCTCATACAAAGTTAGCCGTCCTTTTAACATTGTAACAAAAGACGGTCTTTCTCCTGCCGCGAGCGAATTTAAGAGATTTATTCTTTCTGCTGATGGCCAGGCAATTGTAGAAAAGAAAGGCTACATTGCTGTTGCTAAAAATCAGCCATATCTTGCAAATGTAAAATCTGGAAAAGTTACAGTTGCTGGTTCTTCTTCGGTTTTCCCTGTTATGGAAAAACTTGCTGAAGCATTCAAAGAAGTAAACCCTGGAATCGTTGTTGAAGTTTCTCAGAGTGATTCTACAACAGGTGTAAACAGTGCAATTCAGGGTGTTTGCGATATTGGTATGGCTAGCCGTGACCTTAAAGCAAGCGAAACTGGCGTAAATGCTGACAAAATCGCAATCGACGGTATTGCAGTTGTAGTAAACAAGAAGAATCCTGCAAATGGTCTTACAAAAGAACAGGTTCGCAAAATCTTTGTAGGCGAAATTACAAAGTGGAGCGAAGTAAAGTAGTTTTTGGTTGGTAAAAAAGGCGGACTGTCAAAAAAAGTGATGTGAATGCTTAAAAACGGAGCATGCGTGATTTTTGAGGGCAGTCCAGTTTTTTAGTTCTTGAATTGTTGAAGGAAATATTTTGAAAACAAAATTAGAATCGACAATGAAATTGATTTTTTTGCTTGCGGCGAGCGTGAGTGTTGCGGCGGTTGCATTGATTTGTTTTTTTATGTTTGCAAATGGCGTGCCGGCAATGCAGAAAATTGGTTTTGGAAACTTTTTGCTTGGAATGAAATGGAAGCCTGAGATTGATTTGTACGGAATTTTTCCAATGATTGTTGGAAGCCTTGTCGTAACATTCGGTGCAATTATTCTTGGCGTTCCATTTGGAATTATGACGGCGATTTATATGGCTCGTTTTTGTCCTGCAAAGTTTTATCCTGTTATGAAGCACGGTGTAAATCTTTTGGCTGGAATTCCTTCTGTCGTATACGGATTTTTTGGTTTGACGGCTATTGTGCCGGTAATCCGTTCAGTTTTTGGAGGAAGCGGAACTAGTATTCTTGCTGCTTCGATTGTGCTTGCAATAATGATTCTTCCGACGATTATAAGCGTTAGCGAAACTTCTTTGAGGGCTGTTCCTGAGCTTTATTACGAAGGCTCTCTTGCTTTGGGCGCCTGTAAGGAGCGAAGCGTATTTTTTGCTGAGCTTCCTGCCGCAAAATCTGGAATTATTGCGGGAATTATTCTTGGAGTTGGACGTGCGGTCGGCGAAACTATGGCTGTAATTATGGTTGCCGGAAATCAGGCGGTTATGCCTCGCGGACTTGTAAAAGGAATCCGCACTTTAACGGCAAATATTGTTCTTGAAATGGGATATGCCGCCGGACTTCACCGTGAAGCATTGATTGCAACTTCGGTTGTTTTATTCTTTTTTATTTTGATTATAAATTTTGTATTTATGATAACAAAGAAAAAGGCGTAAAAATAGCAGTTAGCAGTTTTTGGAGGAATTGATATGAATCAGACAAAACAATCTGCAATTTTTCGGTTTATTTTAAGAACTTGCGCATTTGTTACTTTTGCAATTATTGCAGGTCTTGTGATTTATATTTTTGCAAAAGGCGCGATGTATATAAATCCGTCGCTTTTTTCTTTGCATTACACGAGCGAAAATGCCTCTCTCTTTCCGGCATTGGTAAACACTGCGATTGTGCTGGTTGTTTCGCTTGTTATGGCAGTTCCGGTTGGTGTTGGAGCGGCGATTTATTTGGCAGAATATGCAAAAGCCGGAAACCGTTTTGTCCGTGTGATTAGAATTACGGCGGAAACTCTTACAGGAATTCCGTCGATTGTTTACGGTTTGTTTGGACTTTTGCTTTTTGTAACTGCGTTGAAATGGCAGTTTTCGCTTTTGGCAGGCTGCTGCACTTTGGCAATTATGATTTTGCCAGTAATAATGAGAACTTCTGAAGAAGCCTTGCTTTCTGTTCCAATGACGTACAGAGAAGCAAGTTTTGGTCTTGGCGCTGGAAAACTGCGCACTGTATTTAAGATTGTCCTGCCGGTTGCAGTTCCTGGAATTGTAAATGGAATTGTTTTGAGCGTAGGAAGAATAATTGGAGAAACTGCGGCGCTTTTGTATACGGCAGGAACTGTAGCCCATATTCCGAACAATTTAATGGGAAGCGGCCGAACTCTTGCAGTTCATTTGTATTCGCTGTGGTGCGAAGGTTTGCGGACAGAGCAGGCGTATGCGACTGCGGTTGTGCTCGTTCTGTTTGTAGTTGTGCTGAA
>DLLE01000030.1:1698-32761 GCA_002477955.1 Treponema sp. UBA7570 | reverse complement strand
GTTAGCACGGAACCACGGATAGCCTGGTTTTTGGCGGTCAAAACCGACAAAAAGCCGCCTAAAAAATAAAAATTAGAGGAGCAGATGCAATATGGGAGAAAACAATAATTTTCCGAAAGCGAAGATTTCAATACGCAATTTTGATTTGTTTTATGGAAATTTTCAGGCCTTGCATTCGATAGATATGGATATTCCTGAAAATAAAATTACGGCTTTTATTGGACCGAGCGGTTGCGGCAAGTCGACTTTGCTAAAATCTTTGAACAGAATGAATGATTTGGTCGAAAATTGCAAAATTTCTGGAGATGTTTTGCTTGACGGAACTAGCATTTATGAGGGCTGCGATGTAAATTTGCTTAGAAAACGCGTTGGAATGGTCTTTCAGAAGCCGAATCCTTTTCCAATGAGCATTTACAACAATATTGCTTACGGGCCTCGAACTCATGGAATTACAAAAAAAGCGGACTTGGACGAAATTGTTGAAAAATCTTTGCGCGAAGCGGCAATTTGGGACGAAGTTAAAGACCGCCTTAATAAAAGTGCGCTGGGAATGAGCGGAGGTCAGCAGCAAAGGCTTTGTATTGCGCGTGCTCTTGCCGTAAATCCAGAAGTTTTGCTTATGGACGAACCGACTTCTGCCCTCGACCCGATTTCGACCGGAAAAATTGAAGAACTTTGCGACCAGCTTAGAAATGACCTGACAATTGTAATTGTAACTCACAACATGCAGCAGGCGGCGAGAATCAGCGACAGAACGGCATTTTTCTTGCTTGGAAAGGTTGTGGAATACGGCGAAACCGAACAGATTTTTTCTACTCCAAAAAACAAAAAAACGGAAGAATATATTACCGGCCGTTTCGGTTGATTTATTCAAATTATTCAAAAAAAACAAAGTTTGCGGTGCAAAGCAGGAGGCATGATAAAAATTACATCCTTGTAATTTTTATCATTACAGTTTGTTCAAGCGTTGCTTTCACAAACTGTGATTCTCGCCATCCATGGCTCGCCGCTAATGCGGTGCAAAGCAGGAGGAAATCATGAGAACTAAATTTGATAATCAGCTCAAGGAACTTAACGATGCGCTGGTTTTTCTTGGCTCGGAATGTGAAGATTGTTTGACTTACGCAATGCAGGCGCTTGTGACTGGTCAAAAAGAAATGATTGAACGTGCAATGGAATGTGAAAGAAATACCGACGTAAAAAAACGTGAAATTCAGGCAATGTGCATGAGGCTTTTACAGCAGCAGCAGCCGGTTGCGGGAGATTTGCGAGTTATAAGCGCGGCTCTTCGTATGATAATTGATATGGAACGAATAGGCGACCAGGGAAGCGACATTGCGGAAATTTCAAACCATATTGATTTTAAAAAAAATGAATACAATAAGTTGATTACGCAAATGGCAGATATTACAATAAAAATGCTGAACACTGCGGTTTCTTCGTTTGTAAGGCGGGATGCAGAACTTGCGGCAACTGTTGAAAAAATGGATGATGATGTTGATGAGCTTTTCTTAAAAGAAAAAAACATCCTTGTCGATATGATGGGAAGCGGCGAAAAAACTGACAGAAAAACTGCGGAACAGACTCTTGAAGTGCTGATGATTGCAAAGTATTTTGAAAGAATCGGCGATCACACTGTAAATATTGCACATTCGGTAAAAACAATGCTGAACGACGGAAAAACTGCGTAATTTGCGGCTTGCGGAAACTGAGCGGTCAGACCGGGCAATTTGCGGTTTAGGCGGGGATTTGCGGTTAAAAGGCAGAAAGTGGATGCTCAGATCGGGCAATTTTCGGTCAAAAAGCGGCAAAAAACAAAATATGGGAGAATTGGTATGAAAATTTTAATTACTGACGACGAAGAGCCGATTCGTGAACTTATAAAATACAATGTTGAAAAAAGCGGGTTTGAAACGGTTTGTGCGGAAAATGCGCTTCAGGCGGTTCAGTTTGCGCGGTTGGAAAAACCAGATCTGATTCTTCTTGATCTTATGCTGCCTGACATGAGCGGTCTTGACGTCTGCCGGATTTTAAAAGGCGATGATTCTACCCGCTCAATTCCAGTCATCATGGTTACCGCAAAAACCGAAGAAAGCGACATTGTTACTGGACTTGAACTTGGAGCGGATGATTATATTACAAAACCATTTTCTACAAAAGTTTTGCTTGCCCGAATTCAATCTGTGTTGCGTCGTGCTCAAAATCAAAACTCTCCTGCGGTTTCTGGGGACGTTTTGACTGCCGGCCCAATTTCTGTCGATATTCCGCGTCACGAAGTTTTGGTTGAAGGCAAAAAGGTTGAATTTACTGCGACTGAATTTGCAATTCTTGAACATCTTGTGCGTCATGCAGGACAGGTTTTCTCTCGCCAGCAGATTATAAATGCAATCAAAGGTTCGGATTATCCTGTTACAGAACGGGCAATTGACGTTCAAATTTTGAGTATCCGGCACAAGCTTTCTGACGCTGGCTGCAAAGAAATGATTGAAACAATTCGCGGTGTTGGCTACAGAATGTACGGAGAAGAGGCAGTTGAGTAAATGATTAAGAAAAAAACAGTTTCGATTACAGTTTTGCTTTTTGTTCTGAACGGACTTATTTTGACTTGTGGATTTTTTTATCTTTTAAAGCAGAATATTTTGTCGGTTCGGACGGTTGCGGAAAATCAAACTGAAGAGAATTTGAGTGTTTTTGGAAATTCGCTTGTTCAAATTGTGTCTGAGCATTTAGGCGAAAAAAATAAAGATAAAAATATTGACGAATTTTTGAAAAAATTCAATTTTACGGATTCTGTTGGATTTCGCGGTTCAAATTCCTTGTCAAAAGATTTTCGCATAACGCTTGTTGCTCCAGATGGAAATGTGATTGGCGATTCTGAAGCTGATGAAATTTCAACTCTCGAAAATCACAAAGACCGCGAAGAAATTTCGGCGGCGCTTTCTGGAAAAGAAGGAAAGGCGATTCGTAAAAGTACGGTTTCAAACGACAACGTAATGTACTATGCCTTGCCGATTCAGACAAAAAACGGAATTTACGCATTAAGGCTCTCGGTTCCGCTTTCGATGTCAGTTTATTTTTCAACGAGCTCAAAAAAACAAATAATCGAAACCATGTGCACGGTTTTTGTAATAATTCTGCTTCTTACGTTCATTGTTTCTGCTTATATCGTTCATCAGATTAAAAAACTTGAAATTCTTTCAGGAGAATATAAAAAAGGAAATTTTGACGCAAAAAGCACTGTACGCTCTCCTTCTGAACTTAGAAAGCTTGGCAACCGAATGGAAATTATGGCGACAGAAATGCAGCGTCTTGAGCAGGTTCGCAAGGATTTTGTTTCAAATGTTTCGCACGAATTGAAAACTCCTGTTACATCGATTACGGGTTTTACGGAAACTTTGCTTGATGGCGCAATCGATGACAAGCCTACCGCAATTCACTTTTTGCAAATCATAAACGCTCAAAGCATAAGGCTGATGGCTATTATTGAAGATTTGCTTACGCTTTCAAGACTTGAAAAAGACAACAAAAAACCAGAAACCATGAAGCACGATGTTGTTGCTGCCACAAAACAAGTTTGCGAACGTTTTATGAGCAAGGCGGAACTAAAAAATATAAAACTTTTGTGTTCGGTTGATGTTGGAAAAAGCGATAAAGTCTGCTGTATGCTCAACGAAGGACTTTTTGACGAAGCCTTGGGGAATTTAATCGACAACGCAATAAAATACTGTCCGGAAAATACCGAAGTCGACTGTAAAGTAAAACTTTTTGCAGAGCGAAACCTTGTTCAAATTTCGGTGGAGGACAACGGCCAAGGAATTCCAAATGAATATAGGGAGCGGATTTTTGAACGCTTTTACAGAATTGACAAAGGCCGCAGCCGGGATATGGGCGGAACAGGTCTTGGACTTTCAATTGCGGCCCATATCATAAAAGCTCACGATGGCAAGCTGTATGTAACCGACCGCTTGGACAAGAAAAACGGCGCGCGTTTTGTAATCGAACTGCCGGTTATAAAACAGTAGAAAATGCTGTAAAAAATTATTTTGAAATTCGGGCTATAAGTTTTTCCATACATTCTTTTGAAAAATCAAAATATGTACGGCCTTTTTCTTTTTTTGCACCGAGTTTTAAATAATAGTCGATTGAACCTGTGTTAAAATCGAGAGCGCTCCATTCCAGTCCAATATAGCCTTCTTCGAGAACTTTTTTGCAAATATGAGCCAAAAGCCTTGTTCCGTAGCCTTTTCCGCGGAATTCTGGCTTAAAATAAATATCTTCGATATAAACACGTCCGCGAGCCGAATAAGAACCATAAACCGGATAATAAATCGCATAGCCGATTGCCTGACCGTCAAGTTCTGCAAAAAGCGCGGTGGCAATTTTACGGTCAAAAAGCCAGTGGCGCATCTCGTCTTCGGTTCCTGTTACATCTTGAGGCCGGCGTTCGTGTTCTGCAAGCCCAAGAATAAGTGATTTTAAAGTAGCCATGTCATTTGGCGTAACCGTTCGGATAGAAAATGAATCGTCCATGAGGAATCTCCAGTTTTTGTAATATTTGAATATCGTGGTTAAAAATCGAGGATTTGCGGACAAAAAATAAGCCCGAAATCAAATTCAATAATGCTATTCTATTTTAATTTTTGCAGAATGTCACACGGATTTGAGAATGATTTTATAATGAATGGAATTTTTATGCTTAAAACTGATTTTTGCTGCTGTTGTTCATAACGAGCTTTTATTATGGCACGGAAATGTTTTTTTTGCTAAAATAGTCTGAATATATTGAAGAAAATTGACGCAGGGGGAAGTGCGATGTACGAATCTGGTGAAGACTATCTTGAGGCAATTTTGCGCTTGCAGCTTGAAAATGGTTTTGTCCGCTCCGTTGATGTTGCTAATAAACTTGCTGTTTCTCGTCCAAGCGTAAGCCGGGCAATGGGACTTTTGGAAAAAGACGGTTATATAGAATTTACGCTCGGCAACACGATTAAATTGACGGGAAAAGGCCAGCTTAAGGCGGAAGATGTTTATGGACGTCACAAACTTTTAACACTTTTTTTGCAGAAAATTACGGGGCTTTCGGAAGAGCAGTGCGAAGAAAATGCTTGCCGTGTTGAACATCAGATTGATGTCGATGTTGTAAACGGCATAAAAAAATGGGTTGAAGAAAACTAAAATGGCTAAAAACAAAAAATCTGCGGTCTTGCCGTTAAGTTTTAGAGATGTAAAGAAAAACGAATACAAACTGTTTTTTTCGTATTTTAAGCCGCATAAATGGCTCTTTTTTGCGGATTTGTTCTGCGCAGTTTTTGTTGCCGCCGTTGATGTTGTTTTTCCAGTAATTTCAAGATTCACATTGAATAAAGTTTTGCCGCAATATTTAGATTCCGCCGATAGTTCAATTCAGCGGACTGTAATTTTTACTTTTTTTTCAATAATTGCGCTCTGTTTTTTAATGTGCGTTTTGCGGACTGTTGCGCAATGGTTTATTACATTTTTTGGACATGTTTTTGGTGTCGCCGTTGAAAAAGATATGCGGCGCGATATTTTTGAACATATCGAAAAGCAGTCATTTTCTTTTTTTGACAAAAATCGTACTGGTCAGCTTATGAGCCGCAGTACAACTGATCTTTTTGAAATTTCTGAACTAGCGCATCACGGACCGGAAGATTTGCTGATTTCGCTTTTAACGCTTTTTGGCGCATTTTTTGTAATGGTTTCAATTCGCTGGCAGCTTGCAGTAATTGTTTTTGTAACCTTGCCTCTTCTTATTTTTGCGGTTTATTCGAGCCGAAAAAGTTTAATGGGTTCTTCGAGCCTTGTAAAAGGAAAAACTGCGGAAATCAACTCGGCGGTCGAAAGTTCAATCAGCGGCGCAAGAACTACAAAAATTTTTACAAATGAAGATTACGAATTTTCAAAATTTGAAAAAAGCAATCAGAATTTTTTTGACGCAAAACGCCTTTATTACAAGGCAATGGCCGGAATGCACTCAAAAATGGAATTTGTCACTCACATTTTGAGCGTAATTATTCTGGCTGTCGGCGGATTTTATATAATGAAAGGAAAAATGACTCTCGGAGATTTGGTTGCCGCAAATATGTTTGTTGCCGCTTTTTTGCAGCCAATCCGTCGTCTTGCAAATTTTGTTGAGCAGTTTAGCACTGGAATGGCAGGATTTATGCGTTTTTCGGAAATGATGCAAATTCACGAAGAAATGCCGGAAAAACCTGGCGCAGTAGAACTTTCTGCAAAAATTGAAAATGTAGATTTTGAAAACGTAAGCTTTGGTTATTCGGAAAATTTTCCTGTCTTAAAAAACATTTCTCTCGAAGTAAAAAAAGGACAGACTGTCGCTTTTGTCGGACCGAGTGGCGGTGGAAAAACAACTCTCTGCAATCTTCTTGCGCGTTTTTATGAAGTTAAGGACGGTTCAATAAAAATAAACGGAATTGATATTCGCGATTACAAGTTAAAATCTCTTCGTTCGCAAATTGGTTTTGTTCAGCAGGATGTTTTTATGTTTGCTGGAACAATAAGAGAAAATATTGCTTATGGGCGGCCGGAGGCAACTGAGGAAGAAATTATTGAGGCTGCAAAAGAAGCGGAGATTTACGACGACATAATGAATATGCAGAACGGTTTTGACAGCGTAATCGGCGAGCGTGGAATTAAGCTTTCCGGCGGACAAAAACAGCGGATAAGCATTGCGCGCGTTTTCTTAAAAAATCCTCCTGTTCTGGTTCTGGACGAAGCAACAAGCGCTCTCGACAGCATTACCGAGCAAAAAATCCAAAATGCTTTTGACAGGTTGTGCAGCGGACGCACGGCTTTTGTAATTGCGCATCGCCTGAGTACGATAAAAAATGCGGACAAAATTGCCGTTTTGGAAAACCACAAAATTGTAGAAACCGGAACTCACGAACAGCTTTTGAACAAAAAAGGCGAATATTTTAATCTCTATACGGCTCAGGCGCGGATTTAGTTATAGCGCAGATTTTAAAATTTCAATTTTTCTTACAATTTTTATTCTTTTTTTTGATAATTTATTGAAAAATCTTGAATGAAATTTTGCATTATGCTTAAATCAATTTGCGACTAATTCGCAAATTGAAATATGGCGAAAATCAATTATTCTACTGAGCAGAGAAATTCTCTTCTTTCGTTTTTTAGCGAAAATCCCGACAAGATGTTTTCTGCAAAACAAATTGAGCTTGCCTTGAGCGGAAAAGAAATCAGCAAAAGCGCCATTTACAGAAATTTGGCGGAGCTGGAATCTGAAGGAAAAATTAAAAGATGTTCAAAACCAGGTTCGAGAGAATCTTTCTATCAGTTTTTTGATTGCAATTCCTGCCGGACACATATTCACCTTTCGTGCCAGAAATGCGGAAAAATTTTTCATTTCGATGAAGCGGCTGCGGAAAAACTTGTTGCTGCTCTTGAAAAAAATACAGGATTTGAAGTGAGCCGTGGCGAAAGCACCTTGGTTGGAATTTGCAAAAGTTGTGGAGAAAAAAATGAAAATGAATAAAGTTGTTACGTTTTTTTTTGCGGCGGTTCTTGCTCTGAGTTTTGCAGGCTGCAAAAAAAATCAAAATACAAAAACAGAATCTGAAGCAGAAAAACAAAAAATAAAAGTTGTTGCAACAATTTTTCCAGAATACGATTGGGTTAAAAATTTGATTGAAGGCAGCGACAGTTTTGAACTTGAACTTCTTGCAAAAAACGGAACAGACCTTCATTCTTACCAGCCGAGCACGGCCGACATTGTAAAAATTGCAAGTTCTGACCTTTTTATATATGTTGGCGGCGAAAGCGATTTTTGGGTTTCTCAGGTTATAAAAAATTCAAACAACAAAAATCAATTTACTGTAAATCTAATGGAAATTCTTGCGCAAAATGTTAAGGAAGAAGAAAACGTAGAAGGCATGCAAAGCAATAAAGAAAATGACGGGCACGAAGACGAAATTGAATATGACGAGCATGTCTGGCTTTCCGTAAAGAATGCAAAGACCGCTGTTATAAAAATTGCGGAATATCTTGAAGTTTTGGATCTTGCAAATTCTTCTGTTTATGCAAAAAATTTGCAGAATTATCTTAAAAAACTTGATTCTCTTTCGGAAATTGCGCTTGAGCTTTCCAAAAAAAATGACTTTTCTTCAAAACCTTTGATTTTCTGCGACCGTTTTCCGTTCCGTTATATGACCGACGAGCTTGGAGCAAAATATTTTGCTGCTTTTTCCGGATGTTCGGCAGAAACGGAAGCAAGTTTTGAAACGGTTGCCTTTCTTTCAAAAAAGGTTCAGGAATTTGAAGAGCCGAGGGTTTTTGTGACCGAAAATTCTGACAAAAAAATTGCAAAAACCGTAATAAAAAATGCCGGATTTGACGGAAAATGTGAAATTTTTGTAATCGATTCAATGCAGTCTGCAACTTTTGATCAGATAAAAGCCGGAAAAAATTATATCGATGTTATGAAAGAAAATTACGAAAAATTAGATTTTTTCGGAAAGGAGTGAATGCGTTAGTGCTGGCAGCCCCGAAGTTGCGCGGCGATAAGCCACGCAATGAGCCGATTTTGCGGCGAAGGGCGGACATAGCGACCCGAAGCGTAACGAAGTGAAGCGGAGGGAAACGCCAAAAATTATGGCACAGTTAATTTGCAAAAATCTTGTTTTAGGTTATGAATCAAAAATCATAATAAAAAATCTGTCGTTCAAGGTAAATTCCGGCGACTATCTTTGCATTGTCGGCGAAAATGGTTCCGGAAAATCGACCTTGATGAAGGCAATTCTTGGACTTTTAAAGCCGATTTCTGGCACAATCGAAACCGGAGACGGACTTTTGGCGGACGAAATTGGATATTTGCCGCAGCAGACTTTTGTTCAGAGGGATTTCCCGGCCAGCGTCTGGGAAATAGTTCTTTCTGGCTGTCAGAGCCGTTGCGGTTGCCGTCCGTTCTACAAAAAAGAAGAAAAAAAACTTGCCATGAAAAATATGAAAAAAATGGGAATTGCTCATCTTGCGCGCCGATGTTACCGTGAACTTTCTGGCGGACAGCAGCAGAGAGTCCTTCTTGCCAGGGCATTGTGCGCCACTCAAAAAATGCTTTTGCTCGATGAGCCTGTAAGCGCGCTTGATCCGGGAGCGCAGGAAGAAATGTACAAACTTATCGAAAATTTGCATAAAAGCGGAATTACGGTCATTATGATAAGCCACGACATAGACGCTTCGCTTCGCTTCGCAACCCACGTTCTGCACATTGGAAAAGAAATTTTTTTTGGAACAAAGGCCGAATTTGTGCATAAATCGACCTGCCCGGATTGCAATGGACAGATAAAGCGAATTATGGGAGTAAAACTTTTGTAATTTACGAAAGTTTTGTAAGTTTTTGTAAAAAAAGCAAAATTTCAACTTTTATAAATTGATTTTTTTTATTTTGGAGACGATTTTATGTCCACTTTAATCCATTATTTTAGTTTTTCGTTTGTGCAGTATGCGTTTATTGTCGGAGTTTTGATTTCGCTTTGTTCAAGCTTGCTTGGCGTAACTTTGGTTTTAAAACGGTTCAGTTTTATTGGCGACGGATTGAGCCATGTTGCGTTTGGAGCCATGGCGATTGCTGCGGTTCTTAATTTGTCGAACAATATGTATCTTGTTTTGCCATTCACCGTCATAGCCGCAATTCTCCTTTTGCGCACTGGAAAAAACACAAAAATTCAGGGCGATGCCGCAATTGCCGTCATAAGCGTTTCATCTCTTGCTCTCGGCTACCTTTTAATGAACATTTTTAGTTCGTCCGCAAATCTTGCAGGCGATGTCTGTTCCACACTTTTTGGTTCAACTTCAATTTTGACGCTTACAAAAGCCGAAGTTTATCTGTGCGTAATTCTCTCGGTTGCCGTAATTGCCGCATTTATCGTCTTTTACAACAAAATTTTCGCCGTAACCTTTGACGAAAATTTCGCTCAGGCTGTCGGAACCCACGCAAGCCTTTACAATCTGGTAATTGCCGTTATAATCGCCATAATAATCGTTCTTGCAATGAATCTTGTCGGCTCGCTTTTAATCAGCGCTCTGGTAATTTTTCCGGCGCTTTCAGCAATGCGCGTTTTGAAAAGCTTTAAAAGCGTAATAATTTGCAGCGCGGCGGTTTCTGTTGTATGTTCAGTTTCTGGACTTTTAATTTCAATTCTGGCAGGAACTCCGGTTGGCTCGACAATTGTTGCGGTCAATCTTTTTGTTTTTGTCGTATTTTCGGTTGCGGGGAAATTTCTAAAATGAAAAATCATTCTTTGTTTAAAAATTTTTTTGGCGAGCCGGCAGAAAATCTGCCGTCAGGCCATTCGCAGTTTCATTCAAAAATGGCTTTTTTGCCATTTTTGAACGCCTTCGGCGCTGCTGCTGTCCTTCTCGCGTTGACCTTAACCTTTGCTTCGTGTACAAAAAATTCAATTCAGCAAAAAAATCAGGAGCAATCAGAAAAAAAAGCCGGTTTTTCGGTAGATTTCGATCTTACAAAAATGAACTCAAATATGGTTTATGCCCAGGTTTTTAATCTTATGCTTGAACCGCAAAACTTCAACGGAAAAACTTTTAAAATAAAAGGAAACTTTATAAAATTAAACAGTCCGGATGGCCAGCCTTCTTATGCGGTAATCATAAAAGATGCTCTTGCCTGCTGTCAGCAAGGCCTTGAGTTCAAATACGATTTTGCCGGAAAAGAGCCGGTTATAGATCAGGAAATTACTGTAATCGGAAAATACACGCTAACAGAAACTCCTGACGGTTTTAGTCACAATTATCTTACTGCGCAAACTTGTGATTGACTTTTTACAATGGAAGAATAAACTTATAAAAGTGCACGAAGTGCGATTTTAATTTTATAAAATTTTATTAAATGGAGAAAAAGATGGATATTCGCTATTCAACTGGAAAAGAACCTTTTAAAACAATGACAACCGAAGAACTTCGCAAAGAGTTTTTGATTTCTAATATTTTTGTAAAAAATGATGTAAGCGCAGTTTACAGCCACATTGACCGCATTGTAACTCTTGGAGCAATGCCTGTAGATAAGAAAGTTAAATTGGACAAAAATATTGATCCAATGAAAGATTTTGGAGTTGACTTTTTCCTCCAGCGCCGTGAACTTGGAATGATTAACATTGGCGGTGACGGAATTGTTGTTGCTGACGGCGTTGAATACAAAGTAAATCATTACGACGCTCTTTATCTTGGTGCCGGAACAAAAGACGTTGTTCTCGAAAGCGTAGACAAGAAAAATCCTGCAAAATTCTATATGAACTCAGTTCCTGCGCACGTTTCTTACCCAAGCCGCGTAATTACTTATGAACAGGCAAACCACGTGCATGCAGGTTCTGCCGCAGAATCAAACGACCGCACAATCAACCAGTACATTCACCCGGATATTTTGGAAACATGCCAGCTTTCGATGGGAATGACCCATCTGGAAACTGGTTCGGTTTGGAACACAATGCCGGCTCATACACACGAACGCCGTATGGAAGTTTATTTCTATTTTGATTTGCCAGAAGACCAGATTTTGTTCCATTTTATGGGCGAACCTCAGGAAACACGCCACATAGTAATGCACAATGACGAAGCTGTAATCAACCCTTCTTGGTCAATCCATTCAGGTTGTGGAACAAGCAACTACACATTCATTTGGTCAATGGGTGGCGAAAACCGCACATACACAGACCAGGACTGGATTCGTACAACAGATTTGCGCTAGTAAAAAACTAAGCACAAAAAATATTAAATTATTAGAAAGCCCGGACTTTTTTGAAAGAAAATTCAAATTAGTCCGGGCTTTTTTTTGCGTGCAGTTTAAATAAAAACAAAAAATTGATATACTTTTGTGCAAAATTACAAATGTTCCGCGGTTGCGGGCAGTGAGGGTGGTATGATTAACGTTCCTGAAATGTTTGCGTGCATGGTTTTTAATGAAAGCGAAATGAAAAAAAGGCTTTCTGCGAATATTTATGCCTCTTTAAAAAAAACCATGGTGGAAGGCTGCCCGCTTGAACTCGGTGTTGCAAACGAAGTTGCCAATGCTATGAAAGACTGGGCGATTGAAAAAGGCGCAACTCATTATTCGCACTGGTTTCAGCCTTTGACTGGAATTACTGCCGAAAAACACGACAGCTTTTTGACGCCTGCTGCTGAAGGCAAAATTATCATGAGTTTTAGTGGAAAAGAACTTATAAAAGGTGAACCAGATGCCTCGTCTTTTCCGAGCGGCGGTTATCGTTCAACTTTTGAAGCCCGCGGTTACACAGTTTGGGACCCGACTTCATTTCCATTTGTAAAAGACCACACTCTTTGTATTCCAACCGCTTTTTGCTCTTACAACGGCGAAGCCCTCGACAAAAAAACTCCGCTTTTGCGTTCTATGGAAAGCTTAAACCGCCAGTCCCTCCGGATTTTAAAACTTTTCGGAAATTCTGCTAAGCATGTGACGACAACAATGGGCCCTGAACAGGAATATTTTTTGGTTGACGAAAAACTCTATGCCAAAAGACGCGATTTAAAAATGACCGGCAGAACGCTTTTTGGTGCTCATCCTGTAAAAGGACAGGAAATGGACGACCAGTATTTTGCCGCAATTAAGCCGCGCGTAATCGAATATATGGAAGATTTGAACGAAGAATTGTGGAAACTTGGAATTTACGCAAAAACCGAACACAACGAAGCCGCTCCAGCTCAGCATGAAATGGCTCCAATTTTTACAACTTCAAATCTTGCCGCAGACCAAAACCAGCTTACAATGGAAGTTATGAAAAAAGTTGCGCGCCGTCACGGTTTAATCTGCCTTTTGCACGAAAAGCCTTTTGAAGGCGTAAATGGCAGCGGAAAGCACAACAACTGGTCGATTGCTACCGATTCCGGCGAAAATCTTTTTTCTCCAGGAACAACGCCGATGGAAAATGCGCAGTTTTTGCTCTTTTTGACGGCGGTTATAAAGGCTGTAGATGATCATCAGGATTTGCTGCGCGCGATTGTTGCAAGTGCCGGAAACGATCACCGTTTAGGAGCGAACGAAGCACCTCCAGCAATCATGTCGATTTACGTTGGCGACGAGCTTGAAGCAATTTTAAAGGCAATTAAGGACGGCAAGCCTTACACTGGAAACGGAAGCAAAAAAATGTCGATTGGCGTAGACGTTTTGCCTGCAATTCCAAAGGATTCGACAGACCGCAACAGAACTTCGCCATTTGCCTTTACAGGGAACCGCTTTGAATTCCGCTCAGTAGGTTCAAACCTGTCAATTTCCGGTCCAAACACGATATTAAACGCAATACTTTCTGATTCCCTCTCAAAATTTGCAGATGAACTCGAAAAAGCTGAAAATTTTGACAAAGAACTTCAAAATCTCATTAAACGCGAAATTACCTCTCACTGGAGAATTTTGTTCAACGGAAACGGTTACGGCGAAGAATGGATAAAAGAAGCCGAAAAACGCGGACTTAAAAATTTCCGCACAACTCCTGACGCCATGGCTCATTATCTGGACAAAAAAAACATAGAACTTTTTGAACAGACAGGAATTTATTCCGAAGTTGAAATGAAAAGCCACTACGACGTAAAACTTGAAAAATACTGTCAGGTTTTAAACATTGAAGTTGGAACAATGATTGAAATGGTAAATAAAGACATTGAACCTTCTGCGCTTAATTTTCTGAACAAACTTACGGACACATATTCAAAAATGCCGGCAGACCTTCCGTTTGAATACGGCAAAAATCAGATAAAAAAAGTGTCTGCTCTTTTGAACGAAGTTGAGCAAAAAAAGCAAAAGCTCGACGAACTGCACATTCAGGCACAGAAAAAAACTGAGCTTATGGAAAAAGCCCAGGATTATGCAAAAAAAATCCTTCCTGCAATGGAAGATTTGCGCTCAAGCGGCGATTTGCTCGAAGAGCTTTTGGGCCAGGAATACAAACCTTATCCAAGTTACGAAGATTTGCTTTTTAGCGTTCAGTAAAAAACGGGTGTTCCCGAAGGCAAAGCCTTCGGTCGCTACGTCCATGGTTCGCTGCGCTCATTCCTGCGCCTTGCTCCGGAACGCGCCTTCGGCGCGCCATTCCCATCGCTAACACAAAAAAAAGACTGCCAGATAAAATTTTACGCTTTATCAGGCCAGTCTTTTTTTATTCTATATTATTTTGTTACAAAAATTTGCTTTTTAATTTGATTCTGCTGCTCCCGGAAGACCAATGTCTTTTCTGTAGAACATTCCTTCAAATTTTATGCCTTCGAGAGCAGAATATGCTTTTTTCCAGGCTTCGTCAAAGCTTGAGCCGTGGGCCGAGCAGGCAAGAACGCGTCCGCCGCTTGTAACGAGGACATTGTTTTCATTTTTTACAGCGCCGGCAACAAAAACTTTTGCACCGTTCTTTTTTATTTTTGCCGAATCAATAGAAATTTCTTTTCCTTTTGGATATTTAAGAGGATAACCGCCGCTAACTGCAACAGGAGCAACCTGAAATCCTTTTTTCCATTGAAGGTTAAAGTCAGAAAGAGTTTCTCCTGTAATTGCAAGACAAAGGTCGGCAAAATCAAAATCCATCATCGGCAAAACAGCCTGAGTTTCCGGATCTCCTAAGCGAACATTGTATTCAAGAGCTTTTGGACCATCTTTTGTAAGCATAAGTCCAAAGAAAATAAATCCGCGGTAGTCCATTTTTTCTTCGATTAAACCGCGCAATGTTGGCTCAAGAATATTTTTTTGGAAAGCGTTCATTGTCTGTTCAGTAACATCCTGTGGAGGACAGATTGCGCCCATTCCTCCGGTATTTGGACCTTTTGCGCCGTCGAGCAGTCGTTTGTGGTCGCGGGCTGGCAAAAATGCCTTTATGCAGGCTTTGTTTATTTTTGCGGAATTTTCCGTAACGCTTACAGCCGCAAGAACCGAAATTTCAACTCCCTGCAAATAATCTTCGATAACGAGTTTTTTTCCGGCATCGCCAAATTCGCCGTCCATCATATCATTTACGGCTTTGAGGGCTTCGTCAACGGTTTTTGCAACAACAACGCCTTTTCCAGCAGCCAGACCGTCAGCTTTTACAACGATTGGAGCTCCATGATTTTTAACATATTCGAGCGCATTTTCTTTATCTGTAAAAGTTTTTGAAGCGGCGCATGCAACGCCATATTTTTCCATAAAAACCTTAGAAAGATCTTTTGAAGCTTCGAGGGCGGCACCTTGCTTTTTAGGACCAACTGTCGGAATTCCTGCAGCCCAAAGTTTATCAGCGATTCCTTCTGAGAGAGGATCTTCCGGACCAACAACGGCAAAATCAACTTTTTCATTTTTTGCAATTTCAATAGCATCGCCATTCATATTTTTGCATTTTGCTTCGTCGGCAGTTCCGCCGTTTCCAGGAACACAGATAATTTCTTCAATTTTTGAACTCTGTGCTAATTTCCAGGCGATTGTGTGCTCGCGTCCGCCACTTCCAATAACAAGTGCTTTCATAAAAAATCCTCAATAAAATCAAAAAATTCAAAAAATCGCTACAAGATTTTTCGGAATGTCCTTACACTATAGCGAAAAAAACGATTTTTGTCAGACTTTGGACGAAATTTTATTGTCCAACCGGTGTTTCGGCGTTGTCATTCAAAATAAAATCCGTTTGATTTTATTTTGAACGCCTTCGGCGCGCCTACACCCCGGCGTAAGTTTTTCAGAAGATAAAAGATTTGTTTTTATGTTAGAATAATTTTATGAAAGATTTTTTTACTTATCTTGCGCTTTTTTCTGTGGCAACAATTCTTGTTTTTTTGCTGCGCGGACTTTACTTAAACAATTTGTCAATTCAAAATAAAAAAACTGCCGTCAAAAATTTAAAAAAACAAAAAACTGCAAATGGCGGTTTGGGTTTTGTACGTTGCCCTTTGTGCAATACTCCGCTTGCCGTTGGCGAAGATTTATTTAGCCGGATTTTTAGACCCATGACAGTTTCTGACCAGCGGATGTATGTTTTAGGCTGTCCTCATTGCTATCCGGACAAAAAAAACGGCGTCCAGAGAATTTGCCCGGTTTGCCGAAAAAATGTTCCTGTAGAAAGCTATTTAATTGCAAGACTTTTTAATAAAACCAGCGACCACAAAAAACACGTAATTATAACCGGCTGTCCGGCCTGCTGCGGTCCCAAAAAAATTGATAAAAATTGCCATAAATAAAAAAACTGCCCTTTACGAAAAGTCTAGTGTAAAAACTTCAAACTTTTCAGGACAGTTTTTTCTGTGGACAATCCAAAGCTAATCAAAAACTTTTTTGGACTGCCCAGATATTTTAACTTTAAGCCTAGCGGAGCAAACTGAGCACATTCTGTGAACTCTGATTTGCCTGAGCCAGCATAGCTGTTCCAGCCTGTGTAAGAACCTGGTTCTTTGTAAAGTCAACCATTTCTTTTGCCATGTCTGTATCGCGGATGCGAGATTCAGAAGCCTGGAGATTTTCAGCGCCAATGTCCAAACCAACAACTGTCTTTTCGAGACGGTTCTGGTAAGCACCGAGGTCAGCGCGCTGTTTGTTAATCTTTTTGAGCGCTTCGTCGAGAGTTCCAATTGCGCGGTTAGCATCATCAGGAGCTGCAAGAGTAAGGATTTCTTCTGAGCCTATGTTGCGGAGTCCGAGAGCTGCCGCTGACATTGTTCCAATAAAAACCTGAGTTCTCTGATCCATGTTTGCGCCAATGTGGAACCACATTGAGCCTGTAACTGTATTTTCTCCTGTTGGTTTTGCAAAGCGGCCTGTGAGCATATTCATACCGTTGAACTGAGCCTGAGAAGCGATGCGGTCAACTTCTGCAACGAGCTGGCTTACTTCAACCTGAATCTGCATGCGGTCTTCGTCTGTGTAGATTCCGTTTGAAGACTGTACTGCAAGTTCACGAATTCTCTGAACAATGTCAGTTGTTTCCTGCAAATATCCTTCAGTAGTCTGAATAAAAGAAATACCGTTCTGAGCGTTTGTAGAAGCCTGGTTCATACCGCGAATTTGTGCGCGCATTTTTTCAGAAACTGCGAGTCCAGAAGCATCGTCACCTGCGCGGTTGATTTTCATGCCTGATGAAAGCTTTTCCATGTTTTTTGTTGTGCTGAGTTCTGTGAGTCCTGTAGAACGATTTGCAAACTGAGCACTCATGTTGTGATTAATAACCATAATTTATCTCCTTAAAATCGTCAAGGACGGCGAGATACAAAGCACTTTGTGCTTTGTGCGATAAAAATGCACGAATGTATTTTTATCACACCTCCTTGTAAGATCTGGTTAAAATACTACAGACTTGCTTTTTGTAGGCAACGTCTTGTAGTCCCCGGGTTTACCACCCTATATATAACATATCGGAGTTTGAAAAATTGACTTTAGAAAAAAAAGAAAAAATATTGAGAATTTGCCAAGAAAATTTAAAAACTACTTCTTCCACGGAATGAACGTGCTAAGGTTAATTTGTCTATGTATTCGAGGTCGCCACCGACTGGAAGACCGCTTGCAAGTCTTGTTACCTTCACGCCGGTTGGCGCAAGAACTCTCTGAATGTACATTGCGGTTGTATCGCCTTCGACAGTTGGATTTGTCGCAAGTATAACTTCTTTTATTGTTCCTGATTTTACTCGTTCTACCAAGCTTGCAATGCGCAGTTGCGAAGGCCCAATTCCTTCAAGCGGTGCAATAACTCCGCCCAAAACATGAAAAAGACCGTTAAATTCGCGGGAAGAGTCGATTGTGTTTACGTCCTGAGGCTGTTCGACAACGCAGATAACGCTTCTGTCGCGCAATGGATCGGAACAAATCGGGCATGGATCATTTTCTGTCCAGCTTCCGCAGATTGAGCACGGTTTTATAATTTCTTGAAGATGGTCAATTTGACTTGCAAACCTTTTTACCCACAGATTGTCTGCTTTTAAAATATAATTTACAAGTCTGGCGGCGCTTTTTTTGCCTATTCCTGGCAACCTGGAAAAACTGTCTGTTAATTCATCAATTGCATTCAAAATTACAGGCCCATTCCGCCCATAAGCGGGCCAGCTTTTTGTTTTATAAGTTCCTGAACTTTTTCGAGCGCGTCATGGTTTGCAGAAACAATCAAATCCTGAAGCATATTTACATCGCGCGGATCAACCGCAATCGGGTCGATTTTAATTGCGGTCATTTCAAGCTGACCGTTCATCGTAACTTGAACCATATTTCCGCCAGAAGAACCTGTTACGCTCAAATTTTTCAAGTCTTCGCGCATCTGGTTCATTGTTCCCTGTAAATCTTTGAGATTTTTCATCAAATCAAATGGATTCATCTTCTTCCTCTATTATTTCGTTATTAAAGTTAGAATTTTCAATATTTTCGTCTGATTCATCATCAGTTTTTTCGTTTTTTTCAGGTTTAGGCGACTCAGTGCGTTCACCTTTAGAAACAATCTGCCCCCTAAAAATTGAACACAAAAGCTGCACTTCGTAAGGCGCATTTTCCAAACTGTTTTCTTTGGCCGCCTGCTTTATGCTTACGCTGAATTGCAGATTTTCGCCGTAATATTGCGAAATTATTGCAGAAATTTGAGCGGCCTGTTTTTGCAGCTGCGACTGCGTAAAATTAGAAGCAACCGTTGTTTTTACAGTGTTTCCGTCCAAAACCCATTCTGCGGTCTGAATAAGCGTTGTTGCGAGAATTGCAGTTTTTTCGCTTTTAGAAAGTTCTGAGAGAATCGTTTTTTTTAAAGCCTGCATGTCGCGGACAAATCCCGCTGGCTGCGAATTTTGCTTTGGAACAGAATTTTCCTGTTGAGAAAGCCCCAGGTCATCAGGAGCGTAAGAACCTTCTGGCGCGTAATTTTCAAAATCGCTAAAATTTTCAATTGACTGAGCCGCTGCTTGATCAGGCGGTTCAGCTCCGCCATTGCTAAAAGACCGGTTTTCTGTCTGTGGAGCCACCTTTGGTTCTGGAGAAATAAAAATTCTTGGTTTTTGAGATTGAGACTGCATTTGTGGCTGTTGTTGAGAAGCTTGTGTCATTTCCAAAGAAGAATTTTGTGCTTGACTGGATGGTTGTGCATTTTGCAGTAGAACAGCCTTTGTTTTGTCGATTGCAATTTTTACTTCGGCAGGCGAAACATACTGACTGAGCCAGCTCAAACGGCTGAACGCAAGTTCAAGTTCATAACGCGGACTGAGCGAATATCTTATGTCGCGGTAAAGCTGCAGAAAAATGCTTACAGCTCGTTCAATTTGAATCGAATTCCAGGCAGACAAAACCTTTGCGCTAAAACGTTCAGCGCTCTGTCCCAAAAGCGACTCTTTTGTAATTCCATTTTTTATAAGCAAAAGTGAACGCAAATAATCCGTTGCATTTGAAATCAACTGTTCAATCGAAATTCCTGCCTGCAAAAACGAATCAAGTTTTTCGAGCGCAGATTGAGTTTTGTTTTCAGCGCAATCCTCAAAAATCTCATTCAAACGGTCAACGCCGACAAGTCCGAGTTTGTCGCGGATTTTGTCGTAGGTGATTTTATCTCCGCTAAAAGCCGCAACTTGATCAAAAAGAGTGTAGGCATCGCGCATTGAACCTGTAGATTCCCGCGCAATCCAATAAAGAGCTTCATCTTCTGCTTGAATTCCAATTTCTGAAGCAGCCAAAGCAAGCTGTTCTTTTACTTTTTCTACAGGTACCAGACGAAAATTGAATTGCTGGCACCGGCTTTTTATTGTCGCTGGAACTTTTTGAAGTTCTGTTGTCGCAAAAATAAAAATAACATACGGAGGCGGCTCTTCAATTGTTTTTAAAAGCGCGTTAAATGCTGAAGTCGAGAGCATATGAACTTCGTCAATAATATAGATTTTATAACGGCAACTTTGTGGCGGAAAAAGAACTTCATCCTTTATTTGTCTTACATCGTTTACAGAAGTGTTAGAAGCACCGTCAATCTCGATAACGTCGGTACAAGTGCCTTTTGTAATTTCAAGACACTGCTGACAATGTCCGCAAGGAGAAGCAGTCGGACCTTCAGCACAGTTTAGAGCTTTTGCCAAAATGCGTGCGGTTGAAGTTTTACCGCAACCTCTTGGACCCGAAAAAAGGTAGGCATGTGCGATTTTTTTAGATTGAATGGCATTACGGAAAGTTTCCGCAACAAATTCCTGACCGACAAGATCTTCAAAACGTTGAGGTCGCCGTCGGGTAGCTGTTACTTCATAAGACATAGAAAAAGAATACCTTAAAAACTGTAAATTCTCAATATCGAGGGAAAATTCATCTTAAAAAGAAAAATCAAGTGTTTTACCAGCCGCCACTGGCTCCGCCTCCGCCAGAACGGCCGCCTCCACCGCCGCCGAATCCGCTTCCGCCGCCAAAGCCTCCGTGTCCGCCAAAACCGCCTCCTCCGATAAAAAATCCGCCGGTTGGAGGGCGCCGGTTTCTTCCGTTTTTAGAATCAATTACGCTTCTGGAAATTACAAAAATCAAAAACAAAACCCAGATTGCAAAAGGAATCAATGCCGGAAAAATATCATCATCGTCTTCTTCAGAAGAATCGACTTTATTTTTAATTTCTTCGTTTCCAGTTGCATAGCCTGCGATAAGGTTTATGCCTGTTTTTATTCCTTCAGAATAGTTGAACTTTTTAAAGTCTGGCGCAATAAAATTCCGGATTATAAGTCCGCATTTTGTGTCCGTTAAAACTCCTTCAAGTCCGTATCCAACTTCGATTCTTACTTTTTTCTCGTCAAGGCAGACCAAAAGCAAAACGCCGTTGTCTTCTTTTTTTTGACCCAAGCCCCATTTTTCAAAAACATCAGAGGCATAATCTTCTATTGTCGCGTTTGTTCCGGCAACTTTTTCCAGCGATTTTACTGTAAAAACCGCAATTTGAACGCCAGTCTGCCGGTTTACGCTTTCGAGATAAGAATTGAGTTCGGATTTTGTATTTTTGTCGATGATATTTGCGCTGTCCATAACCCAGGCAGTTTGTTTAGGAATATAAACTTCTGCAAAAAGCGAAATAGGCAAAAAAAACGCAAAAATAAACAAAAAGGACTTTAAGTTTTTTCTATTCATTTTCCAAGTTCTCGAATCTATTTTATCTTAAAACTGAACGACAGGCGCTTTTGAGGCAGTTGAATCGGCTTCAAAATATGCTTTTTTCTCAAAACCTTTTCTTTCGGCAATAATACTTTGCGGAAATTTTCGGATATAAGAATTGTAATTTTTTGCAGAATCGTTAAATCGTTTTCTTTCGGTAGAGATTCTGTTTTCTGTTCCGGCAAGTTCATCCTGCAGGGCAAGAAAATTCTGATTTGCTTTTAATTCAGGATAATTTTCGGAAATCGCCATCAATCTTTGCAATCCAGAACTTAATTCACCTTGAATTTTTTGATATTCTGCAAATTTTTGAGGATCGTTTGTAATCGAAGCGTCGATATTTACAACTCCTCCGAGCTTTGAACGTGCTTCTGCAAGCTGTGTAAAAAGAGAGTCTTCGTGTTTTGCATAGGCTTTTACAGAATTTACAAGGTTTGGAATAAGATCGAGTCTTCGCTGATACTGGTTTTCGACCTGGCTCCAGGCGCTAGAAACATTTTCGTCCAAATCGACAATTTTATTGTAAGTTCCGATAGTAAATTTATAAATGATGCCCAAAACAATAACGACAACTGCAATAACCGCGAAAATTTTAAAAGACGATTTTTTATTTTCTTCAGACATAAATGCTCCTGTAAAAGCCTTCTTCAGTTTGGCTTTTTAAGTTGTTTCGCAACAAAATGTGAAACAAAATTTGATAAAAAATTTGCAACGCAAACTTCTAGATAAAAAAACTGACCTTTTAGACAGAAATTTTATTCAACGTTTCTATATCAACAGAATATTTTCTGTAATATAATAAAAATATAATAATAAACCTTAAAAATTGCAATTTTTTTGATATAAGGTAATAAAGTTATGAAAAAATGTATAGTTTTAATGGGAATAAAACATTGCGGAAAATCAACACAGGCAAATTTTTTGTCAGAATATTTTAAAATTCCTTCTTTTGATACAGATGATTTGATTTTTGAATTAACTGGAAAAACTCCACGCCAAATTTACACAGAACTTGGAGAAGAAGGTTTTAAAACTGCAGAAAAAAACGCGTGTCTTGAATTAAAAAACCGCCTTGAAAAAATTCAGCAGACTGAAAATTCAAAAAAATACATTGCTGTCGCAGCAACTGGCGGCGGAATTTGCAATAATGCCGAAGCAATAAAAATTTTAAGTGAAATTGGAATTCTTGTTTTTTTGAATGCCGATGAACATATAGCTGCAAACCGCATTGTAAAGGAAGTAAAAATTGATGTAGATGGAAAACTTTCTAATCTTCCAGCATACATTGCAAAAGAAAATCCGCGCACAATAAACGATGTACGGGAAAGTTTTCATAGATTTTATGTTGAACGGCAGAAAATTTATCGTTCAAGCTGCAATATTTCTGTTGATATGAAAAATGCGCCAAAAAACGAAAACCGCGACTCGATTATAGAGTCGCTTTCAAAAACAGAATAAAGGCTTAGAAACTATTCTTCGCAGCCGCCACAATTTTCGCAGCCACCGTTGCTGCATCCGCCGCCACAACCACCGCAACTTCCGCCGCAGCCACCACAACCTTCTGCTGTGTATGGAGCAATTTCTTCTTCAGTTGCATCGCGAACGTCAACAACTTCAACATCAAAATGCAAGTTTTTGCCGGCAAGCTCATGGTTTGA
Source organism: Treponema sp. UBA7570 (assembly GCA_002477955.1). Taxonomy (GTDB): domain Bacteria; phylum Spirochaetota; class Spirochaetia; order Treponematales; family Treponemataceae; genus Treponema_D. Next base: position 10,003 of record DLLE01000030.1, on the reverse strand, counting down.
ATCGATTGTAATATTTTCTGGCGTAACTTTTGTAACTGTAACGAGCATTGCCCCGGTTGGAGTGTCTGCCTGAAATTTTTGACCAACTTCGATTTCTACGCTTGTGTCAAAACGGTCGCGTGGAACTTCTACGACATATTCCTGTCTGTATTCGCCATAACCGTCTTTTGGCTCAATTATTGCGGAAAATTTGTCGCCCTTTTCGCGGTTTTCAAGCTCACGTTCCATTCCAGGAATAAGCATTCCTACTCCGTGCAAATATTCAAGAGCTTCTTTTCCTTCAGAAGAATCGATTATGTTTCCATCGTCGTCTTTGAGAGTGTAATGGATTTTTACCATTTTATTCTTTTCGATTTTCATGATTTTTCCTTAAAAGATTATTTTTTGTGGGTTACTATTATACAAAAGATTTAATGCGCTGGCAAATATTGCAATGCAGTTTATTTCGTACTCTGCCCATAACTGCGAAATTTTGGTGTGATTAAAAGTTATAAGAGCCTTTATGTTTTCGCTTGTTCCTAAAATGCATTGCGCTGTAGATTTTATGCCGGAAAGTTCCATTTCCTGTCTGAAATTTGAATTGTTTTTAAGTGTGCTTTCAATAAAACTGTTTGTAAAATAATTCTTGCCATTGAGGAGCTTTTTAAATTCGTTGCTTTTTGCGTAATTTGCGTTTTGATGATTAACAAGTTTTTTTCCGAGAGAAAATTTGGCCTTTAAATCATCTCCGGTAAAAACTGTTATGTTGTCCAGATTAAATGTTTCTTTTAAGTGAATTAAAATTCTTTCAACAGTCTTTTTTGGAGCAACCACAATATCCTGCATAAATTCTGCCATGTATTTTAATTCCTGAACTTCGCGGTCAGCATATTTTACAATATCGTTTGCTTGAACAGATTTTCGGAAAAGTTCTGCATGCAAGTCGTTGCGGAAAAATACATATCTGTTCCGGCCTTTGTCTTTTGCCCGATAAAGTCCAAAATCCGCCTTTTTAAAAAGTTCATTGTAAGATTTTCCGTTTTTAGGAAAAACTGCGCAGCCAATCGAACAGGAAATTGAAATATCGTCGAATTTTCCAGCAAATTCATTTTTGATTTTTAAGAGGATCGAATGTAAAAAACCGCGTAAAATCGTTTCATTTTCCATTCCGTAAGAAACAATTAAAAATTCATCTCCACCATAACGGCCCACAAGACCTCGTTCACCTATTATTTCTTTTAGAATTTCTCCAGTTCTCGAAAGAACCTTGTCGCCTGCCAAATGTCCAAAAGTGTCGTTTACAGATTTAAAATGGTCTAGATCCATAATTACAAGCGCTGAATTTTCTTTTTTGTGCTCTTCAAAAATTCTTTTTGCATACGTTGTAATTGTTTCTTTGTTAAAAAGTTTTGTGAGAGAATCTGTGTGCAGCTGCTCAATAACGTATTTTTGCTGGCGGAATTGTTCGGCATTTTCTTTAAGGATAATTCTTCCTATAACCGTCAATTCCCCGTTAGAAACAAAACGAATTCCCAAAAAATGAAGGTTTTCGAGAATTTCCGGGTTATTTGTGCGGATTGAAGTGTAAAAACTTGCATTTATTTCTTTTGGACAGGTTTTTACTTTTTCAATAAAATTTAAAAAGGCCGATTCTTGATTTTCTGGAATAAATTTTTGCTCAAGACAGTATTTTTTCCATTCATCAATATCACATTCGTAAAGGACATTTTTTTTATTGTTGTAAAATTGCGTAATTTTTATAGAATTGTCATTTTCATGATAAGAAAAAGTGCAGTCGTTTTGAATGCTTAGCGCATAAACAAGTTCGTCTGTGTCGTTATTTTGTTTTTTTATGAATTTTATGCACTGTTCAATATCAATCATTTTGAGACAGACGGATTTTTGTCCTTTAAAAATGCTGTCGTATGCCGTAACAAAATTTGTTTTTAAGGTGCGATAATTTTTTTTGAATTTTAAAAGCTTGTATTTGTTCTGCTTATTTTCTGAAAGAAGAAACTTTTTTAGTGAACTTAAACTGCCTGTTCCAGTAAAATCATCGACTGTCTTTATGTCGTGGCCTACGGCATCAAAATAGACATAAAATTCACGGTTTGCATCGAGAATTTCAAATTTCTCATTAAGATATACGCATTTTATGTCTACTTTATTATTCATTTTAAACTCCGCGTTAACGGTGAGCCAAAGGATGCCTCTTTTTTGTCCGTATTTTAATTTTACATGTTGTTATAAAAAACGATTTTCTATGCCATTGCCGCGAGCTTGTGCTCAAGCGCAACAATTCTCTGGTGCAGATAATGGTCTACGGCATATTTTTCCAGAATTCCGAGAGGCTTTCCGTCTTTATCCACAATGCTGATTGCATCAGTGTCGTAGTCATCAAAAAGTTTATATGTCTCTGGAAGCGGAGTATCCGGAGTGCAGGTTAGAGCCGGTTTGTCCATAATATCCATCGAAAGCATATAGCTTCCCATTTCGCCGATTTGCATGGCTTCTTTTATGTGCTCAATGCTTATCTGGCCGGCAATTTTTCCGTCTGAACCGCGGACTGCATAATTCATATTTGAATGTTGGCTGAATGAATTGATGATTTGTCCGACCATGTCAGTTTCGTTTACAATCGCATAATTGTCTGGTGAACAGATTTTTTCGCCGTCAACTTCTACGTCTTTTACAAAAGTCGTCTTTATTAAATCTTCGGCCGTCACATCCAAGCCGGCTTCTCCGGCTTTTGTGATTCCGTAGCGGACACAGATTGGCCCGATTATCTGAACGATAAATGTTGTTGCCGTAATAATCAGCATTATTTCGCCGCCGATTGTATCTGCAAAATCACGGCCTGCCGATGTGCTTAAACCGATTGCAACTCCAGCTTGGCTCAAAAGACAGTACGGAAGATATTTGCGGACTGTATCTGGAGCTTTTGTAATATGCGCTCCGAGTTTTGAACCGATTGTTTTTCCTAATGTTCTTCCTCCAATGTAGAGAATCGCGATTAAGATAAAAAGCGGTTTTAACTGCCAGACGTTGAGTTTTGCGCCTACGTTTACAAAGAAAAGGACATAAATAGGCGGAGTGTATTTGTCTACAAGCTTGAACATATTTTTGACTTTTGGAAGCGAAAAGTTCGTAACGTAAAAGCCGATTGTCATTGCCGCCATAATGTGGTCAAATTTTAACAAAACAGGTCCAGCGGTAAAGTGGGCGAGAGAGCAGATTCCTGTCGAAAGGAACAAAAGTCCAAGACTGAAGCCCAAAACCCTGGCGTCGTCGCTCATCATTCCTGTAATGATTTTTGTAAGAATAAATCCGATTATAAGTCCCAATGCGATTGAACCGAAAATTTCAAAAGCAATTGAACCCAGCTGTGCGAAAACTGGAATTGAACGTCCTTCGAGGAGAGGGGAGGCTATTGCGGTTGCGATTGTGTATGCAATAAGGGCAAAACCGTCGTCCATTGCAACAATGCCGAGTGTTGTCGTTGTTACAGGACCTTTTGTTCTGTATTCTTTAAGAACATCGGTTGTTGCTGCCGGAGCTGTTGCCGTACAGATTGCGCCGAGCAAAAGTCCAAGGCTGAGAGAATAAGTTGCATTTTTTGTAATTATAAAAGTTGCGCCTCCTACGAGAACTGCAACGACAAAAAACGGAACAGTTGTTTCTCCGAGAAGAATCCCGATGAACTGCTTGCCGTATTTTTTTATAACGTCAATTTTGAGCTCTGCGCCGACCAAAAAACCGATAAGCGAAAGTGCGATTGTGTTGATTGGATCGAGAGAATTTATAAGTTTATCTCCGAGAATTTTAAATCCAGAGGAACCGATTATGATTCCGATTACGATGTAACCGACAACCTGCGGAATTTTGAGTTTTTGAAAAAGTCTTCCGCCAAAGGAACCAAAAAAAATCATCAATCCTAAAAGGAATACGATTTGACCGCCCTGCAAGTTTAGAAAGTGCATTTGCGCAGGAAGAACGCCAGCCAATGGATTTTGCATAATTTACCTCGGTTTTTTATTATAGTGAATTGATGAAGATTGTGCAAAATAACGGACAAGGGGCTGGAGCACCGCCAAAGGCGTCGTTTTGCGCAGCAAAATGATGGAGCGCGTAGACGCGTAAGTGCGCAAGACCCGGTTTTTGCGAAGCAAAAATGGCCCCTTACTTAAAAAGTTCTCTTACGGTTTGTGCCGGAGTGATTTCGTAGTACAAAAATCCGTACATTGCGGCGGCTCCGATGAGTTTTCGGCCGTATTCGCGTGTTTCCTGGAATGGAAGCGTTTCTAAAAACAAATCCATGCTCATTTTTGGAGGGCGTTTCCAGCGGCGGACATTTGTGAGTCCTGCATTGTATGCAAAAAGCGCGGAGAGGATTGATTTATTTTCTGAGCGTTCAATAAGGTTTGCAAAATAATGGCTTCCAAGGCGAATATTTGTCTGAGGGTCAAGAATGTTGTAATCTGCAGGCAATTTTAGTTTTCGGGCTTCGTCTGCGGCGGTCGAAGGCATAAGCTGGGTTAAACCGCGTGCTCCTGCTGAGCTTCCTGCTTTTTCGTCAAAAAAACTTTCGCTTCGGATTAAAGCGTACAAAACTGGCTCTGAAATTTTGTTTTCGGCACAGGCGGCTTCGACAAAATTTGAATAAAATCTTGGAAAATTTAATTCTAAAAGTTCGTAAGGAATTTTTCCTGACCAAAAAGTTTTTGTTCTGGCGGCGATTCTTAGGCTTTGAACGGAATAACTGCTGTCAAATTTTCCACATTCGTTTAAAAAACGGCTTGCCTGAATGTTTGCGTCCATGCTCAAAACGGTTCTGTCTTTTAGCCACTGTGGATAAATTTTTTGAGGAAAGCCGTAGGCGGCGTAGCCTGCGAGCAAAACTTGAGAGTCCTTGTCTTCTGTAAAAGTTTTTTCGGTTCCGCCGGAACATAAAATGTCTGTCACATAGGTTTTGTCTACAATGTTCATTCTCTCGATTGCGCAGACTTTGTAGTAAAGGCTTGAATTCCCGCTCAAAACGCGGGTGTAGGCGGCAACGGCTTCTTTTGTTTTTGGAGCGCCGTCAGTTTCGCCGTAGCCTTCTTCTAAAATTCTGCCGGAAATGTATGCGTATTTGCAGGCGGTTTCTTCTGAAGCGTGGCTGTCAATAAGTTTCCAGACGTTGTAAAAATCCTGCCATTTTTCGTGTCTTAAAAGGAGAACTGAAAAATTGTCAAAAAAATCGTCAAACCAGGCTCTGTTGTAAATCCGTTCAGAATATTTTTTTAAGGTTGATATTATTTCGTCGGTCGATATTCTAAGCTGCATATTCAAAAGGTACCAAAGCGCGTTGTCGAACCGTTCGTTGTCGGTTGTGCAGTCGAGAGCGGATTTAAAACGCTGGGCAGCTTTTTCTTGGAAACGTCCAGCTCTGTCGTAAAGCCTGGCTGCGTAAAAATATGCGCAGTATGCAAGTTCGTAAAGGCTTTGTGCAGAATTTTGCGTTTCGGCTTGAGATAAAAGTTTTCTTGCTTGCAAAACAAAATCTGATGCAAGCGATTCAAAATACTGCGCGCTTGTCTTAAAGTCGCCCGTGCCGTAAAGAGCTGCTTTTCCAATATCGCTCAAAATCTGATAATGCGGCTCAGAATTTTGATTTTTGTAGAGATTTAGAATGTTTTGGATTTCGTTGAATGCAGTCGCATAATTTCTGTTAAAAACCAAAATTCTAAAATTCATAATCTGAATATCTTGCGGCAAATCCTGGGTTTTTGCGGAATTTAAAATATTCTCGGTTTTTGAAGAATTTCTGAGAGATTTTAAGTATTCGCCATAAAAAGTTATATGCGTCTGAGTGAGCGGCCGCGAAGTAAACCATTCAAAAAGCTCATTTTTTAGGCGGGCGTCTTTTTTTTTGAGCAGACTTTTGAGCCTGAGTTCAACGAGTTTTTCCGGGGCGGTTTGCAGTTTTATTTTTGAAGTTGATGAAATTATGCGAGAAAATTCATTCTGCTCAAAGAAAATTTTTGCGCTTGTAAGAAGAGCCTGGTCATCGCCGTATTTTGCTTCGAGAATTTTTGCTGCATGGTTTCGCTCTGTCACGTTTCCGAGCAAGGTTAAATTTTCTGCGGAAAGACGGGCAATTTTCGGGTTTGATTTTTTTGTGCTTTCCTTAAAAAGGCGGATGGCGTTTTTTTCATCATTTTGTTCAAGCGCTTTTAAAGCCATAAAATAAGCGTCATTTTTGCCAAACTGCTTTTTTAAGGACGATGCGCGGGAATCTTTGCAAGAGGAAAAAAGTGTAAGACATAAAAAAGCCACCAGCACAGACCGATGGCTTGAAAATTTCGATTTATTCAAGTTTGCGCTCGACTTATTCAACCGGAATTAAAATATCTGTGCCAGAAATAATCAGGTCAGGATTCTTGATTTTATTATATCTTGCGATTTTTTTATACCGCCATGGATTTTTGTAATAGGCATCTGAAATATCCCACAAAGTGTCGCCCCAGCGGATTCTGTATTTTATGTCTTTTGCTTTTTCGGCAGTTTTCGGAGCTGGAGGAACAGGAACAACAGCTTCCGGTTCAGGAGCAACTACGACAGTGTCTTCGACCGCTTCTGGAGCAGGTTTAGGTTCTGCTGCAATTTCTTTGTTCTGAATGTCCTCCGGTTGAATATCGGAATTCTCTGTTTGAGAATTATTTTCCGACAAAACTTCAATTGGCTCTTTTTCTTTGTGGTTTTTGAGCAAGTTGTATTTTGAAGGAACCACAAAAAGAATAAGCAAGGTTGCAATTACACAAATTATTGCGCATACAACGCAGATAATTACAGGAACGCGGGTTTTCTTTTTAGTTTCTTCTTCATCGTTATAAGAATTGTTTTTCCCGTCTAAAGTTTCTTTGTCGTAAAGATCAGAAAAATCCATTGCCGGACTAGCAGAACTATCTGGAGAATCCAAAGCCGAAGTGTCAAAATCGATTTCGTTGTTGGTTGAATCAAGATTTGTCTCGTTAAAAACAGGATCGTTTTTAAAGGCGGGATCATCAAAATATCCGTTCAAACCCTCAGGTTTTGCCGAATTTTCATTTTCCTGTTTTTTTTCTGTGTTGCTGTCAGCAACAGTTTCGTCAAAATCTGGAAGCTCAAAGTCTTCTGATTTCAAGTCAGAAAAATTGTCATTTTTCAAATCTGCAAAATCATCATCCTTCAAACCGGAAAAATCGTCGTCAGTTTTGGAATCCAAATTGTCTTCTGGAAATTCTGGCAGTTCAAAATTGTCCGCAGCGTCAAAACTATCTGCCTCTTTAGTTTTTTCAGAATTTTCTGGAAAGTCAGGAATTTCAAAATCTTCGGAAACAATATTGCTGTCGTCCGCTTTATTTTGCTCGGCATCTAAAGCGTTGTTTTCCGGTTCAAAAACAGTTTCGTCCGGGCTCGGAGCAATTCCGGCGTTCTGTTCGGTTTCTGTTTTTTCTTCGGCTGGAGCGGCCGCTTTTGCGTCAAAATCCGGTTCATCTTCAGCCTTAAAACCTTCCGCCTGAGGCTCATCGTTTTTAGAATCAGGATCGACTTCCGCAACATCGTTTTCGAGTTCGCTGTCAAAACTGAACGGAACGGTTTCAAATTCGAGTTCTTCCGGTTTTTCAGAGCGGCCGCTTTCTTCGGATTCCGAAAAATCTGAATCTTCGACAGTTTCTGCCGCAAAATCATCTTCAGCAAAAGTCGGTTCGTCAAGCCCGGCAGCAATTTCCGGAATTTCATCAATTTTTGCTTGCTCGGCGCTGTCTTTTTGTTCTTCTGAAAGTTCAAAATTGGCAGGATTTGCGCGTTCAGCGAGCGTTCTGCTTACGAGAGTAACGCTTGTTTCGCTTTGACGGCCAGTTTCTTCATCAATCACTTTTGCATCGAGCTCATTATTTTCGTTCAAGGAAACAGAAAGGTGCAGGTCAGCTTCGCCATTTGGATGCGGAACAAGATTAGAAACTTCCAGAGTATCAACGTATTGAGCGTCTTCCATTGAACCACTTTCAGAACGGTACAAGTCAATCTGAACTTTAGTCTGTCCGTCTTTTACAGTTGTTAAATCGAGCTGGTAAGTTTTTGCAGTTCCCTCTTCAAGAATTGGATAAAAAGAACCGTCTGCAAGTTTAATACCGATTGTTTTCATAAATTACCTCGAAAGAAAAGCGGCCAAAAAAGGCTATTCAATTAGAGTTTCGGCAAAAAAATCAAAAACCAATAGAGATTTAAAATTTTTTTGAGACTTTGGAGCGCAATTTGCTCTCAAACCGGCTCTTACTGCAAGTCCTCCTTCGCTCCGCTC
>DLLE01000030.1:0-1627 GCA_002477955.1 Treponema sp. UBA7570 | reverse complement strand
ATTAAAACTCGAAATTCGACCTATTATAAAACCGAACATTGATTTTAGCGAAATTTTCTTAAAACAATAATAAATTGTTGCTATTAAGACTTATTACTATTTACAAACAGATTTTTTGTGTTATAATCATTTACAATGACAGTTCGAAACACAAAACAGAGAGATTTGGTTGCAAAACTCATGCAGAATAATTTTTCTCATCCGACTGCCGACGAAATTTACGAAAATGCGAGGTTAGAGAATCCGCATATTAGTCGAGGTACGGTTTACAGAAATTTAAATTTTCTGGCAGAGAGCGGAGCAATTCAAAAAATTGTTGTGCCAAACGGCGCTGATCATTTCGACAGCACTCTTGAAACTCATTATCATTTTAATTGCAACGTTTGCGGAAAAATGTTCGATGTTCCGCGCAATGTTACTTTAGAAATTCATAATGCGGTTGAAGAAATGCAAAAGCAGGGTTTTTCTATTGAAGGGCACAATTTAATTTTTACAGGAATTTGTCCTGAATGTAGAAAAAACGGGCAGAATTGACGGATGTGCTTTTTGGGCGCTTAAAACTTTCAAAAAATTCCATAAAAAAGGAGAAACAGTCAAATGGAAAACATTAAAGGAACACAGACAGAAAAAAATCTTCAGACAGCGTTTGCTGGAGAATCACAGGCAAGAAACAAGTACACTTATTTTGCAAGCAAGGCTCGTAAAGAAGGCTTTGAACAGATTGCAGATATTTTTGAAGAAACTGCGCGCAACGAAAAAGAACATGCAAAAATCTGGTTCAAACTTCTAAATGGCGGCGAAATCGGCACAACTGCAGAAAACTTAAAGGCTGCTGCAGAAGGCGAAAATTATGAATGGACAGATATGTATGCTGATTTTGCAAAAACAGCAAAAGAGGAAGGTTTTGAAAGAATTGCAAAACTTTTCGAAATGGTTGGCGCAATCGAAAAACATCACGAAGAGCGCTATCTCAAACTTTTGAACAACGTTGAAAAAGAACTTGTGTTCAGCAAAGACGGAGATGCAATCTGGCAGTGCGCAAACTGCGGCCATATCGTAGTAGGCAAAAAAGCGCCGGCAGTTTGTCCTGTTTGTGCTCATCCTCAGAGTTTCTTTCAGGTAGAAGCAGTAAACTACTAAAAACTGACAAAAATCCCTGCCAGATTTTCCAAATCTGGCAGGGATTTTGTGCATATTTTGCCTAATTTCTAAACGAATGAATCGGAGCCGGAATCCTTCCGCCGCGGTTTATAAATTCCTCGCAGCCGAATTTGCTCACCGGCATTACCGGGCAGCCGCCCAAAAGCCCGCCGAACTCAACCCAGTCGCCAGCCTTTTTTCCCGGTGCTGGAATCAGGCGGACTGCCGTTGTCTTTGAGTTCATCATTCCGATTGCGAATTCATCAGCCATAATTCCGCTGATTGTCGTTGCAGGAGTGTCTCCCGGAATCGCAATCATATCAAGTCCTACGGAACAGACCGTTGTCATCGCCTCTAGCTTTTCAAGGCAGATTGAGCCTTGCTTTACAGCGTTAATCATTCCCTCGTCTTCAGAGACTGGAATAAACGCGCCTGAAAGTCCTCCAACGCTTGTTGAAGCCATTACGCCGCCTTTTTTCACCATGTC
>DLLE01000057.1 GCA_002477955.1 Treponema sp. UBA7570 | reverse complement strand
CTCTAATCCAACTGAGCTACAATCTCGTATTTATTCACTTTATCAAAATTGCATTTTTTTTGCAACACTCAATCTGCCGCATTTTTCTAAAATTATTGCAATTTTTGTTTTTTTCTGCAAAAAAAACACTTACAGCCGATACTATTTATTTTTTATTATCGGAACTGAACCAAGATCAAGGAGAAGACTATAAGCGTTCGAAAGTGAACTGCTATCAAATGCGACTCCGACTGCAAAAAACTGAACATAATAAGTATCGCTCGCAGAAGCCGAATCATTATGCTTATAATCATCATCACTTTCCGACGGCTGTACATTCTCGTCTGAATCTGTATCTTGTTCATCAAAAAAATCAAATGATTTTCCATTGCTTCTCGAAGGAATGATAAAATCTATGTCATCATATGAAACTGAGGTTCCAAAACTACCCGAAGTTCCAGAAAAATATTTCCAGCCCTCTGAAGAGTCATAATCAACAAAAACTGTAGAATCATTGACAAAAGCCCTTAAACGGCCAGAAAACTTTACACATGCACGAAATTGTTCAAAACTCGAAACATCCTCTCCATTAGCTCCGTAATTTTCATTTCCAGCATAAGTTTTTACCCGAAAAGCGACATTTAACCTATCTTTTAGAATAGAAGCAGGAACAAACACCGACTGAGAAACAGTTTTGTTAGTCTTAAAAGAACGTGCGCCCAAAACCTGATACTGATAAGTATCAACCATTCTTGTAGCCGCCGCTGTCGAATTACTGCTCGTGTTTACGGAGAGAATTGAATTTCGCTGGGAGATTAAATCGCTGGAATTATTGTAAATTTTATAATAAATTTCAGTTCCAGAAAAAGAATCGGGCTGGTCGGTTTCATTCACCCTAAAAGAAGCGTACCATTTCAAATAATCATCGCCACTGTAAAGCGGGCTATTGATTAGAGATGTCGGAGCATTTACTGTTATTACATCTTCAAGTCCGCAGGAAACAAAAAAAGTTTCCGTAAAGGCAAGAATACACATAATAAATATTTTACTTGCCATAGGGAAACTTTTCATAATAAAAAAACTATTTTATATTTATCAAGTTACAAATTATTCTGCTTTTGTTAAATTAATTGCAATAATCCGGTCTTTTGCAAGATTTGCCCATCTTGAACCAGAATGAATTGCTTCAATTTTTTCATAAGCTTCAACAGCGTTTTCCAAATCACCTTTAGCTTCGTTCACGCGACCGAGGCTAAAATATGCATGGTCGATAAGATAAAAATTTTTCGAAGAAATCGCCTTTTCATAACAAGAAATGGCGTCTTCCAAATCATTCAAGTTTTCAGAACAAATTGCCGCATTGTAATAACAAAGAGGAGCCGTATAAGTCGATTTTTTTGCCGCAGCAGCCTTTAACCAGGCGCTGCGGCTTGCATCATAATTTTTCTGTTCAAAAAGAATCTCAGCCTTTAGCATATTTGCCCTTACACCTACAATTCCACCTTTCGAAGCAAGAGTTTCAAGTTCAGCAAGTGCAGTCTCCTGCCTAGCCTTAAAATCTTCTGCAGAAATATCATCCGCATCTTTCTTGAAAGTATATTCAACCATATCAACCTGAGAAAGTCCTTCCTCAGCGACCTTTGTTTTTATTGAAGAGCCGACTACCGCAACAATAACAAACACTATTAAAATGGCAATCAAACCACCGATAACTTTTATATTTTTTTCAAGGAATTTTCCAAGAACAGACGTTTTTGATTCTTCATTAGACATATTTTTATCTCCAAATTTTTTATTTATATTCAACGGATTTTAAGTTCATTCAGCAATCGTGAAACATAAGTCCGCTGGATTCCCAAAATTTTTCCCGCCTCTGTCTGATTCCAAGATGTAGAATCAAGAATCTTTTTAATATAGGCGGTTTTAAATTTATTTAAAGCTGTTCTTAAGGTTCTGTCCCCATCAGCTGGATTCGCAATTTCATCAGCAATCTCTTCAAAACTATCCTGCGTTTTATTTTTTTGAACACTAGCAACAGTTGAATTGATTCTTAAATCTTCAGTCTGAATAAGCGGAGGCTTACCCAAAACACAGGCCCTTTCTATTGAATTTTCCAATTCACGAATATTTCCAGGCCAATAATATTCCAAAAGAGTTTTCTCTGCGGCTGCCGAAAAAGACTCAAAATTCTTTTTTGTTTCGTTCGCAAATTCTGCCAAAAAGAATTTTGCAAGCGGAAGCACATCTTCTTTCCGTTCTCTCAAAGGAGGAACATTTATAGGCATTACATTCAGCCTGTAATATAAATCGCTACGGAATGCCCCCTCACTTACCATTTTTTCTAGATTACGGTTCGTCGCAGCGATAATCCGGACATCGACAGAAATCGTTTCGTTAGAACCAACTCTCTCAAAAGTGTGACTCTGCAAAACTCTAAGCAGTTTTGACTGCAATTCCAAAGGCAATTCACCAATTTCGTCAAGAAATAAAGTTCCGCCTTCTGCCGCCTCAAACCTTCCCTTTCTATCTGAAACTGCATCTGTAAAAGCGCCTTTTACATGCCCAAATAATTCACTTTCCAAAAGCGCAGACGACAAAGCCGCACAATTTACGCGCAAAAAAGGCTTTCCGACCCTGTTTGACCGCAAATGAATCTGTTCAGCAAAAAGTTCTTTTCCAACACCGCTTTCGCCTGTTATAAGAATTGTTGTATTCGCCTTCGCAACTTCATCAATTATATGAAGCAAATCCAAGACAACCGGACTTTTTGCAACAAAAGGATGATAATCGCTTCCACTGACGATATTACTCTGCAATACAGAAAAATTATCTTTTGCCGACCGGTAAGAATCTGCATTCAAATATGCAATTCCTGCCTGGCTTGCTAGAAGATTCAAAATTTCCAAATCAGAATTGCAAAATCCCCGCGAACCAGACTTGTTTATAAGCTCGATTACGCCAATGCACTGTCCTTTTACACGCATTGGAATCGCAATCATCGTTTTTGTTACATAACCAGTTTTATTTTGAACCGTATCTGAAAAGCGCGGATCAAGACCTACATTATTGACGATTACATGTTTATTATTTTCAACAACCCAACCGGCAATACTGTTTTTTTCAACAATTATATTTTTTGCCTCAGCACCTTTCGGCCCCAAGGCAACTACAAAGCGAAGAGTTCCGTCTTCTTTGTTTACAAGCAGAAGTGAAGAAGATTCACATTCGACCAAACGCATTGCTGATTCAAGAATATAAACCAGCAACGCATTTACATCTGAATAATTTGAATTTATTCTGCCGTTTATTTCGATGAGTGTTTTTAGTTTTTCAAAAGTAAGAGAATCAAGTTCACCCATCGAAATCGACTAACTGTTTTTCTGATCGTTAAGCATATCACCGAGTGTATATGCACCACCAACATTATCTTCAGAAGATATATACTGATTGATTTCTTTACGAGCTTGAGCTTTTTTGAAATCTTTTACAGAAAAAGCAACTTTCTCTCTTTCAACATTGATGTCTACAACGTAAACATTAACTTTGTCGCCTACCTTGTATTTTTCAACAGCTTCTTCAAAAGGAACATCTTTGTCATCGCTGAGGTTAGCCTTGTTTACAAGACCTTCGATTCCCTCTGGAGCTCTTACAAATACACCAAAATCAGTGATTGATGTAATTTCGCCCTCAAGAGTTGAACCTACATGGTATTTTTCTGCAAATGCCACCCAAGGATTATCTGTAAGCTGCTTTAAGCCAACTGTAATGCGGTGCTGTTCAGGATTTACATCAAGGATTTTTACATCAAGTTCCTGACCGACTGTAAATTCGCTGCCAGGATGCTTAACTTTCTTTGTCCAAGAAATATCTTCTGAATGTAGGAATCCATCGATACCTTCTTCAAGCTGAATAAATGCACCTGCATTTGTGATTTTTACAACTTTTCCGTGAACTACAGAATCAACTGCATATTTTTCAGAAATTGTATCCCAAGGATTTGGCGTAACCTGTTTCAAACCGAGAGAAACGCGTCCAGCCTGAATATCATAGCCGAGAACCATACACTTTACTTTGTCGCCAATCTGAACCATATCAGAAGCCTTGTTTACTTTCTTTGTCCAGCTGAATTCAGAAATGTGAGCGAGACCTTCAATTCCTTCTTCAAGGGCAATAAAAGCGCCAAAGTCTGTGAGTTTTGTAACTGTTCCTTCAACAACATCATTTACATGATATTTATCTTCAAAATGAACCCAAGGATCTTCAGTAAAATGTTTAAGAGACAGGTTGATTCTCTTATCTTCAGGATTAAGAGCAATCACTTTAAGCTCAATTTCCTGCCCTTTCTTTACGAAATCCTTTGGACGAGTTACATGTCCCCAGCTCATATCATTGATATGAAGAAGACCGTCGAAACCGCCAAGATCGATAAAAGCACCAAAACTTGTAAATGATTTCACAGTTCCTTTTACAGTGTCGCCAACCTGAGTATTTGCAAAGAAATCATCACGAGCCTTGTTGATAATTTCTTCAAGATACTTTCTGCGGTTTACAACAACATTTGCCTTGTTGTCCGAATACAGTCTTTCAATATAGAATTTAGAAACTGTTCCAATAAGTTTTTTCGGTTCTTCAACTTTTGAAGAATCAGACTGACTGATTGGCAAGAACGCACGAATATCGCCACCAAGGTTTACTTCAAAACCGCCTTTTACTTCTTTTTCTATAGTTCCTTCTACTGGAGTTTTTTCTTCAGCAGCCTTGCGGAGATCTTTCCACAACTGTTTTGACTGCGCTTTTGTGAAAGAAACTTCCGGACCATTACGGCCGTTAAGTTTTACAAGCACACAGGAAACTACATCGCCAGGCTTTGGCAGTTTTCCTGCAAATTCCTGCACAGGAATCTTTCCTTCCGATTTAGCACCAATATCGATAAATACAAGTTCATCTGTAACTGCAATTACAGTACCGTCAACAAGCTGACCATCTTCAAGAGGCATAAAACTCTTGAGAGACTCCTCTAATTGTGTCTGGATAGAGCTTTTTGTCTCTTCCTTTTCCACTTCCATCTGTTCCATAGTAAACCCTTTGTTTTGAATTTTGCTTAAGATTATCGCACAAACCTGCTCTATAGTCAAGTTTGATGTATCAATGTAAAAGGCATCCGGAGCACGCTTTAAGGCTCCTTCTGCTTTATTCCTGTCAATTTCATCGCGTTTTAGAATTGCCGCCTTTACTTCTTCGAGCGTCATATTAGAAACGCCCTGATCGAAACGACGTTGAGCCTGAACATCTATCGAGGCATCAAGATAGAACTTGTATTGCGCATTTGGAAAAACAACTGTTGTCATATCGCGTCCTTCGCAGACAATGTCAAGAGACTTAGTTATTTCCTGCATTCTTTCGTTTACAAGATGGCGGACTGGCACAATAGAAGACACCTGAGCAACTTTTTTGCTAACCGCATCATCGTGAAGATGATCTTCAACATCGACTCCATTAAGCACAAGACGTGAATTTTTATATTCAAGCTTCTGTTTTTTGCAGAATTTAAGCACTTTTTCAGAATCTGAAATATCAATATCAGAAGAATTAAGAGCCATTGTAAGCGCCCGATAAAAACTTCCGCTGTTCAGATAGGTAATTCTTAATTTTCTTGCAATCAACGATGCAACTGTAGATTTTCCTGTTCCGGCAGGTCCGTCCATTGCGATTATCATATTTCGCTCCCAATATTATTTTTGCAAAGAGATAAAAGTTCTTTTACTTCTTTTTCAGAAAGCTCACGGAATTTTCCCTCTTCCAAATTTTCAAGTTTTACATTTCCAATCCTGATACGCCGAAGGCTTCGGATTGCGGCTCCCGCATCGGTAAATACACGGCGAATTTCGCGGTTTTTACCTTCGACAAGAACAACCCTCATTTTGTGAGAATTTACAACCTGCGCGCTTTTTGCTTTGTAAAAAATCCCTTCGACACGAATTCCGCGTGCAAAGCGATCTTCAAGACCTTCTGGCAGAGGATAACTGGTTTCTACAAGATATTCTTTTTCAATTTCACTAGAAGGATGGCTCAGTTTTGCGGCAAAATCTCCATCGTTTGTAAAAATTATAGCTCCGCGACTAAACATATCAAGACGGCCGACATTGTACAGCCGCTCAGAATATTTTTCTTTCAGAATATCAACAGCAACCGGCCGGCCCTTTTCATCGGTTTGGGTACATACATAGCCAGCAGGTTTATTCAACAGAACATAAATTTTTCTTTTTTCAAGAGAAATTTGTTTTCCATCAACGCAGACAACATCATTTTCTGAAACCTTTACCCCTAATTCACTGACTGTTTTTCCGTTTACGCATACCCGTCCGTCTGTAATTATATTTTCACAGGCGCGCCGGCTTGCAAGTCCGCAATGAGCAAGAAAAGCCTGAAGCCGAATTTGTTTTTTTTCTTGAGAATTATCTTGCAAGCTCGAACCTCTCTGATTCTTTTTCATCAAGAGCAGGAAGTTCTGCAATTGAATTAAGATTAAAAAATTTCAAGAATTCTTTTGTAGTTCCAAACTGACACGGTCTTCCAGGAGCATCTTTTCTGCCTACTTCCTTTACAAGCTGCCGTTCCTGAAGAATACGAATCATATTATCCGGCGGAACTCCACGAATTGATTCAATCTCAGCACGCGTAATAGGCTGCTTATAGGCAATAATCGAAAGAACTTCCATTGCTGAACGGCTCAATCTTCCTGCATTTTTATTTCCATAACGCTCTTTTAAAACTTCCCAAAATTCTTTCTTTGGAGTAAGTGTCCAGCCGCCTGTAATTTTTGAAAGCTCAACACCAGAACTTTCTTGAGAATACTTTTCCTTTAACCCGTCAAGACACTGCTCAATGACATCTTCCGAAAGCTCTGCAATTTTTGCGATCGACTCAACAGTAAGAGGCTCGCTGTCCAAAAACAGAACCGCCTCTACAAGCCCCATTTCTTTTTCGAGATTTACATCCATTTTTTATATAATTCCTTATGCCGCATATCTACAGATTTTTATGTCGCCAAACATTCTGTTCTGCATAATCGTTGCCATCTTAAACTTTACGGCTTCCAAAAGAGCCATAAACGCGCAGATTACATCAAGAACATTGCCATGTCTGACAATCAAATCCGTAAACATACATTCATCCTTTTTTTCAAGAAGTTCATTCATCAGCGTAATTTTTTCATTTACCGAAATTTCTTCGTACATATCAATGATTTTTGAATCCGAGTACTGCGAAATAAGGTTTTGAAAGATTTTCTGCATTTGCTGCAAAAGATCCCAAGTATCTATCTGCTCCCACATATTTTCATCATCGAACGGAAGAACCCGCTGAATTTTCTTTCGTTCAAAATTCCATTCACTTTCGTCTTCTTTTTCTTCCATAAGATTTGAAAGCTTTTTAAATTTCTGGTATTCAATAAGTTTTTCAACAAGCTCTTCACGAGGATCGTCAAAATCAAGGTCGTCATCAACCTTTACTTCAACAGGAAGCATCATCCGGCTTTTTATATAAACAAGGCGAGCCGCCATATTATAAAATTCGGACAAATCGCCAAGTTCAACCTGAGAAGCATAATCAAGATATTCAAGAAACTGCTCGGTAATTTCGGCAATCGGAATATCATAAATATTGATTTTATTGTCACGGATTAAAGTCCAAAGCAAATCCAAAGGACCTTCAAACTGACCCACGGTATACTTATGGACGATTTTGTCCGCAGTTTCGTCATAATCAATTGTTTTTGTTTTTAACTCCAGGTTCTGTTCCATGAAAGCTCCTCAAAAAAAAACGATGATTTTATAAAACGCTTATTCATTAAAATTTTCCGTCTATAAAATCCCGGGCCGAAAGGAATTTCTCAACTCCGCCCGAACCAATTTTTTCCAAATAGCTGGAAAAATCTTCTCTTTTTATAAAATCGGCATTTTCTTTTAAAATCTCAAGTAAAGGAACTAAAACAAATGCCCTTTCTTTATGCCGTGGATGAGGAATCTGGAGAGTTTTTGTATCTACTGTCTGATTACCAAAAAATTCAATATCAATATCGACTGAACGCGGTCCATTTCTTACTTCAAGCTCACGGTTACGTCCCAAGCAAGATTCGATTACGTGAATTTTTTCGAGCAGGTCAAAAGGTGAATAAACATCATCAATTTTACCGCGAACTGCCATATTATAAAAATCATCTTGATTTTCAAGATACATAGGTTTTGTGCGGTAAACTGACGAAATCAAAAATTCTGAGAGCAGACCGTTCAAAGCTTCGCAGGCCCTTTTTAAAAGACACAAACTGTCCATTCCGTTCCAGCTTTTATTGGAGCCTACTCCCAAAACAACATCAATCATAACTAAAAAAGAGCATCCTTTGCAGACGGCACAACTTCAGAAGAAGCCTCGATCTGAGAAGCAGTTTTTTGTTTTGCGCTTTCTTTCTCTGCTTTTTCCAAGGCTTTTGAGGCCTTTACCTGTTCAGGATAAACAGGAACACCTTCCTTTGTTTTTAAAACCTGTCCAGGAAAAACTTCCGCACGAATCTGAGCCTCAATCTGTTTTGCATACTCAGGATTCTGAGTAAGGAAGTTGATTGCATTTTCCTTTCCCTGGCCGACTTTTTCGTCTCCGCGAGTATACCATGCTCCACGCTTATCGATTATTCCATGCTTTACGGCAGAATCAAGCAACGAAGCGGTCGCAGAAATTCCTTTTCCGAAATAAATATCAAGCTCAACCTTGCGGAATGGAGGAGCAACCTTGTTTTTTACAACTTTTACGCGGACACGGTTACCGACAGCGTCTTCCTCTCCTTTTCCGTCAATTGATTCAATTCGGCGAATTTCCAAACGGACAGACGAATAAAACTTAAGGGCGTTTCCACCGGTTGTAGTTTCCGGATTGCCGAACATTACGCCGATTTTCATGCGAATCTGGTTGATGAATACGATTATGCACTTGCTTTTATTTACGATGGCCGTAAGTTTTCTGAGAGCCTGGCTCATAAGGCGAGCCTGAAGCCCCATCATCGCATCTCCCATATCTCCTTCGATTTCTTTTTGAGGAGTAAGGGCGGCAACAGAGTCAACAACAATAATATCAACAGCTCCAGAGCGAACAAGATTTTCTGTAATTTCCAGAGCCTGCTCTCCTGTATCCGGCTGCGAAACCCACAATTCATCAATATTTACGCCAAGATTTTTTGCATAAACCGGGTCAAGAGCATGCTCTGCATCGACAAATGCAGCTATTCCGCCAAGTTTCTGAGCTTCCGCAATCGCATGCAAAGCAAGAGTCGTTTTTCCAGAACTTTCCGGACCATACATCTCGATAATTCGACCGCGCGGATAACCGCCTACACCGAGAGCTTCGTCAAGCAAAATCGAACCAGAAGGAACTACATCAACGCCCTGAGCATCCGGCTGAGTTCCAAGTTTCATAAGCGCGCCAGCACCAAACTGTTTTTCAATCTGGATGCGAGCCGCTTCAAGAGCTTTCAGTTTTTCCGACATATCTGCCGACTGATTTGTTTCTACCATTTTAGCCACCTTTTTTCCTCCCACTATATATATGGCCCTGAAATTCAATTTTTACACATTTTTTTTGAATTTTTCAGTATATTTTTACATCAATATCGAATTTTTATCAATTTTTTCTCAAAGGCTGATAAACAGAGCGTCCAACAAGACACAATTTTCCGTCTTTTAGTTTTACCTGCGCTAGAATTTTTACCGCACGGTCTCCTTCTATTTTTGGAACAACATTAAAAATCACCGGAACAATTCCGTCAACTCTTTCAAGATTTTCGTATCCGACAAGAAGATCGCAACTAAAAATGTCATTTTCAGTCTTTGCATTGGAAATTCTTCCAGACCAGACAACCCAGCAGTCCAAATAAAGAGCAGGTTCTGCCGCTACGGTTGAATATGAAAAATTCTCTTCAGGACGACTAGAAAAACTGTCAAAAGAAGGCTCTTCAAAATACGAAACCAAAAGTTCCGACTTAGATTTTACAGACTGAGATGCATTTGAATTCAAAATTCTGTTTATTTCAACCCGGGAAGAATTATCCCTGTAATTCTGAAAATAAAATTTTGCCTTTTCATAAGCTTGCGTAATCTGAGAATCCGAAAGAATATACTTATAAACTCCGCCAGACAAATCCTTTTCCTGCAAATTCGACTTATCGGAAGCTGTCAGGTCTAGCTCGCTCAAATCCGCTCTCTGCGCCTCTTGTCTTGTCTTGCTTAAGTTCATGCAAAAAAGAATGGCAAGAGCAGCAAAACCTCCGGCAAGGACAGAAAACGCAAGAGGCCAGATTCCTTTTTTTGCAGCAACTTCTGGATAAAATTCTTTTATTTTTCCAGTATCTGTCCATTTTACAATCGTTTCATAATCTCCTTTTGAGCGGACAAATTCAAGGGCAGCCTTTGCCTTTTTATTTTCCGGCTCAAGATCGAGAATATCAAGATAATAGCCAATTGCAGCGCTTGTATCTCCGCGAACCAAATATAAAGCGGCCTGTCCCAAAAGCAAGTCTACGTTTTGAACTTTTATGTGCCGTGCTTCATCAAAATTCCTGTACGAATTTCCATAATCGCCAGAGTAAAGGCAGGCAATTCCCAAAATCAAATAATAATCGAAACTGTTTCTGTAGACTTCGCGGACACCTTCAAGCAGAACAATCGCATTTGAATACTTTTTTTTCCGAATAAGTGAACGCGCTTCGTCAATCGTTGCCCGGCTCATTTTAGTTCCGCTTCCTCAAGGCTGCAAGAATAGCATCAAGCTCAGAATTAAGCTGCCTAAGCTCATTTCTGTCAATATCGGCATCCGTGCTTTCAAGAGCGTCAATCCGATTTATAAGGTTCTGAATATATTCAAAATCAAGCTGTTTTTCAGTAACGTTTTGAACTATAAAATCAACATCGGTTTTTCTTGAACCTGAAACATCAAAGCTCGCAGCCGCCTCACTTTTTTCAAGTTTTTTTGTGCCGCCAATTCCAGCAAAATCAACGTATTTTAAAGTATCGCATTTTCTTCCGTTGCAAGAAATTCCTGCAAAAAATTGAATTGAATAAGTTTCTTCTTTTTGAAGCGTTTTCTGCGGCCAGACAACCAAAATTCCCGAATTATTATACGCATTCAGCGAATTAAAGCTTCTTCCGTTTTCCGAAACCATAATCCATCTCGGAGAATTCAAATATGAGATGTTTGCAACCGTCACAACTTCCGGAGAAGAGATATTTTTTCCCTCAAAAACAAATTCCGCGGAAGTTTTCGAGTCAGAAACGCACAACACCCTCTCTTTGATCATATTTTCAAACTGATGCTCAGAATTAAATGACAGGCCGTTTTCTGTCAAAAAATGAACATCCGCTCCTTCGCCAACAGACGTATCCAAAACAGCCTTCAATGCAAAATTTGCTTTTTTTTCAGAAAGATTTGTAACATAAGCCCTGATTTTTATTACACCAGGCAAAACATCCTCGCCCGAAGCTTCTTCCTCTTCTTCTGTTTTTAAAAGATTTTCATCCTGTTCCATTGCAATTTTTTCATCATTTTGCTCAAGGGCAAAAACCTTTTTAACAGTTTCTTCCGGCTCAAACGAAAAATCTATGGCAACACGCGCTCTGTTACTTATTGTGTAAACAAGCCGCGCTCCGTTCGCTGTTTTCCATAGCTCTTTTTGAACCGCGCTGTCTTTATTCAGGCAGTAGACTGTTTTTCCAATTTTTAAAAAGAAAGATGAAGAAATTGAATCCTCATAATTTGAAAGAACCGGAGTTTTTTTGCGTTTTTTTTGAGAAGAATAAAAATTAAAAGTTCCACGGTCAGAATTACACTCGATAGAATAATTTTCAAAGAAAAGTGAATATTTTTTTACAGGAATATAAACATCGCCAAGATACGGATCGATTTTTGTAATCTCATTATTCTTTTCCTGTTTTTTATCAGCTTCATCAGCATTTTCTGTCTTTTTTGTTTTCTTAGTTTTTTCTCTTTTTGCCTTTTTTTCTTCAGCCTTTTCTTTTTCCAGTTTTCCAGCGTCCTTGGAAACTGATTCCTTCTCAGAATTTTCAGAACTTTCCATTGCTCCAAGACTTTCAGCCGGCGCTTCGCTATTCACATTTTCGGTTTGAGAATAAAATACACCGCCTGCAAAAACCGCAAGAACAGCGCATAAAAGAACTTTTTTTTCAAAATAAACCTTATTGAAACGATTTTTTTTCAAAACTTTCATAATTTTTATCTCCGGAATTTTTATTTTTAAGCATAATTTTTTATTCTTATAAAAGCCAAAACACTTTAAAAATCTAAAAAAACACAAAAAAAAACTGCTATTTTTCTTCAAGCAAAAACTGCAAGAACAAAGCCTTTTGTTTTAGGGCCTCAATTTCTGGATCAGTTTTCGGGACAGAAATTTTCTCATCATTTTTTTCCTTCAAAACATTTTGAGGACTTATCACGTTGTCAAAATTCCTCACCTTCGCTTCAAGAGAGGAATTCACTTTTTTCTGCTCCGCCAGTTCCGCCTCAAGCTCGGCAATCCGGTTCTGAGAATCGGCAAGGCTTTTTCTCAACCCCATTTTATCCTGGCTTTGATAAAGTTTTATCTGTCTTTCATATTCTTCACGCGCAGAAAGATTTTCTTCTCCGGTTACTTTTAAAAGATAAATCAATTTTTCTTCACGCTCACGCTGAGCAATCATTTCAAGACGATAGCGGCAGTCTCCAGCCTTCGCATCTGCCGGAAAATCCGACACAACGCGCTCATAAAGAGCGCGGGCAGAATCAAAATTATATTCATCGTAAAAACACTCGGCAACCCAATACAAAGCCGCCGCATAAAGCTCGCTATCCGGATAAAGATGACAAAAATCGCTCAAAACCAAAACTGCCTCTTCATTGCGTTCCAAAAGATGCAGAATCCGTCCTTTTTGAAAATGCATATACGGGAGATACTGACTTTTATCAAAAGACTGCAAAAAAACGTTTACGTCAGAAAGCGCGTCAGAATATTCGCAGGCATTGATTTCGCTCATCACCAAAAGATACAGAGTCTCTTCGTCAAAACCTTCAGGCAAACTTCCAGCCTTCCGCAGAAAAAACATCGCAGAAGCCCAGTCATTTTTTCTAAAAGCCTCAAAGCCCTGCTCTTGCTCCGCAGAATATTTCTGACAAAAAATGCTTCCTGCCGCAAAAAAAGCAGCCGCAAAAAAAACAAAAAACCGTTTTAAGCCGTTCCGATCTTGTCCACAAAAAGTCCGCGCAAGCATTTACGCCTCCCACTTAAACGAGCCGTTAAAAAAGGCAGAGCCCGAAACAACCACATCAACACCAGCGTCAAGCACAGAAGGCAAAGTTTCGTTGTTTATTCCGCCGTCAACCGAAATCAAATAATTGTAATTTTTTTCCTTTCTTATTAAATCAAGCTCCGCAATTTTTCCAACACAATAGGGAATCAGTTTCTGCCCGCCGAAGCCAGGATTAACCGTCATTACAAGAACAAGGTCAACTTCCGGAAGAATTTCCTTTATTGCGCTTACAGGAGTCGACGGAACAATAGAAACTCCAGCCTTTTTTCCAAGCGAATGAATATGAGAAACAAGCCTGTCTATATGCACAGTCGCTTCCTGATGAAAAGTAATCCAGTCAGCCCCAGCCTGCGCAAAGGTGTCAACCATTTCCTCAGGACGCTCAACCATAAGATGAACATCAAACGGCAAAGATGTAAGTTTTCTTACAGATTTTATAACTGGCTGTCCGTAAGTAATCTGAGGAACAAAATGTCCGTCCATAACATCAATATGAACCGCACCCGATTTTTTTTCCTCACAAAGTTTCAAGGCCTCCGCAAGATTAGAAAAATCCGCAGAAAGCAACGAAGGTGATAAAATTCTACTTTTCATTTCTAACTATAATATCAGACAAAAACGATAAAAACAACAAACCAAAGTCAAAATGTATTATTTTCGCCATAAGATTATAAAAATTCGGGACGGCATTTTTTTTCAAAAAAAAGTTTTCCGCCGGCGTTCCGTATTTTCCTTAACCGGCTGCTCTGCCTTCGCTAACGCTCATTGCAAAACCAGAGTTTTGCAACTAAAGGGCGGCGCATCCGGCGTAAATTTTAAAAAATCGCAAAAAAATTAAATTTTCCAAATAAACAAATTGACATTTTTTTTTCAAACTGATATATTTTCTATCACGTTGATTGCAACTTTTCTTAAATAAAAGTTAATCAGCATTTCAGCAAAAACATTTTTGCGGGAATAGCACAGT
>DLLE01000047.1 GCA_002477955.1 Treponema sp. UBA7570 | reverse complement strand
TCTAAAAAACTTACGCTCTCTTCAAGTGGATTGCAAATCCGCCAACTTCCTTGTCGAGGTAAACAACCTTGAGCGGAGAAGCGTTGGCTTTGCCTGTCCATTTTTCTGTTCCGGCAACCGGGTTGAAGCCGAACTTTTTGAGGTAAGCGAGCGCGCGTTCTACGTTGTTGCAAACCATTGAGATGTGGCCGTTTGTTCCGCGTCCGTTCTCTTTCATGATTTCAACCTGCTCAGAAGCGAAGATTGAAGAGTTGCCGAATTTTGAAGCGAATCCGAAAAGCTCGAACTGAGCCGCGATTTCTTTAGCCTCAGCCTCGTTCTTTGCGTTGATTCCCATGTGGTCAATGTGGAATCCGTGCATTGCCTTTACAGCGTCTTTGCAGATCTGTGTGATTTCGTCCCATTTCTCGCCTTCGATCAATGGCTTTTTAACCATCCATGTTCCGCCCATGCAGAGAATGTTCTTGCGTTTTGCATATTCAGAAACATTTTCTGTGTTTACGCCGCCTGTCGGCATGAATGTGCACTGCGGGAATGGACCGCCGAAGTCGTCGATGATTTTGTATCCGCCCTTGCGCTCAGCAGGGAAAAGCTTAAGGTGTGTAACGCCCTTGTTGATACAAGCTGTGATTTCTGACGGGTTTGAAATTCCAGGCATTGTTGGAATGTTGTGCGCGATGCACCAGTCAACAACTTCCGGATTGTATCCTGGAGAAACGATGAATTTTGCTCCGGCTTTTACAGCGCGCTCAGCCTGCTCAACGTTGAGGACAGTTCCTGCTCCAACGAGCATATCAGGCTCAGCCTTAATCATTGCTTCAATCGCTTCTGCTGCGCATGCTGTGCGGAATGTAACCTCAGAAGCAGGAAGTCCGCCCTTTACAAGAGCGTGAGCAAGATCAGCCGCCTTGGAAGCGTCTTCGATTGCGACTACTGGAATGATACCAATGTCACGGAATGTGTCATAAACATCTGCCATTTTAGGACCTCTAATTAGATTAAATATAATATCTACAATATAGTGAATTTTGAAACGAGTGTAAACGATAAGAAAAAACTTGCGGCTTTATTCCCAGATGCTTTTGTCAAAATCCGACTCTGCCGCTTTTTCGGCGGTGTCTTCGAGCTCATAGAAAAAGTCTATTCCTGTGCGTTTTTCCACTTCTGCGACTGTTACGGCATAATTAAATATTGTGTCATTGCATTTTTGGTTTGGAAAAATAAATCCGATTGCAGCAATGTTTTTTGCGTCCTCTGGTGTATTTTTGTCTTTTTCGTCCTCATAGAGCGGCGCCAAAATGACTTTGTAGTAATACTCTGGAACGCTTACTTTATTTGCGCCGATTGATTTGTAGCTGCCGGCATTTTTTTCGAGTATTGGACCTGAAACGACATAGACCCGTCCAAATTTTTTTGCCCAGTCTCTGACTGTGGATTCGAGGTCTTTCCAAATTCCGCGGTTAAAGCTTCCGGCCTGGGGGCTCATGTTTGTCATGTAGAAAGTTTCGCTCATGGCTGTTTTGTCGAAGGCGAAGTCGGCCGCAGGAGAAAGGTGCCCGCGGTCGTAGCCCGTTTTTTTGTAGTCGTCTGGAGTCGCGGAGCCTGTTGAAATTTTCGGGTCGGCGCGGAAGTCGTCCGAGCGGCTTGCGTTTTTTACGAGATGCCCGTCTGTAAGGCAGTAGGCGCTCCATTCTGCCTGCTCATAGCTTTCGCGGTAGCACAGTGAATAATATTCGTAGGCGCGGTGCTCGTGATCCTGAACGTTTTTGCCTGTTCCTGCACAGCGCGGTTCTGCCAGATTTTGAGAAAGGTAAATAAAACCGTCTGAGGACGGGGTGGCGGCGGAAGAAGTTTTGTCCGCGGCTTCGTTTTTTGAAGGCGGATTTTTGTCTTCTTGTGTCTGAGGCTCTGCCGGAAGAAATCTTGAAATTGCAGTCTTTGCCTTTTCAATTTTTGGATCTGCGAATTCTCTTACCTGAGGAACTTTTTCGTAAAGAAAAATGCCGAGGACGACAATAAAAATTACTGCTGTAACAATTTTATTGAGTCTGGAATTTCGTCTTTTTCGTGATTTTGAGTTTTTTGCCATAATGCGTGAATAATAGCACGAATTTCCAAAATATAGAAGAAACAAGGGCATATCTGTGATTGGTATTTTCTAAAAACAAAAAATTCAATAAAATTGAAGAAAGATTGAAAATGCGTTTTTGCGCAAGGAATTTGCAATGTCTAATTTAATTTTTCCGGAAGGTTATAAATCTCTGCTTGGTGAAAAGGAAACCGAGCATGCCATTGTCTTGATAAAAGATTTTTTTCAGCTTCAGCTTTCTACCGCCCTTAATTTGACCCGTGTTACGGCGCCTCTTTTTGTTGAAAGCGGAAAAGGCTTGAACGATGATTTGAACGGCGTTGAACGCGCCGTAAAATTTCCTGTAAAAGACATGGGCGACGCCCAGATGGAAATAGTTCATTCTCTTGCAAAATGGAAGCGCGTAAAAGTTACCTCGATGGGGCTTGAGCCAGGTTTTGGCATTTATACGGACATGAATGCAATCCGCGCCGACGAGGAAATGGACAATATTCATTCTCTGTACGTAGACCAATGGGACTGGTGCGCTGCAATTACCGAAGAAGACCGCAACGTTATGTATTTGAAGCAGACTGTAAGAAAAATTTATGACTGCCTTAAACGCACTGAATTTTTTATTTACGACAGATACGATATGATTGAGCCGATTTTGCCTGAGCAGATCCATTTTGTTTTTGCCGATGACTTGCAGAAAATGTATCCGGCTCTAACTCCAAAAGAACGCGAAAATAAAATCTGCCAGGAATATGGCGCTGTGTTCCTTATTGGAATCGGCGGAAAATTGCCTGACGGAACAATTCACGACGGCCGTGCTCCTGACTATGACGACTGGATTACGGAAACTGGAGACGGACACCGCGGCTTGAACGGTGATTTGCTCGTCTGGAATCCTGTCTTAAAGACTTCTTACGAGCTTTCTTCTATGGGAATCCGCGTGAATCCTGAGTCTCTTAAGGCCCAGCTTGAAGAACGAGGATGCCTTGAGCGTTGCAATCTTGAATTCCATAGACGTCTTTTGGCCGGAGAGCTTGTCCAGACTATGGGCGGAGGAATCGGCCAGAGCCGTTTGTGCATGTTCTTTTTGAGAAAAGCCCATATTGGCGAAACTCAGGTAAGCATATGGCCTGAGCAGATGAGAAAAGAGTGCGGCGAGCACGGAATTTATCTGCTTTAGGTGAATTTTCGCACTAGCGCTGGAAGGGGCGCAAAGCGTTGCCGGGCTTTTGCGCGGCAATGAACGTTAGTGAACCCCGGACATAGCGGCGGCTTTAGCCGAAGTGCCAGATTGAACAGATTTTTATGGAAAAAACATTTACTTTTAATTCGCGTCAGCTTGAAACTTCTCTTGCGTCCTTTTCTGAAAAGGGGATTACGGAATTTACCTTGCAGGATTCTGAAATTTTGAGACATAAGGGGCGGCTTTTGAAGTTTTTGCAGGCGGTCAGAAAAAATGCGCCGGATTTGTTTGTTACTCTTCCTGTTGATGCGAAAATTCTTGACATGGACATTTGCAAGGCTTGCGCAGAGTTGAATTGCTCGCTTGATATTGCTCTTGACGGCGAAAATAAAGGCGGAAATTTTCTTTTTGACAAGAAGTTTTTTGCCAGGCGTGCGCAAATGCTCAATACTCTGGGACTTGTCTTTGGCTTTGACCTGAGCTTTGCTTTTCATGAAGGCGACAAGTTAAAATCTTTTTTTGACAGGCTTAATTTTTCGGTGAGCCTGTATCCGAATCACATTGATTTTCCGCAGATTGAAGCTGAGCTTTCGGACAGAAAAAAATTTGAGGCAAAGCCGACAGCCGCTTTTTCAACGCAGGATATAAGGCGTTCTGAAAACATTGCCCGTTCTGCCAGCGTTTTTTATTCGTACGGCCGGGCTGTAACGTGGTTTTTGGCGGTCCTTGCTCCTTTAAAGATCGAGCCTGTAAAATTCTTTGAAGATTTTTTTGAATGGCAGAAGCTGAATAATTACGGGCTTGAAAATGGAATTGAAAAAATTGCCGGATTACATTCTGAAATTGAAAAAATGCAGCTTGAATTTTTAAAATTCAAATATGAAGAAAAAAACAAGGGCCAGCTTTTTGAGGTTGTGAGCAATATTGTGCGTTTGAACGGAGCGTTGAGCCGGTGTTTTGGAGAAGGAGAGGAGAGCATTGTCGAAATGTCTTATAATCCCGATGAAATTTTGAGCGGCCAGGCTATGAACGTGCAGTCTTTTTTTGACAATTCGTTCATGGAATACAGCCGCGTAAAGGTTTTTATGGGAAGCGGCGGCCCGGATTTTAAGTATTGCTAAAATTATTGTAAAAAAACGTATTTTTTTGTTGACGATTAAACCTTGAAATTGTTAATTTTTAAGTATGGACAAGAAAAATCATAAAGCAGAAGAAAAATCTGCTGAAAATCAGAATGAAAAAAAAGCGCAGGACGCCGAAAAAACTGAAGAAAAAGGCTCTCAGCCAGAAGAGGCAAAAACTTCTGGGCAGAAAAATGACGAGCCTGCTGCAAAGACTTCAGAAGAGCGCATTGCAGAGCTTGAGGCGCAGATTGAGCAGATGAAAAAAGATGCCCTTTACAAGGCTGCCGAAAACGACAACTGGCGCAAACGCATGCTGCAGCAGAAAGAGGATGCTGTTGCATACGCAAATGAAAGTCTTTTGAGCGATCTTCTTGACAGTCTTGATAATTTTGACCGTACTCTTGATGCGGCAAAAGACATAAAAGAGGCAAAGCCGATTGTTGACGGCATTAAGCTTACAAACAAATCGCTCGTAAGCATGCTCGAAAACAAATACAATCTGGTTGCTTTTGGAAAGGAAGGTGATGATTTTGATCCTGAGCTCCACGAGGCGATTGGAATGCAGGAAGGCGATGTTAAAAAAGAACAGCTTTTACAGGTATATCTTAAAGGCTACAAGCTTAAGGACAGAGTAATCCGTCATGCAAAGGTGATGGTTATAAAGCCTAAGGCTTAAAAATAAAATTGTAAATATTTTCAAAAGCTGATTCCGTTGATTTTTGAAAAAAATAAATAAAAAATCGGGAATTGGTTTTTCGGAGGCTTAATATGGGAAAGATTATTGGTATTGACCTTGGTACTACAACTTCAGAAGTATCAGTTATGGAAAACGGACAGGCGACTGTCATTCAGAATTCAGAAGGCGGAAGAATTACTCCTTCAATCGTTGGTTTTACTGCGAAAGGCGAGCGCATTGTAGGCCAGGCTGCGAAAAACCAGGCGATTACAAACCCTAAGAATACGGTTTATGAAGTAAAACGTCTTATCGGAAAGCGCTACTCTGACCTTCAGGAAGAAATTAAGCGTGTTCCTTATGAAATCGTTCAGAAAGGTGAAAATGTCGCTGTTGTTGTAACAGACAACGGCCAGAAGAAGGAATATACTCCTCAGGAAATTTCTGCGTTCATCTTGCAGAAAATGAAGAAAACTGCTGAGGATTATCTTGGCGAGACTGTAACAGATGCTGTAATCACAGTTCCTGCTTACTTTAATGATGCCCAGCGTCAGGCTACAAAAGATGCCGGAACTATTGCCGGTCTTAACGTAAAACGTATTATCAACGAGCCTACTGCCGCGGCTCTTGCTTTTGGTCTTAAAGAAGATAAAAACAAGGAAAAAGTTCTTGCAGTAATCGATGAAGGCGGCGGTACTCTCGATGTTACAATCCTTGATATGGCTGACGGCGTATTTGAAGTTAAGGCTACTAACGGTGATACTCATCTTGGTGGCGCAGACTGGGACAATGCTATTGCAGACTGGCTTGTAACTTCATTTAAGGCTGATACAGGAATCGACCTTACAAAAGACCCGATGGCTATGCAGCGTATTAAGGATGCTTCTGAACAGGCAAAAATCGCTCTTTCTAACCAGACAACGACAGATATTAACTTGCCGTTCATCACTGCGGATGCTACAGGTCCAAAGCACTTGCAGAAAACTTTGACACGCGCAGAATTTGAAAGAATGACACAGAGCCTTTGGGACAGAGTTTTGATTCCTTGTCAGAACGCGCTTAAGGATTCTGGATATACAAAAGACCAGATTAACGAGGTTCTTCTTATCGGAGGTTCTTCTCGTATGCCGAAATTCCAGGAAGTTGTAAAGAACTTCTTCGGAAAAGAGCCGTTGAAGGGAATCAACCCGGACGAAGCCGTATCTATGGGTGCTGCTATTCAGGGCGGTGTTCTTGCAGGAGATGTAAAGGATGTTCTTC
Organism: Treponema sp. UBA7570; assembly: GCA_002477955.1. Classification (GTDB taxonomy): domain Bacteria; phylum Spirochaetota; class Spirochaetia; order Treponematales; family Treponemataceae; genus Treponema_D. Next base: position 19,660 of record DLLE01000047.1, on the reverse strand, counting down.
TTCTCGATGTAACACCTCTTTCTCTTGGAATCGAAACAATGGGCGGAGTTATGACAAAGCTTATTCCAAGAAATACTACAATTCCTACAAAGAAGAGCCAGATTTTCTCTACAGCTGCTGATGGTCAGACAGCGGTTACAATTCACGTATTGCAGGGCGAGCGTGAAATGGCTTCTGAGAACAAGACTCTTGGAAACTTTGACCTTGTTGGTATTCCAGCCGCTCCTCGTGGCGTTCCGCAGATTGAAGTTACATTTGATATTGATGCGAACGGCATTGTTCACGTTTCTGCAAAGGATATGGGAACAGGCAAGGAGCAGCATATTCAGATCACTTCTTCTTCAGGATTGAGCAAGGAAGAAATCGACCGCATGGTAAAAGATGCAGAGGCTCATGCAGATGAAGATAAAAAGCAGCGCGAGGCAGTTGACGTTAAAAACGAGGCTGACAGCTTGGTTTACGCTACTGAAAAGACTCTCAAAGATTTGGGCGACAAGGTAGACGGCGCTGAAAAGCAGAAAGTTGAAGACGCTGTTGCTGAGCTTAAAAAAGCTGTTGAAGGCGGAAATACCGAAGAAATCAAGTCAAAGACCGAGGCTTTGAAGCAGGCTTCTTACAAAATTGCTGAGGAAGTTTACAAGCAGCAGGGTGCGGGCGGTACTCAGGGTTCTGCCGGCGCTAATCCAGGAAGCGGCGCGGGTGCAAATGCTAGTGGAGATGCTGGTGCAAACAATAGCGGTTTTGATAAGGGAACTGCTGACGATGTGGCTTACGAAGTTCACGACGACAAATAAAAAATAAAATGAATGGAGGCTTTGAAGACTTTTAGTTTTTGAAGCCTTCTTGCAAAATAAGGCTGTTAAAACAATATTAAGTAGACAGCTCAAAAATGAATCAGCCGGTGCCGTTTTGACAGGGCTGATTTGTTCTTTTTAAAAGGTTTAGAAAAATGGCTGCAAAACGTGATTATTACGAAGTATTAGGCGTACAAAAAGGTGCTTCTGCTGATGAAATTAAAAAAGCATATAGAAAACTTGCTATAAAATATCATCCAGACAGAAACCCTGGAAATAAAGAGGCAGAGGAAAAATTCAAGGAAGCAACCGAAGCCTACGAAGTTCTTTCTGATGACAAGAAACGTCCGATTTATGATCAGTACGGCTTTGCAGGATTAGACGGAAGCTCGGGATTTGGCGGTGCTGGCGGATTTTCCAGTAGCCATGCATTCCACGATTTTTCTGACCTGTTCGGCGGAATGGGCGGCGGCTTTAGCGATATTTTTGAAGGAATTTTTGGAGGCGGACGCTCTTCTTCAAGAGCTAGAAATCCAAATGCTCCAGAGCAGGGACAGAGCCTGCGCTACGATCTGGACATTTCTTTCAAAGATGCTGTTTACGGAACTAAGGCCGAGATAAAATTCGCCCACAACGAAGCTTGTCCTGACTGCCACGGTTCCGGGGCAGCCGCAGGCGGAAGCAGAAAAACCTGCACAGCCTGCGGTGGAAGCGGTCAGATAAGAAGACAGGCTGGTTTTTTTGCTGTTCAGCAGACTTGTCCTACTTGTCATGGCGCTGGAACTGTAATCGACAAGCCTTGCAGTTCTTGCCATGGAAGCGGAGTTCAGGAAAAATCAAAACGTGTAACCCTTACAATTCCTGCCGGAGTTGATGACGGAAAAAGAATTGCAATCCACGGAGAAGGCGATGCCGGAAAAAACGGCGGACCTGCCGGAGACTTGATTGTTGTGCTTCATGTTGAGCCGCACACTTATTTTGAGCGGAGCGGTCAAGATCTTTACTGCGCTGTTCCTGTTACAATGGTTCAGGCGGCTCTTGGCGAAACAATTTTTATTACGACTTTGGACGGAAAAAAGATTGAATTTAAACTGCCGGCTGGAACTCAGAACGGAAAACTCCTGCGCATAAAAAACGAAGGCGTTCCTGTTTTAAATACAAGCCGAAAAGGAGATCTCTACATAAAAATTTTGGTTCAGGTTTCTTCACGGCTTTCCTCAAAACAGAAGGAACTGCTTGAGGAATTTTCAAAACTGGACAATGCGACGACAAGTCCAAATCCTGTTCCTCGTTCTTCGATTAACAGCTAAAGATGAATTTTTTGCCGGAAGATTACGAAGCTTACCTTGCCCCGGAAACAGACAGGCTTTCCTTTTTGAGAAAATACCTGTCTGACCGTGGCGTGCAGACTTCTGTAATTTATCTGGCAGGAAAAAAGCACATTTACGTAAATTTCCCTTCAAGTTCATATAATCCGCAATTTAAAATAAAAACTCTTATTTCTCATTACGACATTGTTTCTGGAAGTCCTGGAGCAAATGACAACAGTTCTGCAAATTTTGCTCTGGCGGATTTTGCCGTAAAAGTGAACGGATTGGCTTTAAAAGGCAAAGTTTTGAACATCCGCATGTTTTTTACAGATGGAGAAGAACTTGGAGAGGGCGGCGTGAGCGGGCAGGGCTCTTTTGCGCTGGCAGAGCTTTTTAAAAAACTCGGAATTGAAAATGATGATGTTTTTGTCTTTGATTCAGTCGGCCGGGGAACAGTTCCTGTTCTTGCAAGGGCTGGACTTGATGTTTTAATGAACTTAAAAAAAAACAGGCCTTTTGTAAAACGCTTTGCTTCGCTTTTTGAGAGGACTCAAAACATTTTGAGGGAAGCAAGTCCTCAAAAATGGATGACTTTGCCGGTTCCTTACAGCGACAATGCCGGTTTTTTAGCCTGTGGAATTCCTGCCGTGGCGATTACTATGCTTCCGAAAGAAGAGGCTTCTTTGTATTGTCTTGAACTTATGAAAGACAAAAATCTTGAAAAAACGGTTATGAACGCAAAGCTCAGCGAAAATGCGGATTTTGCATTTAAATACCGCGAAAAAATGCCTTTGACATGGCGGCTTTTTCATACCGAATATGACAATTATTTGAGCCTGACTCCTGAAAGTTTTAAAATAATTGAAAAAATTCTCGAAAAACTTTTGCCTTTATATGTCTGAATATTTCGTCTCTATTGCATAAAGTTGCATAAAACACTAGAGTATTTTGTATAAATATACAGTTTACCGTGCATTTTTTTGTACGGACGGGAGAAATAAAATGGCAAAAGATAAGGTTGTTCTTGCTTATTCTGGTGGATTGGATACAACGGTTATCATTCCTTGGCTTAAAGAAAATTATGACTACGATGTTATCGCTGTGTGTATTGATGTTGGCCAGTGCGATGACTGGGAGCACATTAAGGCTCGTGCCCTCAAAACTGGCGCTTCTGCCTGCTACGTTGTAGATGCACGTCAGGAATATATTGAAGAATATATCTGGCCGGCTCTCAAGGCAAATGCTGTTTACGAGGATGAATATCTTTTGGGAACTTCAACTGCCCGTCCTTTAATTGGAAAAATTCTTGTTGAGTATGCAAGGCAGGAAGGCGCTGTGGCAATTTGCCACGGTGCGACAGGAAAAGGAAATGACCAGGTCCGCTTTGAGCTTGCAATCAAGGCTTTTGCTCCTGACTTGAAGGTTATTGCCGCATGGCGCGATCCAAAATGGAATATGGACAGCCGCGAAGCAGAAATCAAATTTTTGGAAGACCGCGGACTTGAAGTTCCAATGAAAAAAGACCAGTCATATTCCCGCGACGAGAACATCTGGCACATCAGCCACGAAGGACTTGAGCTTGAAAAAACTTCAAACGAGCCAAACTACAAGCATATGCTCAAAAATACAGTTGTTCCGGAAGAGGCGGGCGACGGAGAATACGTTACAATCGAATGGGAAAAAGGAATTCCTGTAAGCTTGAACGGCAAAAAAATGAACGGTCTTGAGCTTATGCTCGAGCTCAACAAAATTGCCGGAAGAAACGGAGTCGGAATTGCCGACATCTGCGAAAACCGCTGCGTTGGAATGAAGAGCCGCGGAGTCTACGAGACTCCAGCCGGAACAGTTCTCTACTTTGCTCACAGAATGATGGATCATATCTGCCTTGACCGCGATACTTACCACTACAAGCAGCAGGTTGCTCTCCGCCTTGCAGAGCTTATTTACGACGGAAAAGTTTTCACACCGCTGTATGACGCTTTGATGGCGTTTGTTGACTCAACCCAGCAGACCGTAACAGGCTGGACAAAAGTAAAGCTCGTAAAGGGAATGGTTCGCGCCGCAGGCTCAGACTCAAAATACAGCCTTTACAACGAAAATATCGCTTCATTTACAACAGGCGAACTTTACGACCATAAGGACGCACAGGGCTTTATTACCTTGTTCGGCTTGCCTCTTAAAGTGCGCGCGATGATGGAGCAGAGTGTTGGCGAAGGCCGGGCAATTGCGGAAAGCAAAAGCCTTAAAAAACGCCCGACAGAGTAATAGTTTTTAACAAGAAACGTCCTGGAATTTTGTTTTCGGGACGTTTTTTTTGTTTTGGAGCGCAATCTGCAGTCTAGCCGGCTCTTGCTGCAAGTCCTCCTTCGCGTGCTCAGTCCGGTCTTTCCGCGACGATCCGGGCTAAGTTTTTTTTGAAAAACATCATTTTTTTTATTTTTTTGTAAAATTCTTGCCATAAAATCTTTTCGATAAAATTAACCAAAAATTAACGCTATTTATATAAAAATTTAATCAGCCTTTTTTAGACTCGGTTTTATACAAACAGCTGATTTATACAAACAGCTGAGTTTTTTTGAGGGTGATATGGCCGAAAATAATGTTTCTGTTTCTAAAAGAGATTTTTGTCCGGAAGATATTCCTTCTGAATGTTATGTAAACCGTGAGCTTTCGTGGCTTTCTTTTAACGAGCGGGTTCTGGACGAAGCCGGAAATCCTTCTGTTCCGATTGCCGAAAGGCTTTCATTTGTTTCGATTTTTCAGAGCAATCTTGACGAATTTTTTATGGTTCGGGTTGGTTCTCTCCGTGTTCAGGAAGAAAACGCCTTTAATGCCTGCGACAACAAAACAAAAATGACGGCTTCAGATCAGATTGCCGCAATTCTCCTTCGCGTAAAGGAACTTGAAATAAAAAAGGCAAAAATCTATGAGCAGCTTATGGGTGAGCTTGAAGTTCAAGGAATTCGCCTGATAAATTTTAATAAACTTTCTGACGAAGAGGGAAAAATCCTTGAGCAGTATTTTGACACTTGCATTTCTCCTTTTTTAAGTCCAATGATTGTCGGAAAACAGCAGCCTTTCCCGTTTCTTGCAAATAAGGAACTGAATGCGGTTGTCTTGCTTTCCAATAAAAACGGCAAAAACAGGATGGGAATTGTTCCCTGCACAAATACTATTTTTAAAAGACTGATAGAAATTCCTTCTCGTCCGGGAACTTTTATGCTTTGTGAGGAGCTGATTCTTCATTTCGTCACAAAACTTTTTACACGCTATTCAATTCGCGAAAAAGCCGTTGTAAGAATCACGAGAAACGCCGATATTGACGAGCATGACGCGATTGACGAAGATCTTGATTACAGAAATTTTATGGAAGATTTGATTAAGCAGCGCAAAAGAATGAGTCCTGTCCGCCTTGAGCTTAGCCGGAAAATAAATCCGCAGGCTAGAAGCGAGCTTGCAAAATTCGTAAAGATTTCGGAAGACGCGATAATTGATTCTGGAACTCCTCTTGATATGAAATTCGTTTTTCAGCTTCGGGAATATCTTCACGGCAAAAATGAGCTTTTCTACCGCCGGCGCCTGCCTCGTCCTTCCCGCGACATTGATATGCGCAAGAGAATAATTCCTCAAATAGAAAAAAAAGACGTTCTTTTATTCTATCCATTTGAAAATATGAAGCCGTTTTTGGGACTTTTGCACGAAGCAGCCGGCGACGAAAGCGTTGTTTCCATAAAGATTACGCTTTACCGCCTGGCAGACAAGAGCAAAATTGTCGAAGCTCTGGTTGAAGCTGCAGAAAACGGAAAGGAAGTTGTCGTTCTTGTCGAGCTCCGCGCAAGGTTTGACGAAGCGAACAATATTGAGATTTCGCGTGTTCTTGAGGATTCTGGCTGCCGGGTTATTTACGGTCTTGGTGAATATAAAGTTCACTCAAAGCTGTGCCTTATTACAAGAAACACAGGAAACGGAATTTCCTATATTACTCAGATTGGAACAGGAAACTACAACGAAAAAACGGCAGAGCTTTACACCGATTTTTCGCTTTTGACGGCAAATTCTGCAATCGGAAGCGATGCGGCGAAAGTTTTTAAGAATTTTCTTCTTGGCGAAGTTGTTGAAAGCGCTTCCTGTCTGCTTGTTGCGCCAAAATGCTTTCAGAGCAAGATTCTTGAATTTATTCATGAGGAAATTCAAAAAAAAGCAGAAGGAAAAGAAGCCTATATCGGAATAAAAATAAATTCGCTTACAGATAAGCCTATAATCGATGCCTTGATCGAGGCGTCGCGGGCCGGTGTAAAAATCGACATGTGCGTTAGAGGAATTTGCTGTCTTATTCCTGGAATTGCTGGCTGGACAGAAAATATTCGTATAGTGAGCATTGTAGGACGATATTTGGAACATTCGAGAATCTACTGGTTTGGAAAAGGCGAGGACGAAAAAGTTTTTATTGGTTCGGCGGATTTTATGACAAGAAACATGGTGCGCAGGGTTGAAGTTGGAGTGCCGGTTCTGAGCAAAAATTTGCGGACGAGAATAAAGAAAATTTTTGAAATCGAAATGAATGATACGGAAAAGGGCCGGGTTCTTGATTCTCATGGAATTTACGAAAAGCGAAACACAGAAATCGGCGGAAAGAAAAAATCTGTGAAACTTCTTAATTCGCAGGAATTCTTTTTTGACCAGGCATACAAGGTTGCAAGGAGTGTAAAATAAAAACAGCCGAAAATGGCGTCTGTTTTTATCTTTAAAAGTTTGCGTTGCAAACTTTCTTATCATCGGTTGTTTCTCGCTTCGTTGCGAAACAACTTAAAAAGTCAATTCTAAAACTGAAGTTTTAATCTTGACTTTTTATGGGAGTGTAAAATGAATGTTGGAATTTTAACGAGCGGCGGAGACTGCCAGGCTCTTAATGCCGCAATGCGCGGAGTTGCAAAAACTCTTTTTTATAAGTGTCCGGACGTAAAAATTTTGGGAATCGAAGACGGCTATAAAGGAATGATTTACGGCCGTTTTCATGAAATGACGGGAGATGATTTTTCTGGAATTTTGACGCAGGGCGGAACGATTCTTGGAACTTCGAGAGAGCCTTTTAAGCATATTGCCGATATTGCGGAGGACGGAGTGGACAAGGTTAAGGCGATGGAAGATTTTTACCGTCAAAAAAAACTTGACTGTCTTGTAGTCCTTGGCGGAAACGGCTCGATAAAAACAGCTTCGCTTTTAAGCTCGCGAGGATTGAACATTGTTGCGCTTCCAAAAACGATTGACAACGATATTTTCGGAACTGATATGACTTTTGGCTTTATGAGCGCGATTGACGTTGCTGTCGGCGCAATTGACTGCATTCACACGACCGCGGCAAGCCATAGCAGGGTTTTTATTGTCGAAGTTATGGGACACAAAACCGGACATCTTGCCTTGAACGCTGGAATGGCAGGCGGAGCAGACATTATTCTTCTTCCTGAAATTCCATACAGTATTGAAAAAATAATTTCAAAAATAGAAGAGCGCGAAAAAAACGGCAGGCATTTTACGATTATTGTGGCGGCGGAAGGAGCTGTTTCTGTCAGCGATTCAAAGCTTTCAAAAAAACAGCTTAAGGAAAAACGTGAAAAAACTCCAGTTTCGTTTGATCTTTCTGCCCAGATCCGGCTTATGAGCGGAAAAGACGTCCGGGTTACAATTCCGGGGCATACTCAAAGAGGCGGAAGCCCAAATGCCTATGACAGAATTTTATCTTCAAGGCTCGGCGCTGCGGCCGCAGGTTTTATTCTTGAAAAAAAATTTGGAGTTTTGGCCGCCATAAAAAATTCAAAGATTGTTGCAGAGCCTCTTTCTGAAGTTGCCGGAAAGTTAAAGACTGTCGATGTAAAATCTGAAGAAATAAAAGAAGCAAAAGCGCTTGGAATCTGTTTTGGCGATTAGTTTTTGGCAAAATTTAGCCCGGATGCTTGCATGCTGGCGCATGCTGCGGCTTTTGCTGACGCAAAACCCGTTTTATTTACGTGTGCGCCAAAGCGCACGACCGGGCTTTATAGCCCGGATTGGAGCACCGAAGTTGCCGGAACGGCAATGGAGCGGAAGCGCAAGTGCGGAAAGCCGGATTGAGAGTAAATTGTGCTCCTGAATTTTTATAATTTTGGTTTTCCGTGCTATAATTTTTTTATTATGAAAATTAATCTTTCTTTTCTGGCTTTTTTTTCTGTTTTTTTTGTTTTTGGCTGTCAGACTTCTTATGTCGAAAAAATTGAGAATGAGAATTCTCGTGTCGGGCAGAAGGAATTTGAGGATTTTGCTCAAAAAATGTATTTGCCTGTTTCGTTGAAAGAATTTTCTGACGGTTTTAACCACGCCCGCTATGTTTACAAAAATTCTGTTCCTCCTTACAAGCTTTATGACGAAGCTCAGATTGCCGGAATTGCCGAAAATATGGTCTTTTTGCAGAATCCTGACGGCGGCTGGGCAAAAAATCTTGATTATCAGCGGATTTTTACTTTGGAAGAACTAAAAGCTCTTCACGAAAAAAACAGCAGGCTCAAGCCTGTAACTTACAATCTAAAAACAGAATCTCACGGAAGCACGATGGACAACCGCAATATTTTTTCTCAAATTCGTTATCTTGCAAATGTTTACAAGCAGATTCCTGAAAAACGCTATGCAGAATGCGCAGAACGCGGAATTTTGTGGATTTTAAATGCGCAGGAACCGAAGACTGGAGGTTTTACCGGAGCGGACGTTTTTGCTATAACTTTTAACGATGATGTAATGGCGGATGTTCTTGCTTTTTTGAACGAGGTTGTTCAGAATCGGGAACTTTATGCTTTTGTTGATGAAGAAACTTGTGCCCGCGCTCAAAATGCGTATCTTCGCGGAATTGAATGTATCTTAAAAACTCAGATTACGGTTGCTTTGGAAGACGGCTCTAAAATCCTTACGGCATGGTGCCAGCAGCACAGTTACGAAAATTACGCTCCTGTCTGGGCGAGGGAATTTGAACCGCCTTCAATCTGTTCGACGGAATCTAAAAACGTGGTTAATTTTTTGATGAAAATTGAAAATCCTTCGCTTGAAATTCAAAATGCGATTATTTCTGCCTGCGAATTTTTTGACAGACCGGAAATTCGCATTCATGGCAAAAAACTTGTAAGAAAAACACGCAAGGCTGAAGTTTTGAACGGACGTTATTACGATTATGAGCAGGTTCTGGTTGATGAGCCGTCTGCTCCAGACTTGTGGGCGAGGTTTTATGCGCTGGATTCTTCTTTTGACGTTGTGGCTGGGGCAAGAAAGCCTGTCTCAGGAAATTATCCTTCTGTCTTAAGACCTGTTTGGTGCGACCGCGGATGCAAGTATGTCGAAGATTTTAATTCTCTTTCTGTCGAAAGACGCAACGGCTACGGATATACAACTTCTTCTATGGAAAGACTGATTTCGGTTGATTTTCCTGCATGGAAAAGGAAAAACGGAATTAGCCGCTAAAAACTGAGCCGATTTTTTACATTTATCTCATATTTTTTTCATCATTTTATAACATTTGGATTTTATCTTTTCGTTAAACCATTTGGAGGTACAAATTAAAATGATGAAAAGAAAAGAAATTTCACAGGAAAGTTTTCGTGGAATGATGAAACTTGCAGTAGGAGCGGCAATGTTTGCTGCAATGGCTTTTACTTCAAAAGTAGACGCTCAGCAGATTCAGGGAAATCCTACTGGAAAGGGAACTCCTAAATACGTCTTTTTGTTCATTGGCGACGGAATGAGCTATCCTCAGATTCAGAGTTCCGCATATTACCTTGGAAAAGACGCTGCAGGAATTGTTGATGTTGTAAAAAAATCAGAAAATCCAAAAGATTCACCTTATGGCGAAAATTTGAGCTTTATGAATTTCCCGGTTGCAGGAAGCGCTCAGACTTACGATGCGACGTCTTTTGCGCCAGATTCAGCTTCGACCGCAACATCGATCCTTACCGGAAAAAAAACACATTCTAGCTCTATCAATGTTGACATCACTAAAAAGCAGAAATTCCGCACGATTGCAGAACAGCTTCGCGACCAGAAAAACTGGAAAATCGGTGTAATTACAAGTGTAAACTTAAACCACGCAACCCCTGCGGCTTCTTACGCTCATCAGGCGAGCAGAAAGTCAAACTATCCGATTGGGCTTGAGCTTGTCGCTTCAAATTTCGACTATTTTGCAGGCGGAGCCTTGATGGAGCCTCAGGACAAAAAAAACGACAAGGAATCAATTTACTCTCTTGCACAGAAAGCCGGCTATAAAGTCTGCTTTACACAAAAAGATGCTTCAGCTCTCAAAAACGGAGACAAGGCTCTTGTAATTGCAGAAAATCTTGCAGATTCAGACGCGATGAACTACGCTCAGGACGCTCAAAAAGGCGAATGGACTCTCCGCGATTATGTTAAGAAGGGAATTGAAGTTCTCGACAACAAAAAAGGCTTTTTTATGGAAATTGAAGGCGGAAAGATCGACTGGGCTTGCCACGCAAACGATGCGCGTTCAACAATTGCCGACACTGTAGCTCTTTCTGACGCCGTAAAAGAAGCCATCGACTTTTACAACAAGCACCCGAAAGAAACTCTCATTATTGTAACTGCCGACCACGAAACTGGCGGACTTACAATCGGATTTGCCGGAACAGACTACAACTTGTTTTTCAATACTCTCAAAAACCAGAAAATTTCATATGCAAAATACGATTCTGACTTTATCTCAAATTACAAGAAAAACAACACTTCTTTTGACGATGTAATGAAAGACGTGACTGAATTGTTTGGACTTAAAGTTCCAGGTTCGGAAGGAAGCAGCAAAAACGGTGGGCTCGTGCTTACAGATTACGAGTATTCAAGACTTAAGGACGCATACGCAAAAACAATGTCTGGCGACAAAAAACGCGACCAGCGCGAATACGAGCTTTACGGAACTTACGAGCCGCTTTCTGTAACAATCACACACATTTTGAACAACAAGAGCGGAATCGGATTCACCTCTTATTCGCATACAGGTCTTCCAGTTCCAGTTTTCGCGCTCGGCGCAGGCCAGAACGAATTTGGCGGATATTACGATAACACCGACATTTACAAAAAAATGGCTGCTTTGACAAAAGTAGTTCAGGATTAGAAAACATATCGGTAGATCAAAATTAAATAAAAAGGAAAATTAAAAAAATGTCCAGATTATCACGTTCGGCAGTTTCGGTTATTGTTTCGCTTGCGTGCATTGCGGCTATGCTTTTTATTCCTACAGGGTTTGAAGGAGCCTTGCAGTTTAAGGATGCCGTAAAATGCCGTGCAAAAATAATTGAAGTTGACAACAGCCGTTTTATTGATACTGGACTTATTCGCACTGGACAGCAGGTGTGCACTGTCCGTTTCTTGTCCGGAAGGTTTAAGGGAAGAATTGCAGAAGGCTGGAATATGCTCAACGGCTCTCTTTCCCAAGACAAAATCTTCCGGCCGGGAGACACGGCCCAGGCTCTCGTTCAGTGGGAATTTTCCGACTTAAAAAATCCAGAAAAGGGAAGTGAGCAGATAATTTCGGTCAATCTTATCGATCATTTCCGTCTTCGTGGCGAACTTATCCTTGCTCTTGCGTTTTCTGTCTTCCTTATAGTTTTTGCAGGAGCAACAGGAGTCCGCTCAGTCCTTTCTTTTATTCTTACAGTCCTTGCTCTTTGGAAAATCATTGTTCCGCTTTATCTTAAAGGTTTTGACCCAATGCTTACGGGGCTTTTGGGAACCGCATTTTTAACGGTCGTTATAATCGCGCTTGTCTACGGATTTGACCGCCGACTTTTTTCTGCCGCCGGCGGAGCTATGCTAGGAATTGTTTTTTGCGCAGTTCTTTCGGTTATCTGCACAAAAACTCTAAAACTTCACGGCGCGGTCATGGCTCATTCAGAAAGCCTTTTATATTCAGGTTTTCAGTATTTAAATCTTACAAAAATCTTTATGAGCAGCATTTGCATTGGAGCGAGCGGTTCAGTTATGGATCTTGCGGTCGATATAACATCTGCCGTCAACGAAGTTGTAAAAAAATGTCCGTCAATCAGCCGTCTTGAAGCAATAAAATCCGGTCTTGCAGTTGCGCGGGCCGCAATGGGAACCATGACGACAACTCTTCTTCTTGCATATTCCGGAACTTGCCTTGCGCTTTTAATGACTTTTATGGCGCAGGGAACGCCGCTTTACAATATTTTGAACAACAATCAGGTCGCCGCCGAAATAATAAACACTGTCGCAGGAAGCTTTGGTCTTGCCGCAACAGCTCCGTTTACAGCGTTTTTGGCTGGAATGATTCTCGCAAAAAACTCAAAAAAACACGTCGATTGATTTTTTGCCGCTTTTTTTTCATAATTATACAAAATTATACAAAAAATTTGGGGTCATTTTTGTGGCTCTGCCACAAAAACCGGGCTGTACGCCGTTGCGCTGTCCGCTTCATTAAAACGCCAGTTGAAAACTGCCGTTTCAACGCCTTTGGCGCGGCTTCCATCCCTTGCCCGAAAAATATATAAAAATGAAAACTTTCAAAATTCTTTCCAAAAAAAAAATCCGCCTCGATGAGCTTTTACGTCAAAATCTTCCATTGCTCTTAAAAACAGAAATTTCCAATTCTAAAATCCGCCGTCTTATCGTTGCAGGAGCGGTAAGCGTAAATCAAAAGCAGGTTTTTGCGCCTTCTTTTACGGTTTTTGCAAAATCTTCTGTCTTTGTTTCTGTCGATAAAGAAAAACTTTTTTACGAAAAACAGCCCGACGACATAAAATTTGAGCTTACAGAAAAAAATGTTCTTTTTGAGGACGAATACATAATCGTAGTGAACAAGCCCTCGCATTTTCCGACCGAAAAATCCATGGTCGAAACTCGGGACAATCTTCATGCGGCTGTCGTCCGCTATCTTTTTGCAAGACAAAAAATTCAAAATCCGAATGCAAAAAATCCTCCTTACTGCGGCATAATGCACCGTCTTGACCGCGACACTTCCGGCGTAATTCTCTTTACAAAAAAACGCGAAGCAAATGCCGCCTGCCACGACATGTTTGAGCGGCATACAGCAAAAAAAAATTACGTTGCCGCCATTTTAAAAGAACCTGCCTCAAAAAAAATTACAGTTGATTTTCCTATGGGCAGAATAAGCCCGAAAGGCCAGAGCGCAAAATGGGGAAAACTTTCCGAAGAAAAAGGAGGCTTAAAAAGCCGCACGGAATTTGAGTTTTTTAAGGCAAATTCCCGCTTTTTTTTGTATTATTGCAAACCTCTTACAGGACGCACTCATCAAATTCGCGTCCATTTAGCAAGCCTTGGCTGTCCGATTTTGGGAGACGAATTATACGGCGGAAAACCTTATAAGAGAATTATGCTGCATGCAGCAAGCCTTAGTTTTCCGCACCCGGCAACAAAAAATGTAATGACCGTAACCGCTCCACTTCCTGGTGAATTTTCAGATTAAATAAATTTGCTTTTTGTTTTGATTTTACAGTTTTTCAGTTTGGTTGTATAATTCTATCCATGCAGGATACTACAATTGTAACAAGTTCGCCTGTCGGCCAGCATTTGGAAAAAATTGCTGATACCAGTCAGGTTTCATATTTAATGTTTAACAAAAAGAAAATCAATCTGGTCGCCAAAATGACAATCGGCCGTTCTCCAGACTGTAATATCGTAATTGACAACAAGCTTGCCAGCCGTTTGCATGCTTCGATTCAAAAAATCAAGGACGTTTTTTTTATAAAGGACGAAAATTCTACAAACGGAACTTTTATTAACGGAAGACGCATTCCAAATGACAAGTACGTTAAATTAAATCCGGGAGACAGGATTACAGTCGGTTCTGTAAATCTTGTTTTGGCGTAAAAATTTGCCAAAAAGGGCTGTCCGTGGATTTAAAAACTGAACTTTTTAATATTTACCGCTCCGAAGATTTTCCTGAATATGATGCTTTTATGCATCTTCTTGAAAAAGCCTTGAATCTTTTGGAAAATGAAAATTCACTTTACCGTCCGAAAGAAAAATATGGCGAAAAATTTTCCGGCGGCCTTTTGGATTTTTGCTCAGAAAAAAAATTCGGAAAAGAAAAAAAGCCCGTTGTTGTAATTCCAGACATTCATGCGCGCGAATATTTTTTATGGCATATTCTGAATTTTGAAATTGAACTGGAAGATTTAAACAAAACATCTGATTCTGAAAAAAAATCAGGGCAGGAGAATGAAGCTTGCTTAAATTCCGAAAAAACAGAAAACAAAGAAGAGCCTTCTTGCCGGAAAATGAGCATTTTGGAAGCGTGTCAAAAAAAACTGATTTACCTTGTATGCGTTGGAGACATTTTTCATTCAGAGATGCGCTGCTATGAGCGCTGGAAAGATGCGTTTTCTGAATTTAAACGGGGCGTAATAAAAAGCGAGGCGATGAATCAGGAAATGCTGGAAAACCTGAAAGTTTTGCAGATGATTTTAAAATTAAAGCTTTCTTGTCCGGAAAATTTTCACTGCTTGAAAGGCAATCATGAAAATATTCTGAACGAAGAAGGCCGCGGTAATCATCCTTTTTATAAAATGGCTGCGGAAGGTGAAATGTTCTATCAGTTTATGGCAGAACAGTACGATGATGCTGTCATTTATATTTTAAGCTGCCTTGAGCACGCTTTGCCGCTATGTGCGGTTTTTCCAAATCTTGTAATAAGCCATGCCGAGCCGTTTTTTGAATTGACCCGGTCAAAAATCATAAATTACAGAAAATTTCCTGAAGTAACGCTTGCGCTTACTTGGACGGCAAATGGCGAGGCAAAAAAAGACAGCGTTTCTGAAAGCATAAAGAATCTTCTTGGAAAAAACTGCGCAAATGCCGTGTGGATTGGCGGCCACAGGCCTGTAAAAAACAGATACGGACTGCGTCAGAATGGAAAATATGTGCAGATTCATAACCCGGACGAAGAAAATATTGCTGTTGTCAAGCCAGATAGAAAATTTAATCCGGAAACTGATATTTTGAGAGTGGATGTAGAGAATTAGAACTGAAATTTTAATCTTGACTTTTTATGGGAGTGTAAGTTTTATGGCAGAAAAAATTCCTGAAAGTATCGGAAAATACAAAATTCTTGGACTTGTTGCAAAAGGCGGAATGGGAGCGGTTTATAAAGCCGTTCATCCTTCTTTAAAAAGACTTGTAATCTTGAAAAAACTTACAATCCGAAACAATAAAATAGTCCGCGAGCGGTTTAAACGCGAAGCCCAAATTTTGCTCGATATGCAAAGCCCTTACATCGTTCATCTTTTTGACTATTTTGTCGAAGGTTCAAGCCATTATATTGTCGAAGAATTTGTTGAAGGTCTTTCCCTTGCTCAGGTTCTCGAAAAACAGGTTGCTCTTGGAACAGAACTTGCGCTTTTGATTTTTCAGGATGCCTGTCTTGCCTTGAAGTTTGCCCATGTAAGGGGAATTGTTCATCGCGACATTAAGCCTGGAAATATTCTTATTTCAAAAAGGGCGGAAGTAAAGCTTGCAGATTTTGGAATTGCCTCGACCGAAAGCGAAAATGAGCCGTCTCAAAAAAACGAAAGCGCCGCTGACAGTTCTGGAAAAACAGTTGCAGAAACTTCAACAACCCAGATTACAGGCGAATTGACAAGCCACGGCGTAACTTTGGGAACTCCTGCCTATATGTCTCCGGAACAGATCACAGACAGCAGAAGCGTAGACAGAAGGGCGGATATTTATTCGATGGGCGTAATGCTTTACGAAATGCTTACAGGAACAAAACCTTTTCCTTCAGCTTTAAATGCAGAAACTTTGGAAAAAATCCGCAAAGGAAAATACGTAAATCCGCGTAAAATCGACAGAAATATTCCTCCGGTAATTGCTGGAATGATAAAAAAAATGCTCAAGGCAAACCCGGCAAGAAGGTTTCAGTCGATTGATGCAGTTCTCAAAATTGTAAAAAAATATCTTTCTCATTACGATACTCACAAAATAAGAATTGCCCTTGCGCAGACTGTTCTTACAACAAGACAGTTTGCAATTCCTTCGTTTGAGCAGCGCGACAAAAAATTCAAAAAAATCGTCTGTGGAGTTTTGTCTGGAGTTGCGGCCTGCGTTCTTTTTTGCTTTGTTTGGAGCCGTGGCTATGTTCACAAAACTGTTTTACGGCATTGGTATAAGAGCGTTGTTTTAAATATGGAAATTCCTGTTGCTTCATCTGTGGACTCCGATCTTCCTTTGCGCGCATTCTTTTTTGCAGATGATGGAAAAGAAATTCCGGAAGTAAACGGAAGCCGCCGGATTTTTACTCAGCAGGCTCAAAATAATTCAAAAAACGTAAAAAACTATTCAACATATCCTGTTTATCTGCGTTCTGGAAAATACCGGATTAAAATTGCAGTAGGTCCTTATATAATGTGGCAGACTGTCGAAGTTGAAAAAGAAAATTTAAACTTAAAAATCAGCAGTCTTCGGAATGCAAACCGGCCTGTAAAAGTTCATGCAGAAAGTTACGACCGTTTTGAAGGGAATTCGCTTACTTCAAAGACAAAATTCTTTATTTCGTACCGCGGAAAATGGGTTTTGATGGACAGTGTTCCGTCAGGAAGCTTAAAAAGCGGTACTGTCGTAAAAATTCTTGCAAAATGCGAAGGCTACGAGGATGCTTTTTATTCTCTTATTCTTGACTGGTATCAGGATGAGCTTTTTTTGAATGCCGGACTTGAAAAATTGCAGGACAAAAGCAAATCCAAAGAGGAATAATTTTGTTGCCTACAGCCATTTTTATGGTTAAATTATAATTATGGCTAAAAATAATAACGACAATAATGACGAAAATAAACAGAATGACGCTTTAAAAGCTGTTGCTGAAAATTTAAAAAATGCAATAAATGAATTGGTTTCAAAGCATACGGATGCTGACGGAACTCCTGTCGATGTTGAAGTGACGGTAGAAAAAGATACTCCGCAGAAAGAAAAAAACGAAGGTGAAATTTCTGCAAAAAAAGACGAAACTGAAAAAAACGAAAAAAATACAGCCACAGGAAAAGAAGAAAAATCTAAAAAATCTTCAAAGAAAGGTGAACGGCGGACGGACGATTCCGCAAGTTCTATTATCACAGTTGAGCAGGCACTTCCTCTAAAATTGCCTTTGGTCGTTCTTAACGGGCATCCGATTTTTCCTGGAATTTTTACACCGCTTATGCTTTCTAATCCTGACGATGTAAAAATTGTCGAAGATTCGTTCGAGGCAAATGGCTTTATCGGTCTGGTGCTTTCAAAAACGGAAGATGAAAATGCCGTTGCAAGCGATTTGTACGATATTGGAACTGTTGCAAGAATTATAAAAAAAATAAACCTTCCTGACGGTGGAGTAAACATCTTTGTTTCGACAATAAAACGTTTTAAAATCCGCCGGGTTTTGTCTGCAAAAAATCCAATTGTTGTTGCGGTTCAGTATCTCGATGACGAAGAAAGCGATACGTTTGAAACAAAAGCCCTGACACGCGCGCTTATAAGCGAAATGAAAGAGATAAGCGACAATAATCCGCTGTTTTCCGAAGAAATGCGCTTAAATATGGTGAATATCGACAATCCTGGAAAAATTGCCGATTTTGTTGCTTCGATTTTAAATGTTGAAAAATCTGACCAGCAAAAAGTTCTCGAAGAGCTTAACGTGCGCTCAAGGCTTGAGCAGGTTCTTGTTTTTATAAAAAAAGAACAGGAACTTTTGCGGATGCAGAAGAAAATTCAAAATGAATTAAACGAAAAAATTGAAAAAAATCAGCGCGAATACTTTTTACGAGAAGAAATGAAATCAATTCAAGATGAGCTTGGAATCGGTGCCGATGGAGAAGGAAACGATTATTCAAAATTTAAGGAAAAAATTGAAGGATTTAAATTTGAAGGCGAAATAAAGGAAGCTTTGGAAAGCGAACTCGAAAAATTCAAATTGATGGATTCCAATTCTTCTGAATATTTTGTAAGCCGCAATTATCTTGAGCTGGTCTGCGCCCTTCCGTGGAATGAAGAGCCAAAAGAAAATCTCGATCTTGCAAAAGCATATAAAATTCTTGAAAAAGACCATTACGGCCTTGACGATGTAAAAAAACGAATTCTTGAATATCTTGCAGTCCGAAAGATGAAAAAAGACAACAAAGGTTCAATTTTGATTCTTGTAGGACCGCCGGGAGTCGGAAAAACTTCAATCGGACACTCTATTGCGAATGCAATGAACAAGCCTTTTTACAGGTTTAGCGTTGGAGGCATGCGCGACGAGGCTGAAATAAAAGGACACCGCAGAACGTATATTGGCGCAATGCCTGGAAAAATTCTTCAGGGATTAAAGATTACAAAGACAAAATCGCCGGTCTTTATGATTGACGAAGTTGATAAAATGGGGGCAAGTGTTCAGGGCGACCCTGCTAGCGCGCTTCTTGAAGTTTTGGATCCGGAGCAGAATGTAAGTTTCCGCGACAGCTATTTGGATTTGCCGTTTGACGTAAGCAATGTGTTTTTTATTTTGACGGCAAATACACTGGATTCAATTCCGGAACCTCTTTTAGACCGCGCCGAAATAATCCAGCTTTCTGGTTATATCGATCAGGAGAAACTTGAAATTGCAAGAAAATACCTTATTCCAAAAAATCTTGCAAAAAACGGACTTGCAAAAGGCCAGGTAAAATATACAAAGGCCGCTCTTTTGCGTATCGCAGAGGAATATGCGCGCGAGGCCGGTGTCCGCAATTACGAAAAATGTATTGATAAAATTCACAGAAAGATAATTACACGGCAGCTTTCTGGAATTCCTGAAAACATCAAGACTTTGAGCGAAGTAAAAGAAATCGAAAATAACGAATGCGATTCTCTGGACGGAAAACAGTTTAATATTGATGCAAAAGATTTGGATACTTATCTTGGCAAGCCTGTTTTTGACGAAAGCGAAATCAAACGGGCCGAAATTCCTGGAACTTGCATTGGCCTTGCCTGGACAAGCATGGGAGGCGACACTCTTCTTATAGAAGCAATCAGTTTTCCTGACAGCAAGGGCGGACTTGTCTTGACCGGACAGATGGGCGATGTTATGAAAGAATCTTCTCAAATTGCCTTTAACTATGTAAAGCAGTATGCAATTGAACACAAGATAAAGCCGCAGAGCTGGTTTGATCAGAATGTAATTCACCTGCATATTCCGGAAGGAGCAACGCCAAAGGACGGACCGAGCGCAGGCATTACGATGGCAGTAACATTTATGTCTCTTTTGACTGGAAGGGTTGTAAAAAGCGATGTTGCAATGACCGGAGAACTTGATTTGACAGGTTCTGTCATGGCAATCGGCGGTTTACGCGAAAAAACTGTAGCTGCCAAGAGAAACGGAGTAAAGACGATTTTTATTCCGAAGAGCAATGAGCGCGATCTTGAAGAAATTCCTGAAATCGTAAAAACGGGAATAAAATTTATTCCTGTAAAAAAAGCATTTGAGGTTTTTCAGCAGGTTTTCCAGCCGGAAAAAATCGTGCAGGAAAAAAGCGACTACGGATTTTAGCGCATAACGGGGCTTGTAGC
>DLLE01000012.1 GCA_002477955.1 Treponema sp. UBA7570 | reverse complement strand
CCCAGAAGTGGAAAAGCTCTGCTGAGTCAAGAAGCTTGTCCTCGTAGCCGAGTTTTTCGCAGATATGCTCTGCCTGTGTTTTTCCGTCTTCTTCTTTTGTGAGGAGCGGGAAATATCCTGGAACAATGCGGTCTACCAAGCAAGAGCAGACATCGCAAGCCTCGTCAAACCAGTTGATGAAGTCTGGGCCGAGCTGCCACATTTCTGCGTAGCGGAGAATGTTGATTCTGAGGTTGAGACCGGCCTGGTCAGAAAGCTCGCAAGGAATAAGGATCATTCCCTTTGAAACGTCTCCCTTGAATGCCTGAAAACGCTTGTAAAGGAATGCTGTAACTTTTGCAGGGAAGTTTTTCTGTGGCTTCTGGTCGAGAGTTACTGGAACGCCGTCGATTTCTGCGTCAAAGCGGATTCCGGCTTCTGTTGTGTTTGAAACGATAAAGCGCAAGTCCGGGCTTGAAGCGAGCGCGATGTAGTCGTCGTAGTCTGTGTAAGGGTTGATTGAGCGGCTGATAGAGTTGATTGTGCGTGTCTCGACAGTCGGCTTTCCGTCCTTCATTCCGCGGAGAACAGTTGTGTAAAGGTTGTTCTGTGCGTTCATCGCGTCAACCATGCCTTTTTCAAGCGGCTGAACGATTACAACATTTCCGTTGAAGTCAGTTTTTTCGTTTACAATATCAATCTGCCAGTCCACGAATGCGCGGAGAAATCCGCCTTCGCCAAACTGAAGAATTTTTTCTGGACGTTTTACAGTTTTTACAACGTCTTTTATAGACTTTAATGCCATTTTAGAAGCCTCCAAAAATAATGTCTGATTTTATCATTTATGGATAAGACTTTCAATTAGAGGAAATTTTATAGCCCCGATTGGAACCCCGGAGTTTCCGGAGGAAATGGAGCGAAAGCGGAAGGGTGGAAAGCGGGTTTGTAAAAATAATGCGCTCCAAAAAACTTTAAAATATTTTAAATCCTTTGTACAATAACGGAAGCACTTGTAAAAAAAACGACATAATACTAAAATCCGTATGATTATATTTTGGGGGAAAATTTGAATATCGGCACGTCTGGAAAAAGAATCGGTTTTGCTCTGAGTACAATTCATTTTGGATCGTCATTAAAGTTTTGGTTTAAACTTGCAAATTACGCTTCTCAAGAAAAAGGTTCGTTTTTTATTTTTCCTGGAAGCAATTTAAGCGATTCTGGCGCAAATCATCTCTTTAACGAAATCTATAAACTTGTTAATTCGGAAAATCTTGACGGTTTGATAAGCTGGGCTTCGAGCATAAGCAATGGCGTTTCTTACGAAAAAAGTGTTGAATTTCATAAAAAATTTGGAAATCTTCCATTTGTAACTATCGGTCAAAAAATTGACGGCGCGCCAAGTGTTTCTTTTGACGCCTACGAAGGAATGAAGGAATTAACAAAACACTTGATTGAAGTTCATGGCGCAAAAAAGATTGCATTTATCCGCGGCCCAAAAAATCATACTTCGGCTCAGGATCGTTTTCGCGGTTTTTTTGATGCTGTAAAAGAAGCCGGAATTTTAGACGAAAATCTGATTTCTGATTATATGGATTGGTACGAAAGCGAAAAAGGCGCAGTTCAGCTTTATAATGAAAGAAATTTGGTTCCTGGAAAAGATTTTGACGCGCTTTTGTGCGCCAGCGATATAATTGCCCTTGCTTCAGTTGAATATTTTGAAAAACACGGCTACAAGGTTCCAAAAGATTATATTTGCGGCGGTTTTAATGATTCTGTAGAAAGCCGCGTAAGTTCTGTTTCTTTTTCTACGGTTCATATGCCAATGGAAAAACTCGGAATTGTCGCTTATCAGAAGCTTGTTCGGCTTTTGAATGGTGAAAAAGTTGAAGATACGGTTTTGCCGGCATATCCTGTAATCCGTGAAAGCTGCGGTTGTAATAATTTAAAGCATCTTCAGAATTTTTATGATTCAAAAAAACGTATAAAAAATCGTGATGATTTTGTTGAGGCAATTTCAAAGCTCTTTCATGCGGACGAAAAAGAGCGCGAAGAACTTATTCAGCCTCTTTTTGAAGCGCTGTTTGAAAATAATCAGTCGGATTTCTATCGCCGTCTGAGCGACGTTTTGACGGCGTATTTTAAGAAAGACGGTGAACTTTTTACTTTGTACGAGGCACTGCGCCTTCTTAAAAATTCGACATTTTTGCCGGAAGAATATGTAACAAAGGTTATCAGCACTGTAAATTTGATAATTCCTCAGGTTCAGCGAAAAATTTGCGAGCTTCGGACTTTTAGAGAAAAAAATGCGTCGATTGTAAGCTCGCTAAAAAGCGCCCTGCTCGCTGCCCATGATTTTGACGCTTTGATGAAAATTCTTTCGGATTATTTGCCAAAAATCGGAATTAGAAGCACGGCTCTTGTTCTTTATGAAGAAGACGGAACTTCAAGATATGTCGGTGGATTTAATCCTTCTGGCGAGCTTTGTCTTGAGGAAAAGCTTTTTTCTTCAAAACTTTTGGTTCCGGAAGAATTTAAAAAAGATTTTGAATATGGAGTTTATCTTGTTCAGCCGCTTTTTATGGAAAATAAACCGCTCGGCTATATGATAAATGGCTATTCTGACTGCGATGGAAGCGTTTACGAAGGATTGAGGGTTTCGGTTGGAAATACAATTCAAAACATTCTTCTATTTAAAGAAATTGACAAGGCGCGTCAAAAAGCCGAAAAAGCGGAATTTGCTAAAACTGAGTTTTTTGCAAATGTTGGAAGTGAGCTTTGCGATCCTTTAAAAGATTTGTCTGCAAAAATATTCCAGATGCAGGGAAATATCGAAAAAGGCATTGTTGATCAGGATATTCTTACTGAGCAGCTGATATTCCTTCGCTCTCAAATTCAGTCTCAGCTGCATAAGACCGTTACTCTTGTTGAGCTTACCCGTTCTCAGGTTGACGATTTGCCGATGGATAAAAAGCTTTTTGACATTCGTCAAGTTTTGCCGGGAAGTGTTGTTGCTTCCTTAGACCAGAAATTTCCACTTGTTTACGGAGATCCTGACCGCTTAAAAAAAGCCCTTCTTACTTTTTTTGGCGATGGAAAAGGCTCAATGTCGCTTTCTGCCGGATATGAAGGCTTAAAAATCGACTTAAAGACAAAGCATCTTGATTGGAAAGATCCGGAATTCTTGCTGGCAGAAAAGATTATTCTTTTGCAGTACGGCGAAGTTCAAAAAATTGATGATGAATCGCTTTCAATAATTTTGCCTTGGCCTAATCTTGCAGGACTTCCGCCGGTAAAAATGGAAAAGTCTCCGAAAAATGTCATAAACCTTTCTTCTAAAGAAACAATTTCGGAAATTTTCGATATGCCGGTTGTAAATTTTGACTCTCTGGCTGATGGCAAGCTCGAAAATGCAATTCTCTACTGGCGGTCTGACAATGCTCCGATTGACGAATGGGTAAAGGTTTACAGTTTGCGACATAACGAAAATCTTTTCCGTGCGCCGATTTTGTGTTACAGTCACGAGCTTATAAGCCATAATTTTGTTGAAATGCTTGAATCGAAGGTTCGCGCTCAAAAATCTGCTCCGGTTTTATTCATAAATGCAAAACGTACAAATTATGGAACTTGGGCAACCGACTCTAACAGCGTAAAAATTCAGTCAATGGCGGAATTTGAGCATATTCTTGAAGAAATTACACCTTCGCTGATTGTTTTTGAATCAATTGATGAAGAAAGCATTAAGAAAATCAGAAAAAATCCAAAAACTGTCCTTGTGCCGATTATCGTCTTGCCGGAAACAATTTCTTCCGAAGAAGAAGTTGAGCTTTTGTGCGCTCATCCAAGAATTATTTTGTGCAATAGCGGAGCTGCTGATTCTGAACAGTTTGACAGCAGAATCCGCGAAATTCTCTCAGGTGATGAAATTATGCCGCCTCATACAGGCGCGCTGGTAAAAAAGGCGATACTTTATCTTAACAAAAACGCTTCTCAGCAGATTGTAAGATGGAAACTTGCTGACACCGTTCACGTTAGCGAAGATTATTTAACAAGGATTTTCCATAAAGAAATTGGACTTTCGCTTTGGGAATACTTAAATCGTTATAGAATTTTCCTTGCGACAAAAATGCTTCTTGAAACGAATGATACAATTTACGAAATTGCAGAAAAATCTGGTTTTCAGGATCAGGCATATTTTTGCAGAGTGTTTAAAAAGGTCTACGGTATTCCGCCTGGAAAAATTCGGACAAAACAGTAAGAATTTTTTAAGCATAGTTCGTTTTTGTCCAATAAAACGCTTGTCAATTTTATATAAAAAAAGTTATTATAAAAGAACTGAGGTTAAATATGATCGCACAAGAAACAACAGCTCTTAAAGCTCCAAAGAAAAACCTTTGGAAAGATGTTAAGAGACACTATTCTGTTTATGCACTGCTCGTTATCCCAGCTGTTTACTATGCTATTTTGAAGTATGGTGCAATTGTGAACGGACAGATTGCTTTTAAAAGCTTTTTGCCTTCAGATGGAATTTGGGGAAGTAGCTGGATTGGATTCCGCAATTTTGTAGACTTCTTCCAGTCATTCTATTTTGGTGAATTGCTTCGCAACACAATTTTTTACAGTTTGTTAAAACTTGTAATCAGTGTTCCGCTTTCAATTATTCTTGCTGTAACTCTTTATGAATGTACACATGACATTCTTCGTAGAGTTGTACAGACTCTTGCTTATCTTCCGCACTTCCTTTCGTGGGTTATTATGTACGGTATCTTGCTTGTACTTTTGGCTCCTGGTGATGGTATGGTAAACGACATCGTTAAATTTTTTGGCGGTGATCCAGTAGATTTTCTTACAAACACTCATACATTCCCTGCTATTGTAATTATTTCTGATGCTTGGAAGGAAATGGGATGGGCTGCAATTATCTTTATTGCTGCTTTGATGGGAATTGACCCTTCATTGTTTGAAGCCGCAATGGTTGAAGGTGCATCTGCTGTTCAGCGTGTTTGGTATATTACAATTCCGTCTATTAAGCCAGTAATTGTAACCGTAGTTCTTCTTAAACTCGGTACAGTTCTTGATGCTGGATTTAACCAGATGTTCATGTTGTACTCTGTTCCTGTATATTCTGTAGCCGATATTATCGATACTTGGGTATATCGTCAGGGTCTTCTGCAGTTCAAGTTTGCTCTTGCTACTGCCGTTGGTATTTTCAAGGGTGTAATCGGTATGCTTCTCGTAATGGCATCTAACGCTGTTACTAAAAAACTTGCTGATTCTTCACTTCTGTAATTAAGGGAGACTAAAATGACAAAACCAAGTACAGTAAAACTTACTGCAGGCGATCGCACATTCTATATTTGTATCAATGCATTTCTTATTTTTGTTGGTGTAATTATTGCGATCCCAATGTGGTCTACAATCACACTTTCTTTCCGTCCAAACTCATTCCTTGGAACAAACTTTGAAGGTATGTTCCTTCCTGTATGGAAATGGGATGTTTCTGCTTACAAAGCTTTGCTCGGTAACGCTGGATTTATTACAGCATTTTGGAACTCTTTGAAGATTATGGCATTCGGTGTTGTAACTGCTCTTGCTCTTACAGTTCCTATGGCATATTGTATGTCAGTTTCTGATCTTCCAGGACGCAAAATCCTTAACTACTTTGTGCTTATTCCATATTTGTTTAATATTGGTGTAATCCCAACATACCTTGTTGTAACAAATCTTCATCTTACAAACCATTTGGCTTCAATCTTCTTGCCTGGTGCAATTGGTACATACAACTGTTTGATTATGCGTGGTTTCTTTGAAGGAATTCCTGAATCTTTGAAAGAATCTGCTCGTATTGATGGTGCTGCTGAATGGTATGTTCTTTTGTCTATTATTCTTCCGTTGTCAAAACCAATCATTATGACAATTGGTTTGTACTACGCTGTAAACTTCTGGAACGACTTCATGCACGCTATGCTTTACTTGAACGAAGCTTACTTGCAGCCACTTCCAATCTTGCTCCGCAACATTTTGATGGCTTCTGGTATGAACGAATACGTTGAAGTAAACGCTTTCGGAAATGCTTCTGTACAGGCTATTAAGGCGGCTTCTGTATTTATGTCGGCAATTCCTATGATTATTGCTTATCCATTTATTCAGAAATACTTTACAAAGGGTACAATGCTTGGTTCTGTTAAGGGCTAAGTTTTAATACTGCATTTGCTTGACCAGATGATAAAAAAATATTGTCTGGTCAATTTTTTGTGCTATAATTAAGGTATCGCGATTTTAAAATCGGATATTTTTATTTATAAAATTGTTTTCATTCGATTCAATATAAGGAGGATAAAATGAAAAACTTTTTCAAGAATCTCGCGCTCATCGCTTTGGTTCTTACAGTTGCTTCTCCAGTTTTTGCTGCAAAAAAATGGAAGGCAAACAAAGACGGTACAGTTGACATTGAACTTTGGTACGGTGCTGCTGTAACAGAAGCTGGTCCGCCACCTGCTGACTGGGTTGCTTATAAAATTATTAAGGAAAAGCTCGGAATTAACTTGGTTATAACAGCTCTTCCTTCAAACGAATCTGACCAGGATACAAAAATCAACGCTGCTGGTGCTGCAAACTCTCTTCCTGACTTGTTCATGGTAAGCGATAACTGTTTCCAGATTTTGACAAAACAGAGACTTCTTGCTCCTGTAGATGATATGTTTGCAATGATGCCTAACCGCACTGCAAAGCTTTATGATAAAGATGCCCGCAAGCACTCTACAGTAAACGGTGTTTGCTATGGTCTTGATCAGCCAGGTACAATCGTTCGTAATGAAGGTATTCTTATCCGCAAAGACTGGCTCGACAAACTCGGACTCAAAGTTCCTAAGACAACAGATGAATTCTTCGAAGTAATGAAAGCATTTACTTTCAAAGATCCAGATGGAAACGGAAAGAACGATACATACGGTCTCGGCGCGTATATCGAACTTAAGCCAATGTGTGAAGGTCTTGGTGCTCGTTTTGACCCATGGTTCGGTGCATTTGGTGTTGCTGGAACTTGGTCTATGTCTAAAGACGGCGCAGGTCTTAACATCAACAAACCAGAATATTACGATGCTCTTGAATTCCTCAAGAAAATCATTGATGCAAAGGTTATAGATCCAAACTGGACAGCTTATAAAAAGGATGACTACCGTGCTTCTTGGAAACAGGGAAAATTCGGTATCTTCCGTGAACAGAACGCTGCTGCATTTGCAGAATCTAACTATGCTCCATTCGATCAGAACTTCCCTAAAGGTGAATTGATTATCGTTGATCCACCTGTTGGACCAAAAGGAAAATCAGCTGCTGGTGTTTATGATCAGGCTTACCGCCGCTACTGTGTAGCAAAAAGAAACGCTGACCAGACAATCAAGAACTGGAAAGATGTTGATGGAACTAAAAAGACTATTACAAAGAAACAGATGATTGCTCGTCTTCTTGAATGGATGTCTTCTGACGAAGGTTACTATCTCCTTGGATACGGTGTTGAAGGTGTAAACTATGTACTTGATCCAAAAACAGGTGCACCAACAAAAGATGGTATTCCAGATAAGAACATGGCTTTCTCTAAGCCAAAGATGCAGCCTTTGACTCAGCTCCGCAACATGGTTTACTACAACTCAGATGCTGAACTTATGTCTCGTTACCCAACTTATACAACAGCAGTTTCAAAGAAACAGCTTTCTTCATTGAAGGCTCTCCGCGAAATGCAGTCTAAACCATGGACACCAGTAATTGGCGCTTCTCTTCTCCCTCTTCCAGATGCTGACCTTCAGCGTTTCTATGAACAGGGTGTAGTTGAATTTATGACAGGCAAACGCCAGCTTACAAAAGCTAACTGGGATGCTTGGTTGGCAGAATTCAACAACATGGGTGGAAAGGCTTGGGAACAGGCTGGTATTGCTAAGATGAAGGAAATGAACCTTCTTTACTAGTTTTAGTAAAATTAGTAAAACCCGAAAAGCGGTGTCGAAAGATACCGCTTTTTTTTTATTTAAATTTGATTTATATTCAATATATGAAAAATACACAAAAGAAAGAACTTGCAGTCTGTGGTTTTGAGGCTGTAAAAGCACTTGCAAAAGAAAATCCCCAGAAAATAAGACGGTTTTATTATACTGAAGAAAGAATGAATTCTTTTGGGGAATTATGTAGATCACTTGCAAAAAGAAAGGCTCCGTACAATAAAGTAAAAGATGAAAATGAATTAGAAAAACTTTGCGGAAGTGTTCACCATCAGGGTGTGGTTGCAATGATTGAGCAGCCGGAAATTAACCCTTTGGACAGCGATGTGACTAACGAATGGCTGCACGAAAAAGAGACTGCTTTGATCCTTGACCGCGTTGGTAATGCAAATAACCTTGGTGCGATTGTAAGAAGCGCAGCTTTTTTTGGTGTTAAAAATGTTATTATTCCTTTGGATGAAGCTCAGTCTTCGATTACAACAAGTTCGTACCGGGTTGCGCAAGGCGGAATGGAATATGTAAATATTTATTCTGTAAAGTCGATAGTCCGTTTGCTGGAAGCAATGAAAGGAAAAATGCTTCGTTTTGGTACAGATGTAAATGCAACTCAGCCAGTAGGAAAGTTAAAAGAATTAAGCGCAAATAAATCGGCTTTAATAGTTCTTGGAAATGAAGAGCACGGAATTTCAAAACAGGTAAAAGAAAATTGTGATGAACTTATTATAATTCCTAATACAAGCACATTTGGAAAAAGCGCTGAGCGTCCCATTGAAAGTTTGAATGTTGCGCAGGCGGCCGCAATTGTCTTGTATGAGATGAGAAAATAAAAAACTTATTTGCAATGTCTGGCACTTTTTTTTAGAAGGAAAATTTATTCAATAAGTATATAAAAAAATCGGTGGTCAAGAGATTTTTTTGCCCTTAAACCACCGATTTTTTTTAAGATATTTTTGTTAACGGTTCATTTCTGACTGTTTGCCTTTTGTCTGATGAGCCTTGATAATCGCTTCGATTTCGCGGAAGTCGGAAACTGGAAGGTCTCCGAAAATTGTATTTTTTGTAGCACAAGTTGCGTTGCCGAATTCAACGGCTTTTTGAGCATCATCGTAATGAAGAAGTCCAAAAAGAACGCCAGCACAATAAGCGTCGCCAGAACCAATGCGGTCAACAACGTCAATGTCTTTGTAAGGTTCTTCACGATAGAATTTGTCCAGACGTTTTAAATACACTGTCGAACCAAATGAATGAACTTTTGGACTGATTACTTCGCGTTGTGAAGTTGCAATCAACTGAATATTTGGATAATCGCGACAGAACTGCCTATGCATGTCTTCGAGAGTTCCTTTCATTTGGAACATACGGTGGCAACTTTCTTCGGAAATAAAAAGAACATCGACATAAGGTAGAACGTGTTTAATTGTTTCGCGGGCTGTTTCTTCGTCCCAAAGTGTTGCACGGTAGTTTACGTCAAACGCAATCTGAGTCCCTTCTGCCTTGAATTTTTTTATCATGTTGATTGCGAGATTACGAGTTGCTTCGCTCAAAGCTAGAGTGATTCCTGACGTGTAAAACATTCTTGCTTTTTTATAAATGTCTTCTGGAATTTCAGATTCCTTGATTTTTGTGATGGAAGAATTTTTTCGGTCGTAAACAACTGTCGGTTTGCGCGGATAAGCTCCGTTTTCGTAAAAATAAATTCCGACACGGGCCTCTGGAGATTCGTCCCAAATGATAAAGTCATCGCTGACAGAAGATGAGCGGATACGGTTTTTGATGAAAGTTCCAAGTTGATTTTTTGGAAGACGGGTGATAATTCCAGAACGGCAGCCTAAAAGAGAAACTCCACAGGCAACATTGAGTTCTGCTCCGCCCGCATGTTTTTTAAAAGAGTCGCTTTTGTAAATAAGTTCATTTACTGGAGGAGAAAGACGAAGCATTGTTTCTCCAAAAGTAATTAAATCAAATTCTTTGTGTTCGTAGAAAGCACCTTTTTTATCCATAAATCGCCTCAATTTAAAATTTCGTACGGATATTAGTTTAATGTTTAAAAGAAAATGGAACAAGTAGAATTATGAAAATTTTTCGCTTCTGTAAAACTTCGGCTGGCTTTGCGTGGACTTTTAATTTGGTGTCAATTATACTAGATGATATGGCAAAAAATGAAAAAAATAGAAAAAACTCGACAGGATTGGCTTTTGCTTGCTGGATTCTTGGATTTTTGATTCTTTTAATTGTATTTTTGGTAAAACAGGACGATATATATTCAAATTTAAAAACGACGCGATTTTTTGAACGCCTTTTTGGAACCACTCCGGAATTTATTCAAAAGCATGAAGTAAAAGAAAAAAAAGTACCGGAAATTGAAACCGTTATTGAATTGAAAACAGAAACAAAGCAAAGTTCTCAAGAAAACTTGGGAACAGAAGTGTTGCCTTCGGTTGAAAAATTTGATGAAAATAAATCGGCAAATGAAGATGTTCCTGACCAGAAAAAACAAAATCAGAGTGAAGGAATAAAAAAGACCGAAAAAACGGAAGAAAAACCGCAAGTTGCAAAAAATGAGGGAAAACAAGAAAAAAGCACGGAAAATTCTCCGGCAAATATAAAAAAAGAAGAAAAAACAAAAGCTCCTGAAAAGAAAACTATTACTGTAACTAACCAAAAAATTTATTTTGTTTATATTGGCGAAGATGGAACTTTGAGCAGAAAAATGATTACGCGGGCTGTTGAAAAAAATGATTCGCCGCTTGTGACTAATATGAATATTTTGCTTGCTGGACCAAATGCGCAGGAAAGTGCTCGCGGTTATAGAAGTTTGATTCCTGAGGGAACAAGGCTTTTGTCGGCTTCTGTGCGTGATGGTATTGCCTATTTGAATTTTAATGAGCAATTTG
Organism: Treponema sp. UBA7570; assembly: GCA_002477955.1. Taxonomy (GTDB): domain Bacteria; phylum Spirochaetota; class Spirochaetia; order Treponematales; family Treponemataceae; genus Treponema_D. The sequence goes on along the minus strand of DLLE01000012.1, from coordinate 14,824 downwards.
AGTTTAATACGGTCGGAATGGACGGTTATCAGGCTCAGCTTATGCAGATTGTTTATACTGCGACAGAATTTGGAACGGTAAACAGCGTGCAGTTTTTGATTGAAGGTCAGAAAAAAGAGTATTTGGGAAGTGAAGGAATTTGGATTGGAAGTCCGCTTTCGCGTTCAAGTTTTAATTAAAAAAATGTGGCAGGGATTGTAAGGGCGGCGAAGCCGGACACTGGACTGAACGAGAGCAGCGAGTGAAGGAAGCGGCTGGAGCCGAAAGGCGGAACCCTGAAAAGCCCGATTTTTGCGATGCAAAAAGCCACCCAAAAATTCAAAAAATTATTTTGCCGAATACGATTTTATAATTGAATCGAAATATTTGCTGTTTTTGCTATAGACTCCTTGAAAAACGGTCAAAGACATTATTGCGAGGTGGTTTTCGTCGAGATGTGTCAAAATTTTGAAGTCACGCGTGAAAGATTTTGAAATGTCGTTAAAAAACAAGTTTGACACTTTTGTTCCTGAAGATGCGGTTTCTAATTTTTGCAATTGAGAATAAGGATAAGTTCCGTCTGTGCCGAGTGTGAATTTTTGTAAAAGAGTGTCGGAAACGGTTGCTTTTTGTGCGGAATCGGTTTTTGAAAGGTCGATTATGTCGAAAGCGAGAATTGCGCTGTTTGAAAGTGTGTAAAAATTTTCGGCTTTTGCTGTCCACTGACTGTCGAGAGTGATTTTTTGGGTGAAGCCGGAAGTTTTTTTATAGGTGATTTTTTGTTTTTCGGCTTTTTTGTTGAGTGAAAATGAATGCTGGTCTTCGGTTTTTACAGGAAGTCCTTCAAATGCACTGAAATTTTCGTCGGAAGAAGAAGAAAGTTGACCTGCGGTTACAAGGTTAAAAACGATTTTTCCAGTTGAGTCTTCGATTGATTTTACGTTGAAAATTGGAATGAACGGGTCGAAATTGATTTTTACCTCGCCGCCAAATTGTTCAAATTCCTGTGGAACGGTAATTTTGTCTTCGATAAAACCGTTTGGAGAAGCTTTTTGGAGGCGGGCTGTAAGTTCGTAAAGCATATCGTGAAGGTAATTGATTATGTCTGTGTCTTCTGGAGAAATTGCGGAAATTATGCGTTCGCCGGTGAGCTCAACGTATTTTTTTGTAATGTCGAGCGAAAAAAGAATTTGAATGTCTTTTTTGGGTAAAAGTGACTTGACGTCTGTTTTTGACGGTGCAAAATAGCGCAGACCGTAAGTTCCTTCATCGTAAAAAATGATTCCGAAATATGATTCGCGCTCAAAGCTTTTGTCTTCGTAATAAACGAACTGTCCCGACAAATCCGGAATTTTTTTTGTTACGCCCGGAAGCGCAAAAAGACAAGAAAAAAATGAAAAAAACAAAACTGAAAAAAAGGATTTTTTTGAAGGAACGGATTTCATATTTCCTCGATTGAAAAAAAAGTGAAAAAAGACGGTCATTTTGCTTTTGCCGATTTGGGTTTTAGTTTAATGACCGTTTTTTATTTTGATGACGATTTTTTTAAACTCAAAGTTTGAAAAATTTGCATTTTGAGCTTAAAAAAGTTTATGCTTGAAGTTTTGCGAGTTCGTCTTTTACAAATTGAATTGCTTTTTCTGCTGCGCTTTCTGCTGGAACAAGTTCTGCTTCGGCTGCGCTGCGTGGTTTGAATTCAACATTTGGAAGATTTTTGTCGCCGACTGTAATTCTGAGAGGAATTCCAATCAGTTCCATATCGGCAAATTTAACTCCAGGGCGTTCGTCGCGGTCGTCAAGAAGGACTTCGATTCCTGCTTTTGTGAGTTTCTCGTAAATTGTGTCGGCAACTTCTTTCATTGCTCCGTTGTATTTGATTGGAACGATGCAAACTTGGAACGGTGCAACTGACATTGGCCAGATAATGCCTTTCTCGTCGTTGTTTTTTTCGATGATTGAGGCGAGTGTGCGGTCAACGCCGATTCCGTAGCAGCCCATTGTCGGTTCTGCCGGTTTGCCGTCTTTTGCAAGGAAAGTTACGTGCATTGACTTTGTGTATTTGTGACCGAGCTTGAAGATGTGGCCGAGCTCGTTTCCTTTTCTTGTATAGAAAGTTTCGCCACAGAGAGGGCATTTGTCGCCTTCTTTTACTGTGCGGACGTCTGCATTGATGTATGGGACGAAGTCGCGTAGCGGTTCAACGTGAATAATGTGATAACCGTCTTTTCCAGAGCCTGCGATTGCATCGTGCATTTTTGCCTCGCCGTCTTTTACGACAGAATAATCAACTACGAGCGGACATTTTGCTGTAACCGGGCCGACAAAACCGTGTGGAGCGCCTGCGTATTCAAGAACTTCTTCTGCCTCTGCAAGGACAACTTCTGATGCTTTGAGGGTTGCTGCAAGTTTTGCTTCGTTTACGTCTAAATCTGCGCGGATAAGGACACAAACATAAGAAAGTGGATAGTAATCGCCGGCAGGGTCTTTTACCCTCTTCCATTTGTCTGCGCCGTTTGCGCCTGTCATGTCGAGTGATGAGTTGATTACGCGGTAAATGAGAGCCTTGATGAACATTTTTGGTGATTCGTCAAAGAATTTTTCCATATCTTCGATTGAGAAAACGTTTGGAGTTGCTACTATTTCGACAGGGAGCTCTGTTTTTGACGGTTTTTCGCCTTTTTTGTTTACAGAATCGTCCGAAGCGCACCATGCTTTTTCAACGTTGGCCGCAAAACCGCATTTTTCGTTCGGGCAGATAATCAAAGTGTCATCGCCGATTGGGGATTCAACCATGAATTCTTCTGAACCGCTTCCTCCCATTGCGCCTGAGTCCGCGCGCACTGGAATGATTTTGAGTCCAAGACGTTTGAATATGCGGAAATATGCTTTCTCGTAGAGTTTGTATGATTCATCAAGAGACTCGTCGTCAGCGTTCATTGTGTAGCCGTCCGCCATTATGAACTCGCGGCCGCGCATTACGCCGTATCTTGGGCGGATTTCATCTCTGTATTTTGTGTTGATCTGGTAAAGATTTACAGGGAGCTGCTTGTAAGAACTGAGTCCGTCGCGGACAATCGCAGTAAATGCTTCTTCTGCAGTTGGAGAAACAACCATGTCCTGTTCACCGCGGTTTTTTGCTTTGAGCATTTGTGAGCCCATAGTTTCCCAACGGCCAGATTCTTTCCAGATGTCGCCTGGGAGAATTACTGTTGGCTTGAATTCAAGGGCTTCAGCTGTATTGTTCCATTCCTCGCGGATTATTTGTTCGAGTTTATAAAGTGAGCGCAGTCCAAGCGGAAGATAAGTGTAAAGTCCGTTTCCGAGTTTGCGGGTGATTCCTGCTCTGAGCATAAGTTTGTGGCTTGCGATTACGGCTTCTGCCGGAGCTTCGCGGAGCGTTGAAATATAAAATTTTGAAGTTTTCATGATTTATATATTTTATTGAAATAAAACTTTAGTGGCAACTAACCGAAAAAATGTGTGATAAGGAATAAAAATAATTGAAAATGTTATGGAAAAAAAATGGGCTGAATAAGCGAATTTCGGTGAACCTGTCAATTCGGCTTATTCAACCCAAAAAAGTGAATTAGTTGCAGTTTAACGTCAAGTGGCGTGGAAGACCGTCAACCATAATCGGACTAAGTTCTGCCTGAATTAAAGGGTGAATGTAGTGAATCAAGTCTTTTGTAACATGGTCGTCACCAGAAATCCATTCAAGAGGAACTTTCTTTTCAACATTTGCAATGTCGCGAACGTCGGCAGTTTCTGTAATGCACATATATGGATCGTCAGAAACGCGCTTAAGAACAACAACTTTGCCTGTTTCACCCTCAAATGCTGCTTTTACGGCAGCTCCGCCAACATTGAAAGCTTCTGTAATGTCAGTGCGGCTTGAAATATGGGCGGCACAACGCTGGAGAGTTGAAAGCTCGATTGCACGAGCCTTTACTCCAAGTTCAAGCTGAAGTTTTGTTGCGAGAAAACTTGCGGTTCCAGACATTTGCTTGTGACCAAAAGCATCGACTGAATCAGCGTGCTGGCCGAGTTCAAAAACATAACGTCCGTCAGGAAGTTTAATTCCTTCAGAAACAGCGATAACAACGGATTTTCCAGAAGAGGAAAGTTCTTTTACGCGGGTAATGAACATATCGATATTGAAAGGTTTTTCTGGAAGATAGATTAAATCAACTCCTTCGCAATCTTCTGATTTAGAAAGAGCAGAAGCTGCGGTAAGCCAGCCTGCATTGCGGCCCATAACTTCAACAACAGTTACAGTTGGATAATCGTAAACAAGACCATCGCGAATAATTTCTTTCATTGTAGAAGCGATGAATTTTGCCGCTGAACCAAAACCTGGTGTGTGGTCTGTAATTGCCAAATCGTTGTCGATTGTTTTTGGCACGCCAATAAAGCGGATTGGGCTTTTGATTTCTTCAGCATACTGCGAAAGCTTTGCAATTGTGTCCATTGAGTCATTTCCGCCGATGTAGAAGAAATACTCAATTTCGAGTTCTTTTAAAATTGCAAAGATTTTTTCAAAAGTTGCTTTGTCGCTGGCAACATCAGGAAGCTTATAGCGGCAAGAACCGAGATAAGAAGACGGAGTTCTTTTTAAAAGATCTATTTCCATTGTTGAACGGATTTTCTGGGACAAATCAACATACTGACGGTCGAGAAGTCCTTTGATACCGTGAAGCATACCATAAACTTTTTTTGCACCACGATCTCTAGCGGTTTGATAAACGCCGGCGAGTGATGAATTGATTACTGCTGTAGGTCCGCCAGACTGTCCAACAATTACATTTCCAATCATAAATTTCTCCATTAATTTTTAAAGTTAAAACTTTTTGTTAAAAAACCTTTTTATATAATATCACTAAAACACGGGAATAGAAACAAGAAATTTTATTTTAAAGTTTTAATTGTGTTAAAAATAAAAAATAAGCTTTTTTAGAACGAATACAAAGAATTTTTTGTCATTTTTAGACATTCAGCGCAACTAAATATATAGAAAGATGAAAAGTTTTTATGAGTGGACTTTTTTGTTTGTGGCAGGGATTGTAGGGGCGGCAAAGCCGTTGGCGAATAGCCAATGAAGCGTTAGCGGAACCCCGAAAAGCCCGGTTTTTGTGCAGCTTAGCGGAACAAAAAGCCACCCATAAACTTGAAATCGAATTTTGTATTTTTTTATTGGAGGAAAAATGAAAAGAAAAAATTTTAGGAAAATGGCGGAAATTTTAGTTTTGGCGGTTTGTGTTTGGCTTTTGTTTGGCTGTTCACATGGTTCTTCTAGCGGAGAGATGGCGGAAAATGAAAATTTTGAATACGGGAGCACAAAAGTTACGGTTTTTGTTCCGGATTATGCAAAAAGTATAAAAGAAAATACTCGTGTTGTTGCGACGCAGACAAATGCTGTAAAACTGGCATATAAAAGTGGCGATGAATTTGTCTGGCTGGAAGAGTTGGATTTTTCTTGCGCGGAGAAGATTGAAACTGAGGAAAATTCTCAAGAAAGTTATGTTCCCGGAAGTAATTATGTGTTTACGTTTGAAGGAATTCCGTGCGGAATTTATGCTGAAGGCGAAATTGAAATACATCTTTTGGATAAAAATGGAAAAACAGTTTCTAAAGGAAAAAATTCTAAGGAAATTGAAATTTTGACGGAAGAAACGGCGGTTGCAAGTTTTTATGCAGTTCCGGTTGAAGTTGAAGCAGGGGATTTTTCTCTTTCTGAAAGCGAAATGAAATTTGTAAAAATAAAGACTGAAGCTGGATATGATTACGAAATTTCTGTTATTCTTGGAGAAAATGACTCTTTGTATCCGAATTTGGCAGTTTTTTATGCTGACGGTTCCTTAAAAGATTTAGTTTGCCTGGAAAACGGAACTTTAAAGCTTGACAGTGCCGAAACAAATGCAACGTATTTTGTTGGAATCTGGACGGTGGATTTTGAAATTTCTTCGTGTTCGGTTGTTTGTAAAAAGCTTGAAAATGAAGTTGATGAAGATGAAAATAAAAACTGCGGAAATTTAATTGCAAAAATTGATTTTGCCGAAAGCGATTTTTTTTGTTTGAACTGCGGAATTCACTACGAAAGCCAGGAGGAAGCGGAAAAATGCTGCTTTGAAGAAGGTTGTCCAAATTTTGGACAACCTGAATTTGTAGTTGCCGGAGAATATAAAATGGGTGTAAACGGCGGATTCCAAAAACAGGCGGCAAATGAAGGATTTCAAACTGTAAATAATATTAGGGTAAGTACAAAAATTGATGAAAATTTTGCGGTGCTTGAATTAAAGAGTAAAGAACAGCAGGGATTTGTGGAATTTTCGGTTGAAAAAAAGATGTATTTGACGGTTACAGAAATATTGGGAAGTTCACAAAAAGAACAATATGGAATTTCAATTGCTTCAAAAGACGGAGAAGCGAGTTTTGAGGGTGAAATTGTTTCTACAGAAGAGTTGCCGAAGACCAAAACAGGAAGTACAGACATTGCCGGGAAAAAAATTACGTTGACGGCAGGGACTTACAGGCTTGGTGCGCATCAGGCAGGAGTAAAAGCAAAACTGTCGGAACTGCTGTTTGAGGAATTTGAAGAATAAGTTTTTTTGTTAAATTTTTTAAGGAAGATTTACAGAAAGTTTGGTTGAAATAAAAAAAACAGCCTTTGATTATTATTTTGAAATAATTGAAGGCTGTTTTTTGCAAATCGATTTTTGAAAATGTCTGCGTCTTTTTTTTGCTGAGGCTAAAAGGCACAGAAGAATTTTATAATTCTTCGTGGATATAGCGTTTTATGGCTTTTTGCTCCAGTTTGTCTTGCAATTCGAATTTTTTAATTGCCCAGCTTATTGTCTTTACGCTAATCATCATTGCGAGGATGATTCCTGCAAAAAGTATAAAAGGAAGCAAAACATTTACTGAAATTCCGTTTGCAATAACTGGAAATTTTGAGAGGAAAATAAAACTTCCTCCAACCAATACGAGTTCTATTGCAAGTCCGAGTATTATATTAAAAAGTGCGACGCAAAGATTGAAAACTAAAGTTCTATCGTGAGTTGTCATTTTTTCTCCCATAAAAACACCACGTTAGCGGCGAGCCACGGATGGCGAGAATCATAGTTTGTGAAAGCAACGCTTGAACAAACTGCAATGATAAAAAATACAGGGATGTAATTTTTATCATGTCTCCTTATTTGAATTTGATTTTTTTACTGTAAATGCGAATGAGATTAAAAGAAGAATTCCGCAGACTACAACCGCCGCGTCTGCAACATTAAATGTTGGCCAGCGGTCCATTCCAAAAATTCCGTAGAATTTTACATCAATAAAATCAATTACGCCTTCTTTGCGGAAAAAACGGTCGATTAAATTTCCAAGTCCGCCGCCGGCAATTCCTGCAATTGCCCATCTTTGAAGTGAGCTGAATTCGTCGTTTCTAAAATAGACAATAAGCACTAAGATAATTACAAACAACGGAACTATGCGGAATAAAAAGGCTCTTGCAGTTAAAGACCAGCCCTGCCCTATGCTGAATGCAATTCCTGGATTGCAAACGTGTATAATTCTTAAAAAATCACCAAAAAAAGAAGAGCCCATGCTTGGTGGAAAAGTAAGCGGAATAATTTTTACAATTAACTGCTTTGTAATCTGATCTGCAGCGATTACAAGAAGCATTAAAATAAGTGGAATCAATTTTTTTGAAAGAGACGTTTTTGTTTTAAATTCCACAACGATATTTTCTGTGTCCATAAATTGAAAGTATAAAAGAATAAAAGTTTATAGTCTATAGTTTTTAATTAGCTGTAGACATTCAAAAAAAGAGCGGTTTGTTTTTTATGTTTCATTCAGATTCTATCTGTTCTGCGGTTTTATTTGCCAGGTAGCGTGGAATAAAGAGAGAAGAATCTCTCGAAAGTCCGTATTTTTTCGCAAGAGGAATATTTGTCTGTTCGATAAATCCAAATTTTGAAGTTTTGTATTCTTGAATTGTGTTTAAACTGAAAAATCCTGCGGTTTGAACTCCTGCATTTTCTGTAATCTGGCAGATTGACTTAAAATCGAGGCTGTCAAACACAAAAAAGAGCGGAAAATCTTTTCCATAAAGTTTTTGCGCAAGTTTCGCGAGCGCTTTGTATGAATTTGTGTGATTTAATTTTGCCGCTATGGTTTCGGTTTTTTGAAAATTATTTTTGTCGTTTAAAAACATAAATTTTCTGAAAATACGCGAATTGAGAATTCCAGGAAGATAAAGGCAGTCATGCGAATAAAAATCTGCCGCTAAAACCGTAAAGCCTTTTTTTGACAAAAAAAGCAGATAAGGTTCATAATCTTGAGTTTCGGCAGTTTCGCTTCCGCAAAAAACAATTATTGGTTTTTGCTTTTTTTGCGTCAATTCTTGTGTTGGAGCAGGGAGTTCAAGCGTTGTAGTTTCTGTATTTTCTGAAAAAATTTTCTTTAATTCAGTTTTTTCTGAAGAAATTGTCAACGGTTCGTAGATTTTTAAGGTTCCTGTTGAGCTGTAGAAAAAATCGCCTGGCAAAAGTTGTTCAAATCCGTGAGAAATGCTTCCGCTCAGACGGTAAACTGTTTTTTTTGAATTGAAATTTTTTGGTTCAATTTTTACAGGACGGTTTAAAATCAAAAATACTGCCGAAAAAACAATCAAAATCAATTCCAAAATGCTAAAAACTGAAAATAAAGCCGAATATCTGTCGACAAAAACTCTTGAAAAAAGTCTTAAAATTGCACGGAAATTTGTTGCGAAAACGATAAATGAAAGAGCTGCAAGAAAGATGTTTGGTACGGTTAAATTCCACAAAAAAATATTTGCGAGAGAAAGAAAAAATGCAATTGGAGCAAGAACAGAGCAAGAGTCAATTGTTAAATTTCGTGCAAAAAAGAATCTTACACAGACTATAAATAACAAAAAAACAATTAGCATTTGTGAAAGAAAAGCGTCAAACATATGTTTATAATAGTGAAAAGTTGAGTTATAATCTATAAATAGCTATGCCACCTGTTAAAAAAGTAAAACTCGATTTGTCAAAAATCAAAATGGCCATAAGGGCTGGAATTCCTCTTTCGATAACGACTTATACTCTTCCGCGAGAAATGGAAGCTTATATCGATTCGGTGTTGAAGGCGTTCTTAAACGAATTGAATCAAAATCAAATGTCAGAATATTTGACGTATTGTTTGAACGAGCTTTTGACAAACGGTAAAAAAGCAAATACAAAGAGAATCTTTTTTAAGCAGAAAAATCTCGATATTTTTAACGCAGAGCAATATTCTGAAGGTATAAAGAATTTTAAGAGGGAAACACTCTCTAATATTCGTTATTACCTTGATTTGCAGAAAAAAGCCGGACTTTACGTAAAACTTATTCTTCAGGCGCGCAACAATAAAATCAAAATTGAAGTTCGTAATAATTCCGAATTGACAGTTGAAGAATACAAACGAATGCATGACAAACTCAGCCGGGCTCAGCAGTATACTTCGGTTGATCAGGCAACGAATCAGGTTCTTGATGAAACAGAAGGTGCTGGACTTGGGCTTATAATTATGATTTTGATACTGGAAAAAATTGGACTTACAGAAGAAAATTTCCAGATTTTGTGCGAAAATGGCGAAACAATTACAAGAATAATTCTTCCGCTGGACGAAAAAACTCAAAATAATTTAAGTGTTGTAAGCCGGGAATTTGTCAATTTGATTGATGAGTTGCCGCAATTTCCAGATTCCGTCATGCGGATAAACCGTCTTTTAAACAACCCGGATTCGAAAATGAGCGAAATTGCTACGCTTATTTCCAGCGACATTTCCCTTACTTCCGATTTGTTAAGACTTGTAAATTCTGCAACTTTTGCCCTGGCTTCTCCTTGCCGAAGTATTTCTGACGCTGTTAAACTTGTAGGAATTCGCGGAATAAAAAATATGATTCTTTCTGTAAGTTCAATGAATGTTTTGAATACACTTGGAGAAGAAACAAAAGCCTTGTGGACACACGCTTATCGTGTAGCTTTTTATACTTACAATCTGGCAAGAAATTTTTATTCATCGGATAGAACTATAGTCGAAGATTCTTATATCTGCGGTCTTTTGCATGATATGGGAAAATTGATTTTTGAAACAACTCATCCTGCGTACATAAACCGGATAAAAGACATTTGCGCTCAAAAAGGAATTCAGCCGGATATTTTTGAAAAACTTGTCGCTGGTGTAAACCATGGAGAAATTGGTGCCTTAATTGCAGAAAAGTGGAACTTTCCGGAAGTTATTGTTTCTGTAATTCGGCATCATCACGAACCTGACCTTGCTCCGGAAAATGTTAAAAAGCTGACCGAAATTGTTTATCTTTCGGATATGATTGCGCATTATCAGATAAAAGATATTGATTTTTATCAGTTTGATCAGGAAGTTTTGGCAAAATTTCATATTACAAACGAAATTCAGATGCAAAAAATTAGCGACAGTTTGGAAAAGGCTTTTGACAAAGAGTCGCAGTAAATTCGATTTTTTTTCAAACAGAATTTATGCGGCTCTTCTGTAAAATTTTACGCAGATTTCATTGCAAAAAAGACAGAGAAAAAGTGCAGGACGCTTCCTGCGATTACAAAAAGATGGAAGATTGAATGTGCCCATTTTACGCTTTTTGCGCTGTAAAATGCAAATCCGACTGTATAAATAAGTCCGCCCCAAATAAGCATTGAAAAACTTAATTTTGGCAATGCGTTTTTTAATGGAATAAAAGCGGCTAAAACAAGCCAGCCCATTAAAATATAAGTGATTGAACTAATTTTTCGCATTTTATTGCCAAAAACTGAGTAGATTGTAATTCCTAAAGCGGCAAGTCCCCAGATTATTCCAAACATTGTCCAGCCGAACGCTCCGCCGAGATTTACAAGGCAATATGGCGTGTATGTTCCTGCAATTAAAAGATAAATAGAAACATGGTCAAAAATTTGGAATACTTTTTTTACGCGCATATTTGTAAAAGCATGGTAAAGACAAGACATTGTGTAAAGAAGAATCATTGATGCGCCGTAAATGGAAACGCTCGTAATTACCATTGGTCTTTTTGGCGAAAAAACAATTAAAAGTACGATTGCTGCAATTGCCAGAAGCGAACCCGCTCCATGGCTTACGGAATTGAAAATTTCTTCGCCCAAAGTGTAAGGTTTGACAGGTAACTTTTTGTTTTGTTCAAAAGCTTTGTTTTCTTTTTTGAGTGTCATAATTTTCCTCGCATTTTTGTGAATTTGTTTTCTGAAAAATTAGACACTCTTTTTGTAAAAAGGTTGCATTTTTTTTGCATGCGTTAGGGATTGCTGGCCGCGTAAGCGGTTCGGACGCGCCTGCGCGGCTGAACGGAAAAATTGCGCAGCAATTTTATAACGCAAAAGCCCGGCTCAATAAAAACAGTTAGTTTTTATTGAGAAACGCCCTGACTTTCTTTTTTTAGATTTTTCCAGGCAAAAAAGAAAATTGGAAGTTCAACTGCGAGCATTGCAATCCAGCCGGCGAGACAAGCATAGGCTGTTCCGATAATTCCAAACATTTTGCAGAAAATAAAACTGAAAATTACGCGGAAAATTATCTGGGATGTTGTCGAGATTACGGTTATTTTTATGTCGCCTGTTCCGCGGAAAAATGCCTGAATTCCGTTGGTTGTTGCCGGCAAAAAGTAAAGGCAGGCCATGACAAAAAGATATTTTTCGCCAAGACGCAAAACTTCGCTTTCGTTTTGTCCTGCAAAAAGCAAAACCAGCTGTTTTCTAAAAAGAATAACCAAAATTGACGTAACAATAATATAAATCCATTCGAGCGAAAAGCCTTTTAAAAAACCTTCACGCTGGCGGGCCGGCTTTTTTGCTCCGCGGTTTTGAGCCATAAAGGTTGTGATTGTGTGTCCAATGCTCTGGGTCGGTTGGTAGCAAAAATCGTCAATTTTTGTTCCGGCGTTGAAAGTTGCGATTGCATCAACTCCAAGAGGATTGACCGCGCACTGAACCAAAAGTTTTCCGACATACAAAACGCATTGCTGCAAGGCCGTTGCCCAGGAATAATTGACTGTCCGCAATATAAGCGAGCGTTCAACTTTGAATTCCCGCGGTTTTAGTGCGAGAAGCGGAACTTTTTTGTAAACATAGATGATTATTAAAATACAGCTGATTAACTGAGAGGCAACTGTTGCATAGGCCGCTCCGTGCATTTCAAAACCGCAGACAGCAACTAAAAAGTAGTCGAGAATTCCATTTAAAACCGCGCTTATTGCAACACAGATGATTGGAGAAGTTGAATCTCCGGCAGCGCGCAAGGCGGAAGCGTAAACATTGTAAAAAAAAGTAAAAATCAGTCCGGCGAATACGACGCGGAGATAATTTGCTGTGTGTTCGATTAAATCTTCGGGACAGCGGATTGCACGCAAAAGTTGTTTTACAAAAATAAAGCACACGACGCTTACGGCAAGAGTAAAGCAAAAACCAATTGCTATTGTAGTGCTGATTTCGTTTTTAAGTTTTTTTTCGTCTTTTGCGCCGTAAAACTCCGACATGATTATGCTGGCGCCAAGACAGATTCCAACGATAAGAAAAATCATGATATTCATTACGGGATTTGCAATTCCGACAGCGGCAAGACATTCTTTTCCTGCAAAACGGCCGAGAATTATCGAATCGACTGCATTATAAGTCAATTGAAAAAAATTTCCCAAAATCAAGGGAATTGCGTAGTTTATAAGCTGCGGATATGTTTTTCCGACTGTAAAATCTTTCATTTTGAATGCCTCGTAATTTTTACGGCAATTTTGAAGATTTTTTAGAAATTGCTGTATTTTTTTGGGGGAAAATTGTGAACTTTTTTATTTGGGGCCATTTTGGACTGTCCATTTTTTTATGCAGCTGTTGCGTTTTTCAAAAATTTTCATTTGACGACGCAACTTTTGCATATTTTGTTTTTGGACAGTCCAAAACCGAGTCTTTCAGAGTTCCGGCTTTCGCCTGCATTGCTTCACTTTGTTCCGCAACGCGCTTTGCGCGCTCTTACAGCCTCTTGTCCGAAATTTACTGTTTTATCATCGCGTGATATTCCTGCAAAGACTTTACTCCGCCCTCGCCGCCTTTTCCGTTCTTTACAGCCTCGATTCCCTGAACTGCGGCATAAGCGCCTGCCAAGGTCGTAATGTAAGGAACTTTGTATTTAAGGCACGCCTTGCGGATTGTCTTTCTGTCCTCGGCATAATTGCGTTTTGCCTTTGGTGTGTTGATTACAAGGCAGACTTCCTTGTTCATAATTATGTCTACAACGTCCGGGCGGCCGGCGCCAATCTTGTTCACTTCCTCGCATTTGATTCCGTTTTCGCGGTAGAATTCAGCAGTTCCCTGCGTGCATACAAGAGTGAATCCTAGCTTAGAAAGAGTTTTTCCGATGTAAAGAACCTGTCCTTTTAAGCCTTCTTTGTCGCTAAGAGAAATCAGGACTTTCTTGTTTTCCCACGGAGCTGGAGCGTGCGGCAGTTCTGCGCCTGCGGCTTCCTGAGCCTTGTAGAAAGCGAGCGGGAAGTTGTCTGAAAGCCCGAGAACCTCGCCAGTCGAGCGCATTTCAGGTCCGAGAATCGGGTCAACGCCCGGGAATCTTGCCCACGGAAGAACTGCCTCCTTCGCTCCAAAATACGGAATAACCTTGTCTTTAAGCCCGAGAGATTTTAATGATTCTCCAAGCATCATTCTTGTGGCAAGGCGCGCCATCTGAGTGTCGCAGACTTTTGAGACTAGCGGAACTGTGCGGCTTGCGCGCGGATTCGCCTCGATTACGTAAACTTTTCCGTCCTCAATAGCGTACTGCATATTCATAAGACCGCAGACATGGAGAGCCTCAGCAATTTTCTTTGTGTATTCCTTGATTGTCTCAAGATTTGCAAGAGGAATTGAAACCGGAGGAATAACGCAGGCAGAATCTCCAGAATGGATTCCTGCAAGCTCGATATGCTCCATAACTGCCGGAATGTAAACATGCTCAGAATCTGCAAGAGCGTCTGCCTCGCATTCGAGCGCGTTTTTAAGGAAGCGGTCGATAAGAAGCGGGCGGTCTGGGGTTACGCCGACAGCCTTTTCAACATACTCGCGCAAAGTCTTTTCGTCGTAGATAACTTCCATTCCCCGTCCGCCAAGAACAAACGACGGGCGAATCATAATCGGATAGCCGATTTTGTCTGCAATTGCCTTTGCCTCGTCAAAATTGACAGCCATTCCGCTTTCCGGCATCGGGATTTCGAGTTTTTCCATCATGTGGCGGAACAAGTCGCGGTCTTCGGCAATATCGATTGAGTCGATTGAAGTTCCGAGAATATTCACGCCGTTTTCCTGAAGCTCGCGCGCAATATTGAGAGGAGTCTGTCCTCCAAACTGAACGATAACGCCAAAAGGCTTTTCCTTCTCGTAAATCTGAAGAACATCCTCAGTTGTTACAGGCTCAAAATAGAGTTTGTCAGAAGTGTCATAGTCTGTGGAAACTGTCTCAGGGTTGCAGTTCACGATTATTGTCTCGTAGCCAAGCTCTTTGAGCTGCATTGCGGCGTGGCAGCAGCAGTAGTCGAACTCGATTCCCTGTCCGATTCTGTTAGGTCCGCCGCCAAGAATCATTACTTTTTTCTTGTTGTCTGTGGCAGTCGATTTGTCAACCGCGTTGTAAGTCGAGTAATAATAGCAGGCGTTTTCTACTCCGCTTACAGGAACTCTAAGCCATGCTTCCTTAATTCCAAGCTCGTTGCGGCGTTTGCGGATGTCTTTTTCTGCAACCTTGAGAATTTTTGAAAGATATTTGTCGCTGAATCCGTCTTTTTTCGCCT
>DLLE01000048.1 GCA_002477955.1 Treponema sp. UBA7570 | reverse complement strand
GAACAGGAGATTAAGCTGCAGGCAAGAAATTTGGCAAAAGATATGGCGCAAGATATTGCTAAAGATATGGCGCAAGACATGGCAAAAGATATGGCACGAAACATGGCTAACTATATTGCGAGCGAAAAAACTCTCGAAACTGCAAAAAAATGATTGCTGCGAATCTTGGAACTGCCGAACAGATTGCTTCTGTTACAGGTCTTTCCTTGGAACAGGTTACGAAGTTAAAAACTGGCGAAAAATAAGTTTTTATTTCTGAGGTTATTGAACACCGTAATCTCTAAAAAAAACAAGCGGTTTTGAGGGCTCAAAACCGCTTGTTTTTTAGTTAATTGAATTTATTTAGAAAAACTATTCTTCAACAACTTCTGCTTCAGCATATGTATCTGCATAGTGCCAAGTAGCTTTCATTGTTTTTTTAGCATAAACATTTACATATACAGCGGCAGCTTTCTGCTCAATTCTTTTTGTGGTTGGATAAAGGTCTTCTTTTGGAATTGTTATAGGGTCAACAGCTGTTTTCGCTGTTGCAAGGGAAGCTTTCTCAACTTTTCCTTTATAAATTCTTACAACATAATCCTCGTTATCCTTGCCGTTCACATCAACAGTAAGAACATATTTTCCATCAACTTCGCAGTCAGAAAGGGTGATAGACGAATCCCCAAGTTTTAGATATTCGGTTTCTACTGCTGGATTATCAGAAAGTTTTGTTCCAAAATTGTCTGCCTGAATATCAGTTACATTTGTGTAATGCGATACATAAGGCTTGGCAACACCTTTTGTAGCAAGGTTAAAACCTACGATACAAAGAGTTCGAGCATCTTTAGTCGCGCGGCTAGGATTAGATTCCAAGTCAAAAATGTAGCCTATTGAGCCTTCTCCTGTGGAATCCTTGTCAAGAGTAATCTGACAAAGCCCTCCAAGATGCTTGTTAAATGTAGAATGATATGCGCGGTACATTCCATCGTCTTCATTGGTAAAACTGATTGAGTAATCGTTATTACTACCAGTAATAGCTTCTTTTTCATCGTCATCATCTTCTGCCGCGCACGACACAAAACCAAACACAAGCGCAGCCATCACTGCGCTACCAAAAAGGACGTTAAAACAACACTCTATTTTTAGGCTCCAAAGTTCTATGATAGAAATTCTATGCCAAAATCGGCAGGAGGAAATTTATGAACTACGGATATATCCGCGTGAGCACGGACAGGCAGACGGTTGAAAACCAGCGCTTTGAGATTTCAAGATGGTGCGAGGCAAACAGAATCAGAATAGACGGCTGGATTGAAGAGACAATCAGCGGAACAAAAAGCTACACAAAACGGCGGCTCGGCGAGCTTCTTTCAAAAATCAGCGAGGACGACACGATAATCTGCGCGGAGCTTTCAAGGCTTGGGCGAAATCTGTTTATGATTATGGAAATTCTGAACATCTGCATTACCAAAAAATGCAGTCTTAGGACAATAAAGGAGAATTTCACGCTGGACAACGGAATTCAGTCAAAAGTGCTGGCGTTCGCGTTCGGGCTTTCTGCGGAAATCGAAAGAAACCTGATAAGCCAGAGGACAAAGGAAGCTCTAGCCGCAAGAAAGGCCTCCGGAAAACATCTGGGGCGCAAGAAAGGAATACGCGGGGAGTTAAACAAAAAGTGCGAATCGCAAAGCCTAAAAATCGACAGTCTTTTGAAAAACGGAACTTCAAAGCAGAAAATCGCGCGTGAAGTCAGAGTCTCGGCAGGCACCCTCTACCGCTACCTTGCCTATACAGGCAGATTCAAGCCTGAAAAACGCAGAGGCGAAAAGTGGAAAAACGGAATCTATCAGTGAATTATATTGTTTTTTCGAATGTAACAACGCTTTTAATTCTGAACAGGATTCTTTGCCTGAAACTTCCGGCACGGACAAAAGCCGTAAATTATGGAAGATATTCAACAGCAGGCATGCAGTTGCCGCAATCTAGACTACACGGTGACACCTTACAATACTAGCAAGTGTCGCAATATAGCTTATGCGGCGACACCTGACAATGCTAGCAGGTGTCGCAATATAGCTTATGCGTCGGCTACTGACAATGTTAGCAGGTGTCGCAATATAGCTTATGCGGCAACACCTTGACAATGCTAGCAATTGTCATAATCTAGACAATGTGACAGCCTCGTAGTCTTCTCTAAAAATCAGTCAGCTAAGTTTATTGAACAAAAATTTAGAATGGCGCATTTTGTTTAAAAATTGCCGCATAAAGGATTTCTTGAAAATAAATAAAAAGGCTCAAGATTATTTCAACGTTTATTGACTAAAAAAATCTTTGCTTTATAATCCATTATATAATTCTTATATTGGCTGTAATTTTGAAAAAGTTGCGTTAGAATATAAGAAAATAAAAAGCCTTGCAAAAGGCGGTTTCAAGGAGATTAAATATGAAACTTTCAAAGGTCCTTTTTGGTAGCGCAGTGATGGCTGCGCTTATGTTTGGTTTTGTGTCGTGCAAAGAAGAGGAAGATGAACTTGGTATTATCGAAAAAGTTTCAGAAGATGGATTTACAAATGACGGCTCTTCTGCATATTATGCGCGCGGTTATGTCTCTACTGCGACAAAGCATCTTGCAGCAGATTGTGAGATTTCTATCGATACATCAAAATCTGATGGAGCATATACGATGGGATACATCTTTAATCAGATTGGAAAGGGAACTACAGAAAAACCTTACTCATTTGTTTGTGTTGGAGTAAAATACGGAACTACAAATAGTAATACTACAAAGAGACCTCTTTATTTCATTTCATATTACAAAAATGTTCTTTCGTCTGATTTTACAACAGATGCTGGCGATTTTGATGTGAGCGAAGCAGAAGCTGTTAGCTGGTCAAGAACAACAGGAAAGACTGTCGTAGCAAACTCTGCAAAAGAATGTTCTGTTGTTGACGGCTGGACTGATATTCCGACGGGTTCATATACATATTCCGATGGAATTTTGAAAGTTTATATTGACCTTGCAGTTCTTTCAGGAGATTCTGAGATTACTACGGTTGCAGATGCAAAAGAAAATACTGTTACAGAGATTACTGATGATGATGGCTCAAAAGTAAAGAAAATCGCTGATGGAGCTTATAAAATAACATTGAAAGCCTCGTCAAGTTCATCAGCTGGAACTTCCAAAGTTATTTCAAAGGCATCGGGTACTGATTTTTCTGATTTTGCAGTTCAGGAAGCAAAACTTGGCAGATATGCTATGGTTTCAAAAAATGCAACTTTGAAGGGAACATGGAATTTCCCTAAAGATTCATATCTGAAGTCTGCTGTTTCTGCTGATGGTTCTACCAAAATTGTTTGGGAAAATGAAATAGACAACGTAAGATAAAAACTTCTAACTCCACCCTTCCGCTTTGGAAGAGAAAAGGATTGAAAGGGAAAGAGAAACCTTTTTAAGGTGTCGCTTTCCCTTTTTTATTTTTAACGCAAAGCTTGGGATGAGGATTTTTGTTTTCTGATTCCGTTGCTGAGTTTCCCTTTTTTTTGTTTTAGTTCAAAAATAATCCGCTTATATTTGTTGTAAACGCTTTCTAAAAATGAGGGGAATATCTTGCAAATTTTTATTGCGTGCGCTTTTGCGCTTTTTTATTATTGCGCGGATTCTTAAGCTTTTAGCGAAGATAGCAGCGCTTTGCAGCCTTTTTCTATGTCGTTCCAAGTGGCGTCGAAATTTCCTGTATACCAGGGATCTGCTACGTCGCGGGACAGTCCGGCATATTCAAGCAGCTTATGGCATTTTTTTTCTTTGTCGCCTGCAAATTTCCGCGCAAGGTCGCGCATATTTTCTTCGTCCATTGCGATTATCAAGTCATAAAAAGCGTAATCTTCCCGCGTTATAAGCCGGGCGCGATGATCCGTAAAAGGAACATTTTTTTCTTTTAATTTTAAGACTATTCCGCGGTGAATCGGGCTTCCGATTTCGTCTGTGCGGCAGGCCGCGCTTTCGATAAAAAATTCTTTTTCAAGTCCGGAATTTTTTACAAGATTTTTCATAAGCATTTCTGCCATTGGCGAGCGGCAGATATTTCCGTGGCAAACAAATAGTATTTTTAGCATAAAATAATTCTATACAAAAAAAATAAAAAAATCTGACAGTTTTTAGTTTTTATGCTAGACTTTTTTACGAAAAATCTTTTTTGAGTTTTATTTTTGCTTGTTTTTATATAAACAGTTAATTTTATGATAAAGCGTTCAGGATATGCGGATTTACCGCTGCACACGGGAACTGTTCCAAAATGGCTTGCCGACAGAATGATGAGGCTCGGCACGCTGATTATAGAAGCCCTTGTCTTAAAATATGGGAAAAAAGAAGTTTTAATCCGTTTGAGCGATCCGCTGTGGTTTCAGAGTCTGGGCGCCGTTTTGGGAATGGACTGGCATTCTTCCGGAATCACAACAAGCGTAATGTATGCCTTAAAACGAGGGCTAAACAGGCGCGCAAAAGAGCTTGGAATTGTCGTCTGCGGCGGAAGAGGAAAATACAGCAGGCGCACGCCGGAAGAGCTTCAAATTCTTGCCGACATGACTGGAATGGACGGAAACAAGCTCATAAACTGCTCCCGGCTTGCCGCAAAAGTCGACGGAACTGCCCTGCAGGACGGTTTTCAGCTTTACCAGCATAATTTTATTTTAAGCGACCAGGGCGACTGGACAGTAGTGCAGCAAGGAATGAACGCAAGCGAAAAAAAAGCGCGGCGCTACCACTGGTCATCGGAAAAACTCAGAAGCTTTGTCGAAAATCCTCATACTGGCGTAACTGGCGAAAACCAGGGATTGATTTTAAATCTAACAGATATAAACGCTTCTTCAACACGCTCCAAAATTTTAAGCCTGACGCATGAAAATCCAGACCGCATAATTCGCGAAGTAAAAAAAATGGGCGGCGGCGAAAGCCTTCAGCTTGAACTTTTTGATGATGCAGAAAAAAATAAAAATCCGCCTTCAAGTCGGAATAATCTTTCCAACGAATGGCAAAAAACGCAAATTCTCATAAAAAACGACAGAAACCTCGTTATGCCATCTCATCACGAAATCCGCGCGGAAGATGTAGATTTAAAACGGCTCGGAGCAGTTCTTGCCACAGCCTACGAAAGCGAAAATGCAGATTTTGAAAGCCTTCTCTTAACGCCTGGACTTGGTCCTAGAACTTTGCAGAGCCTTACTCTTGTAAGCGAAGTAATCTATGGAACTCCAAGCCGTTTTACAGATCCGGCAAGATTTAGTTTTGCGCATGGCGGAAAAGACGGCCATCCTTTTCCCGTCACTACAAAAATTTACGACGAAAGCATCCGCATTCTAGGAGAATCAATAGAAGAAAGCAAAATGGGCTATTCAGAAAAAAGCGAATGTCTGGCCCGCCTTGAAAAAACCGCCCGCTACGTAGAAGAAAACTGCGAGCCGGAAGCAGATTTTGACGCAACAATCGCACACGAGCGCGCACACTCAAAAGAATGGGGCGGAAGAACCTGCCACGGCTGAGTTTTTATTTTCAATTCATCAGAAAATTGAGAAAATCCGGCATAAAAAAGAAAATAAATAGCCTGTAAAAAAATCCGTAAAAAAATATTTTGTTTCTTTTCATTTTTTTTAATTGGTGATAAAGTCGAACTCACAAAATACACTGTTCCGGCTCAAAAAACAGCAATTTTACAGTTCTGCAGTAAAAAGCCGTCTCAGCGTAATTCAAAAATCTGGAGGAATTATGAGCCTTACCGTAGATCCAAAAAAAATGCTGGAGCTTGAATCTTTAATTTTTCAAAAATCAGGCTTAAAAAAAGAAGAAGCCGACACTGTGGCAGACAACCTTGTCCAGGCAGAAATGCGCGGAATCCATTCGCACGGACTTATTCAGACAGAAAATTATTCAAAACTCATGCGCGCAAAAAAAATAAATCCTCATTCGCAAATAAAAATCGTTCAAGAAGGACCTGGAACTACAGTTTTTGACGCAGACCACGCTCCAGGTTCTGTCGCCGGAAAAATCGCAATGGCAAAAACGATTGAAAAGGCAAAAAAGAACGGAGTCGCAATCACAACAGTCCGCAACGCCACACATTTTGGCTTTGCCGCCTACTACGCCATGGACGCCCTGCCGGAAAATATGATTGGAATGGCATTTACTTCGACAGGACTTGCAGTCGCTCCATTCGGCGGCTACGACAAAGTTTTGGGAACAAATCCAATTTGCGTTGCAGTTCCGGCAGGAAAAAAACGGCCAATAGTTTTTGACGCCGCGACAAGCAACGTCGCCTTCAACAAAATATTTTTCGCCTACACAGAAGGAAAATCAATTCCTGACGACTGGGCTTTGACAAAAGACGGAAAAACAACGACGAACCCGGCGGACGTAATTACAGGAGGCGGGCCTCAGCTGCCGTTCGGAGGCTACAAAGGCTACGGACTTGATTTAATCGTCTTTATAATGACAACACTTTTGAGCGGAACTTCAGTTTTGGACGGCCAAGGCGACACAACTGCCGAATGTACCGACAAAATAGGCTACAACTTTGCAGCAATCGACATTTCCCGTTTTACGAACATCGAAAGCTTTAAGCAAAATATCGACATCACAATCGAGCGCATAAAAAGCTCTCAAAAACGCGAAGGTGTTAAGGAAATTTTTGTTCCCGGCGAAATCGAATACAACAATCACGAACGCCAGACAAAGGAAGGCCTTTTTATTTCAGACGGAATCGCAGGAAAAATCCGCTCTGCGCTTGAACATACAGGAATTACAGCAAAACTCGAAGATATAGCAATATAAATTTATTCGGGTGGCACTGCCGCGGCAAAACCGCGGCAGCCGGGCTTTCGCGTTATAAAATTGCCAGGCAATTTTTCCGTTCAGCCGTGCAGTCGCACGTCCGAACCGCTCCGCGGCTTCAATCCCTGCCACAAAGTGGCAGGACGTGTGCTTTAGCACACAATTATATAATCTAGTTTTGTGCCAACAAAACTAGCAGCATGCTCTAGCATGCAAAAATCCCTGCCACAACCGTATTAACCTACAATTGAACGCACAAACGCAAGCGAGTCAGGAACATTTTTTACACCTTCAAAGATAAGATACGCGTCCGGCTCTTTCTTCACTATTACAGGCAAAAATTCTTTCCAGCCCATAATTCCCTGTCCCAAAGGAGCAATTTCAAGCTCGCCGTCTTTTACAACATAATCTTTTAAATGAAAACCGCAGATTTTTCCTTTGAAGAGTTCCAGACACTTTTCAAAAATTTCGGCACGTTTTTCGTGGTTTCCAATGTAAAGGTAATTGTAAATATCAACAATAAAACGGAAATTTTCCTGTCCTGGATCAATTTCATCGGCAAGGCGCTTAAGCCGCTCCGGACAATACATACAGTGTCCCCATGCCCCTTCCAAAGCCATGCAGACGCCGCTTTTTTTTGCAGTCTCCGGCATAGGCGCAAAAATCGACTTTACTTCCGCAAAAGCCTCCTCAGTCTGATTTTTTGGATTGTAAGTCCATTTGTCGTCATTGTAAGAGCCGGTCTCCGAAGCGACAAATTTTGCCCCAAATTCAGCAGCATGACGCAAATGGTCGGCATATTTTTCCGCTCCAAGTCTTACTTTTTCTTTATTAGAGTGAACAGGATTAAAATATGCGCCCAAGAGCGGAATTTCAACGCCGTTAGAATTAAAACCTCTGCGGATTTCAGAAACAACACTGTCCGTCAAAGTGCCAGGATTACCGGTTTGTCCCTCAATCGCCTTTGCAATTGCAAGCTGAACTCCGTCAAATCCCCATTCATGGGCTTTTTGTCCTAAAAACTCAGCAGATCCTTTTCCAATATCATGTGGTCTAATTAAAATTTTCATAAAACCATTATATATACAGCCACTACAAATTGCAATTTTTGAAAAACTAAAAAAAATGAAGATTTGGACATAAAAAAAGACGCCTTAGGGCGTCTTTTATCAAGCAATCAACTTACAAATTAGCAGTTTTCTGCAAAGTATTTGATTGTTCTTACCATCTGTGATGTGTAAGAGTTCTCGTTGTCATACCAAGAAACAACCTGTACCTGGTATGTATCGTCAGAAATCTTAGAAACCATAGTCTGTGTAGCATCGAAGAGAGAGCCGAAGCGCATTCCGATTACATCTGAAGAAACAATCTGATCTTCGTTGTATCCGAAAGATTCTGTTGCTTCTGCTTTCATAGCTGCGTTGATAGTTTCTTTTGTAACTTCTTTGTTTGTCTTGATTACAGCAGTCAAGATTGTTGTAGATCCTGTTGGAACTGGAACACGCTGAGCTGAACCAATCAATTTTCCGTTCAATTCAGGAATTACAAGACCGATAGCCTTTGCAGCGCCTGTTGAGTTTGGAACGATGTTCTGAGCACCTGCACGTGAGCGGCGGAGGTCGCCTTTGCGCTGCGGACCGTCAAGAATCATCTGGTCGCCAGTGTAAGCATGGATTGTAGACATGATTCCGCTCTGGATTGGAGCAAAGTCATTCAAAGCTTTAGCCATTGGAGCCAAGCAGTTTGTTGTGCAAGAAGCGGCAGAAATGATATTGTCGTTCTTTGTAAGAGTTTTGTGGTTTACATTGTAAACGATTGTTGGAAGGTCGTTTCCTGCTGGAGCAGAAATTACAACTTTTTTAGCGCCTGCATCAATGTGAGCCTGCGATTTAGCCTTTGAAACATAGAAACCTGTACATTCGAGAACGACGTCTACATCGAGAGCTTTCCATGGAAGGTTAGCAGCATTTGCTTCCTTGTAGATTGTAATTGTTTTTCCGTCTACAACGATAGCACCTGGTTTTGTTACAGTTTTTCCGTCTTCGGCAAGAACGTCATCTATATAAGAAACTGTGTGTTTGTTCTCGCCGATTCTTCCAGCATATCCACCCTGCGCTGTATCATACTTCAAAAGGTGAGCAAGCATTTTTGGGCTTGTAAGGTCGTTGATAGCTACAACTTCATATCCATCTGCAGCAAACATCTGGCGGAATGCCAAGCGTCCGATACGTCCAAAACCGTTAATAGCAACTTTAACTGCCATGTTTTTATTCTCCTTAAAAAATAAATTTAAATTTACTATATTTAAAATACTGAATTTCAAGCAAATAGTCTATAAAAAAATTATAATAAATTGGCCGTTCCGGCTTTTATATCAGAACAATCAAAACTAAAAAAGAGTTTTAATCAAGTCTTTATATTCCTCAGCAATTTTATAACGCATCATTTCCTGCTTTGCGCTCAGCTCAACACCAACTTCAAAACTTTTTGGAATCAATGCAAATTTTCCAATTTTTTCGCAAGCACGAAAGCCTTTTGCCGTAGAAATTGAATTCTTTATGATTTTATCAAAAGCCTGAATTATAAAATTGTTCTTTAAAAGTTCTTCATAAGATTCATATTCAATATTATTTTCTTTTGCAAAATCCTCGGTATTTTCCTTAGAAGGCACAATGAGCGCTCCAAGGCTCCGTTCATCTTGTCCAACAACCATTGCGCTTTCTATCAGGTCGTTTGTCAACAGCTCCGATTCGAGCACAGCAGGCTCGACATTTTCACCGCCAAGCAAGACAATTGTATCTTTTGCGCGGCCTGTAATTTTCAATTCGTTGTCAAAAGTGCGTACGCCAAGGTCGCCTGTATTAAACCAGCCGTCTTTATCAATCACTTTTGCGGTCAAATCCGGACGCTTGTAATAGCCTTTCATAACCTGCCGGCTTTTTACGAAAATCAATCCCATTTTTCCCGGTCCAATATCTTCGCCATTTACGGCAACACCATTCTCTTCCTTGCAGATTTTTAATTCGACAGTAGGAAAAATAGCACCTACGCAGCCAGGACGAGGCTCATGAGGATTTCTAAACGAAATAACAGGCGCGGTTTCAGTAAGGCCATAACCTTCCAAAAGGTTCAATCCTACGGCCCTGTAAAAATTGTCAATTTCGTGTGGAAGCGCTCCGCCGCCGCTAATTGCAACATGCAGATTTCCGCCAAATTTTGCCTGGAGTTTTTTAAATACGAGCAAATCTCCGAGCTTTTTCAATGGCCATAAAAGACACATGGGAACAATTCCCGCTAAAAAATCCAAAACCCGGCTACGTTTTTTATAAAGCTGGCATACAAGGCCGCAAACCTTATCTTTCTGATCAGCATAGGCACCGCCAACTTTTACAAAAAAATTAAAAAGAACAAGTGCGGCTCCGCCTTTCTTCTTCATGGCTTTTTGAACAGCTTTTGCAAGAGATTCCCATAAACGCGGAACACCGCACATCCACTGAGGCTTTATAACCGCCATGTCTGCAAGCAAAATCTGTCCAATAGGCTTAGAGTAGGCAATTCCGTTGCAAAAAACTGGAGCAGCATACTGAATCAAACGCTCAAAACTGTGCCATACAGGAAGAACGCTCAGCCACATAAATCCAGGATTAGAAGGCAAAAAGTTGTGGATTACAGAAAGCTGATAAATATAATTGTCATGAGTAAGCATTACGCCTTTTGGAGTTCCTGTTGTGCCGGAAGTAAAAATAATCGTGGCAGTATCATTCGGCTCAATTTTTTCCATGCCAGACTCAATTTCAGCTTTTATCATTTCTTTTTTTTCTGCATATTCATTCCGCGCTTTTTCAAACAATTCGTTAAAATGAATTAGCTTAAGACCGCAATCGGCTGCTTTTTTTTCAATTTCTTGCGCAACCGGTTCGTAAATTACAACAGTTTTTAAGAGAGGAACTTCATCGATTTTTTCCAAAACCTTTTCGAGCTGATGTCCGGTTTCAAAAAAACCAACTTTACAGTCTGCATAAGAAATTATAAAGCGAATTTCGTTTCCCATGCTGTCGCAGCCACGAGGAACATCTGCCGCACCGATAGAAAGCAAAGCATAATCTGTCAAAAGCCATTCGCGGCGATTGTCAGAAATCAATGCAACATTGGAGCCTTTTTCAATGCCAAGCTTTTTAAACTGAAAAGCAAGGGCGACAAAATCATCATAAACAGAAGCAAATGTAAAATATTCATATTTGCCGTCTTTATTTTTTGAAGCCTGAAGAAATGTATCAGGAACTTTTTCAGTCTGCGCCTTCAGCATTAAAGGAAGATTTTTTGGAAGCTCACGGAAGGTATATTTTACCATAATTTTCTCCATTAAATAAAATCAAAAAAAACTCAAAAGCAACAATCAAACAAAAAGCTCTTTAGAGATTTATGTAATTTTACCACGGAAAACTTAATATTGCAAAAAAGAGCGAGACCTGCATATTTGCAAAAACAGGTTCTCGCCGCAAAATTTTCAGGATTATAGAATAAACTAAGGCGAATTATTTTTTATCGCTGTCAGACTCTTTGTGGCGGCTGTCGAAATATCCTCCGTCCTCAAGATAACGCCTGCGCGTCATTATCAGATTTATAAGCTCGTGGTACATATTGAAGTCGATTTCAAGCGCCATCGGAAGAAGGAAAAACTCGGTCTCGTCGCAGTAACGCTCAATAAAATGCGGGTCGGTAACGTAGCCGAGCGAAATCATATTAGAGATTCTATCCGCGCACTTTAAAATTTTCGCTTTCTGGCTTCCGCTGTCGAGAATCCGCTGCAAAAACTGCTTCTTGCTTTCGTCCTCGCGCCTTGTAACCTCAAGAACAAGCTTAAGAACATCCTCGCCCTCGGAATCGGCATTGAGGATTAAATCTTTATCAAAATCCTTTATATCCTCAACAGTGTCGTGAACAACGCTCGCCTTCAAAAGAACAGAGTCGATGTAGCCATAGTCAATAAGAATCGCAAGCGTGTCCATCTGATGACGGAACATATTTCCGCCCGCGTGCCGAGCCTTTCCGATAAGCCCCGTGGCAAGCTGCATATACGGAGCCAAGACAATATTCTTAAGCTCCTGAGCTTCCTTGTTGCCCATCTTCTCAGGCTTCTCAGTTTTCATCTCATATTTTATTCCCATGTCTCGCCCCCTGTTCTTCCTGACAATTTTGTGCTGACCATTATCCGGCACAAAAGCCGACTCGTCAAACTAATTCAGCGCAGCAACGTAAGATTCAAGTTTCTCTATGCGCCTCTTGATTTCAACGAGCTTGTCGCGCTCAGCCTGAACAACTTCCGCCGGAGCGTGCTGTCCGAATTTTCCGTTGAGTTTGAACTCGATTCTTTCAGCATCTTTCCTGCCAGTCTCCAAGTCCTTGTTGAAATGCTTCAAAAGCTGTTCCTTGTTGATGTTGCCGTCAAGAAGAATGAACGCCTCAAATCCGGTTCCTACAGTTCCGATTGACTTAGCAGGCTTTTCCTCGACGAATTCGATTTTTGAAAGGCCAGCAAGAAGCTGAATCATATCGGCTTTTTCTTTGCAGACTTCCGCAGCGCTTCCTTTTACAACAAGCAAGGCAAGATTGATTTTATCCGCAGGATTTACGCCGCACTCGTTTCTAAGACCGCGCACGCTTCTGATTACATCTTTAAGAGCGTTGAAACGCGCAGTGATTTTCTCGTCGTCGCGTTCAGACTTGAATTCAGGATAAGGAGCGGAAACCAAAAGCCCGTCGTAAGTTTCAGACGGAAGAATCTTGTTGCTTTCTGTTTTTGCGCGGTTATCGTTGATTTCCTTTCGCGGAAGCTTTGAGTAAATTTCTTCGGTTACAAACGGAATGAACGGATGCAAAAGCCTAAGCGACTCTTCAAGGACATTGAGCAAGACAGAAATCTGCCTGTCTTTTTCTTCTTCAGTTCCGTGCCAGAACACGAGTTTTGTCGCCTCAACGTACCAGTCGCAGAAATTGTTCCAGAAATATTCGTAAGCCGCGCTTGCCGCATCGTTGTAACGGTAAGAATCAAGAGCCGCGCGCGCATTTTTCGCCGCTTCGTTCAATTCTGTGTAAATCCATTTGTCAAGCTCGGTCAGCTCCTCATCTTTTACAGGAACGAGATTTCTTCCCTCAAGATTTCCGAGAATGTAGCGGCTTGCGTTCCAGACTTTGTTGCAGAATTTAGAGCCGAATTTGAACGAGTCGTTGTCGATTAAAATGTCCTGTCCCTGGGCCGCAAGATAAGTCAAAGTGAATTTAAGAGCGTCCGCGCCGTACTGGTCGATAATTTCAAGCGGGTCGATACCGTTTCCAAGCGACTTCGACATTTTTCGTCCCTGCTTGTCGCGCACAAGACCGTGAATATAGATGTCATGGAACGGAGCTTTTCCGGTGAATTCAAGGCCTGCCATAATCATCCGGCTGACCCAGAAGAAAATAATATCGTAAGCGGTAACGAGAGCCGTTGTCGGATAGAATTTCTTCAAGTCCTCAGTGTTTTCAGGCCAGCCTAAAGTTGAGAACGGCCAAAGCCAAGAAGAGAACCAAGTGTCAAGAACATCAGGGTCTTGCTTTAAATGAGAAGAATCCGCGCCGCATTTCGGGCATTTTTTCGGGTCTTCGCGGCTTACGATTGTCTCGCCGCAGTCGCAGTACCAGACAGGGATTCTGTGTCCCCACCAGATTTGGCGGCTCACGCACCAGTCGCGGATATTTTCGAGCCAGTGGGTATAAGTGTTCTCCCATTTTTTCGGGAAGAAAACGATTTCGCCGTCTTTCCATGCCTTCAAAGCCTTTTCAGCAAGAGGCTTCATCTTTACGAACCACTGGTAAGAAAGATAAGGCTCAACAACGGTGTGGCAACGGTAGCAGTGTCCAACAGAGTGGGTCATTTTTTCCTCACCCTTGAAGTTTCCGCTTTCAGTCAAGTCCGCAATCACAAGTTTCCGCGCCGCATCAGGCTTTAGTCCGCGGTATTTTTCAGGAACATTATTGTTGAGAGTTCCGTCTGGATTCAAAAGATTTATGATTTCAAGATTGTGCCGTTTTCCGACTTCCCAGTCGTTAGGGTCGTGCGCAGGAGTGATTTTCACCATTCCAGTCCCAAATTCCTTGTCAACGTAAGCGTCGGCGATAATCGGGATTTCCTTGTTGATTAAAGGGAGAAGAACTTTTTTTCCGACTAGATTCTTATAACGCTCGTCGCTTGGATTTACCGCAACCGCTGTATCTCCAAAGAAAGTTTCAGGGCGTGTTGTCGCAACCTCGATTCTTCCAGAGCCGTCAGCGTAATTGTAATAAATATGATACATTGCGCCGGCAGTGTCTTCATGCTCAACTTCGTCATCGGCAAGAGCCGTTCCGCAGCGAGGACACCAGTTCACGAGATACTGTCCTTTATACATCAGGCCGCGCTCATACAAAGTAACGAAAACATCTCGCACAGCCTTTGAAAGCCCCTCATCATAAGTGAAACGCTCGCGGCTCCAGTCTACAGAATTTCCAAGCTTTTTCTGCTGCTTTACGATAATGTCATGGTGCTTGTGAGTAACTTCCCAAGTCCGCTCAGTGAAAGCCTCGCGCCCCAAGTCATTTCGCGTCTTGCCTTCTTTTTTAAGCTGCTTTTCAACAACGTTCTGGGTCGCAATTCCGGCATGGTCAGTTCCAGGAATCCAAAGAGTGTCGTCTCCTCTCATTCTGTGATAGCGCACAACAACGTCCTGCAAAGTGTTGTTCAAGCCGTGCCCCATATGAAGAACGCCGGTAACGTTCGGAGGAGGAATCACGACTGTATATTTAATGTTTGACTCTTTCTGAGAATGAACAGGCGAATCTTTGTCGCTGGCAGGTTTAAAATAGCCTTTCTCAACCCATTCATTATAAATTCTGTCCTCAAAATCTTTAGGATTATAAGCCTTTTCAAGTTCAATAGCTTTCATTTTTCAAGCATCCTTAAATAAAAATCAGGTTCAAATTCGAGTAATTTTTTATATTCGGGTGGCTTTTTGCTTTGCAAAAATCGGGCTTTCCGCACTTCGCCGTCTCACGCGGCTCATTCCTCCGAAAAGTTTCTCCACTACGTTCCGAAACCTATCGGAGGAACTAAAGGTACTGCAATCCCTGCCACATACAAAAACTCAATATCAGCCTAATAAACCATTATAAAGAAAAAACAAGGTCTGTTCAATTGACGCTACAAAAAACACAACCACGTCAAAAATCAGTAAACAACACCATGACGCCAGGCTACGGGAGCTTCAA
>DLLE01000020.1:1230-57818 GCA_002477955.1 Treponema sp. UBA7570 | reverse complement strand
CCGCAACCAATTGCATTGTGCCCAACCTCGCTGTTTCCCATATCATCATCGCTCGGAAGTCCAACCGCAGTTCCATGAGCCTTAAGTTTTGTGTGCGGGCAATTAGCCGTAAACCAGTCCAAATACTTCATTTTAGAAGCCTTTACAGCATCGCCTTCAACATATTTTCCGTAACCAACACCGTCCATAATAACCAGAACAACCGGTCCTCGGCGTCCTTTCCAATTTGGATTCTTTTCCAAAGCATGCATTGTATCTGCCATTTTTTACTCCAAAAAGTATTCTATATACAAAATAATACTTTTTTTTACGATTTTTTACAATAATTTGTAAATCTAAAAGAAAAACATAACAGATAAATAAAAAAAACTGCTTTACTTACAGATTTGAAAAAATAATATACTTATTATAATATAAGTTCTGTCTACCAATATAAAATTTCAAACACATTTTCAGAATACACGACCACACACTTTCCTCTTAATTTTTCTTTGTCCGACGTTTTTTGGGAGTGATTATTGTGAAGTTTATTGTTTTTTCTATTTCCATTCCGCCGGCAAGATCAAATTCCCAGAAAAGTGAAGCCGTAAATGTATTTTCTGCAACTTGTGCCGTTTTTGAATTTAAATTTGGTCTTTTAAAAAGCAAAGGCTGGCAGCTTATTCCCGCTTCTTCGTTTGGTTCATAAACAAAAGAAATATTGCTTGACGTATCTGTAATCTGAACAAACGAAATGTCTCTTTTTACAACCGATTCATCAACTGTTTCGTAAGAAATTCCGTTACCGTCAGAAATCAAATCCAATTTGTATGAATTTTTATTGGCTTGAGAAAAATCTGTCTGGGCAAAATTTGATTCAACTACAAAATTCCCGCTAAAAGCAATCGGCCCTTCATTTTTTAAAATATATTGAACCATAAATCCATTGGAATTTATGAGATAACGCTTTCTTAGGCTGATTGGAATATCCAGATTTGAATATGTCCCTTCACCTTTTAGCTTTATTTCTTTTTTAGTTCCGTTAAATTCGGCTTCTCTAAAAAGTGTCTTTGAAAAAACTCCGCATCCAGCCGCCGAAAGACCTTTTTTATAATCAGAAAATTCTTCTTTGCTAAAAACATGTTCAACAAAAAGTCCGCGCTCATAGTTATCATTCACTTTGTCGAATTTCTCAATCCGGCTTAAATTGTCAGCGTAATTTTCAAGATTGTGAATTACGTTGAGTTCTGTAACCTGTCCGGCTCGTGCGCTAATGCAGGCTGTGTATTTATCCATTGAGCACAGATATTCGTTGTGCCCGTCCGCATTGTAGTCAAAAGATGTTACTGATTCCTTAAAAGGAACAGCTTCGCGAATGAATTTTTCTGCTTCCGTAAGATTTTTGTAAGCGGCTTGACGCATTCTTTTGTCAGGAAACACTCCTTCTGGAGAACACAAAAATGCCTCTCCTGTCTGCGCTTTCCAAAGCGATTTTCTGGCTGCCATTTTTCTAGCTTTGTCGCCATGACAGTTTGAAACAAGCAGTGAAATATAAAGCTCCCGGTTGTAAAGTGCGAGGCATCTTGGATATGTAATTAAAAAATTGTTTATAGAAACAGGAAGTTCCGATTTTTCTCCGGAAATTTCGTAAGGCTTTAACGCCCATTTTGCAACATCATCCCGAATGCCAATTCCTGTAAATGATGGAATAAATTCTTCTGCACGATGAATGTATTCTGTTGGAAGGCAAACTCTGACTTTTCCGGCAAATTCCCGACTTATCGACTTGTATAAATTTTCAATCCAGTTGCTTTTTAATAAAATTTCCGCGCTGTCAAATTCAAAATTTACAGAAATTACCCTTTCCTGTGCATAATAATTGTATTCATCATTCTTTGTCGAATTTTCAATTTTGTCTACGAGTTCTTTTAAATATTGTTCCGGCGAAATATTCTTTTTGATTACATTCTGCAAATTTCTGTAAACAGGCAGAACTTTTATTATTTTTCCCTGTTCGCCTAAAATTTGAGGAAGAAAATGCCGGCTTTTTTCGGGAAAAACTGAAAAATCAAGTTGAACCCATTCCATTCCGCAATTTTGAAAGCACGGAATAAGCGAGCGATCCCAAACAGAACTTAAAACAGAAATTCCGCGCGGACGTTTTCCTGTAATTCTTCTAAGTTCAACTGTCAAAAGTTCAATCTGCCCTGCTCTGTCGACCGGAGATAAAAGCGGAAAAACGGGATTGTAATAACCGCCTCCTAAAAGTTCAATTTGCTTTCTGGCAACGAGCTCATGCAGAATCTGAAGAAACTCTGGATGTTCTTTTTCAAACCATTCAAGCTGCAAACCTGTAAACGAAAATGAAAATTTTGCGGTTTGATTTTGATATAAAAATGCTATAAGTTTTTTGTAGATTTTTTGATATTGCTGTTCAAAGGTCAGAGAAGTTGAAAGAACTGTCGAATTTGCGGTCAACGACAGACATAAATTTAAGACTTTCACATCTCCTCCCATAAAAAGTCAAAATTAAAACTTCAGTTTTAGGATTAACTTTTCAAGTTGTTCCGCAACGAAGTGAGAAACAACAGATGATAAGAAAGTTTGCAACGCAAACTCTTAAAGATAAAAACAGATGCCATTTTTGGCTGTTTTTATAATGCCTCCATTTTAAACTCCGCATTAGCGACGAGCCAGCCACCGGATTGGCGAGAATCACAGTTTGTAAAAGCAACGCTTGAGCAAACTGTAATGATAAAAATTACACGGAAGCAATTTTATCGTGCTTCCTTAATTACAGCCACTTTAATTTTATGAAAAAAAAGGTTCTTACAGTGTACAACAAAACCACTAAAAAAAGAAACATTTTTTTTTATTTTTTTCAAAAACCTTTATAAAATTAGCCCGAGATTAAGCCAGGAAGCATTAAAACCGTAAATTGCTATAAAAAGAACGGCAGTTCCAAGAAGAAGCATAAAAAACGGTTTTTCACCAGCATCTTTTCGATAAATTTTAAATCGAGTTCTTAAGGCAAAGACGAATAAAATGAGAAGGTAAAAAGAAAGAACTCCAGAAACACAGATTAAAATTGTGCTTAAGAAAGAGAAGCCTTCTGTCAAACTCATCAAGACAATCATAAATGGAACGATATAGTCTTCCGTAAAATCAAAAAAACTTGTTTTTATAAGCCGGTGAATGCCGTATGAAATTGCGGCAAAAAAAATCGTCATAAAAAAAGGATATATTTCGCTTATGCCAAGTCTGGCAAAAACATATTCGTCCAACAGATAAGCAACTGATGAAACAGAAACTGTAATAAAAAGCGATTTTAAGACATCTTTTAAATAACAGCGAGGAGTTTTTCTTATGGTAAGAATTTTTTTTAATCCGACACCATAATAAAGTGCTATTGAGCCAAAAAAAAGATAAAAGAAAATGATTTCAAGCATTTTTTTCTCCTGCAAAAACGCCATTTATTTTTAGGCTGGCAAAAAAAACAAGAACTGTCAAAACCATACAGCCCGGAATTGTCGCAAAAAAGGACATAAATGAATTTCCTGCAAAAAATGGAATTTCAGGTATTTTTATTACTAAGAGCGACTGCCATTTTGGAAGCGTTATTGTTCCGAATCCTAAAGTGTCTCTTAAAACAAAAATTATAAAGCAAAATGCAGAAATGCTGAGCGATTTTTTTAATTTATCAAGGCAGCTTTCTTTTATTGATTTTTTTATTCTAAGATTAAAAACCGTTATTACAACAGCGGAAACCGCAGGCAAATAAAAAGAAAAGCCGATTGTAAGGGCTGCAACAGGGCAAAAAATGACAAGCAGCTGCTTATATAAAATTGTCAAAGCAACAAGTTCAAGAGAACAAATTCCAAGACGCAGAAATTTTACATTTAATAGATTTATTGCATAAAGCATCAGCGTCAGAAGAACTACAGAGACATTAAAATGAAGCAGCGCAAAAACTCCGTATGCAATTCTTCCTGGAAAAGAAAGAACTATTGCAAGTGTTGTCCCAATGTAAATAAGAAATTTTTTATAATCAGTCATCAAAAAGTCCTGCCTTTTGTAAAATTTTCGGCAACAAAGATTTCCAATAGCGTATATGGATTTCCTGGAAATCTGGGGTCATTGTCTGTTTTAAATTTCCATTTTCAATAGCAAATCCTGCAAATTCCGCCTCATATTCAGAGCACAGAAAAACCGTTGGCGCAGGTCCCGAAATTGTAGAAATCCGCATTATTACGGCATAATAACGGCTTGAATCGTTGTTTTTTTTACAATTAAAAACTGCCGCTCCAGGTGAAAGCTGCGATTTTAATTCGACAAAGTCTCCCGTTTTATATGTGTTTTCGGAATATTTTTCGAGAGTCTGCTCCACACTAACCTTTAGACCGTTTTTCCAGAAACTTCTTGCAAGGAAAATCATTGTAATTAGAATTGCGCAGGTTATGATAAATGCTCCTGCCAGAATACTGACTTTTATTAAAATTATTTTGTTTTTTTCGCTAAGCATTTGTTCCTTCCTCAAATTCTTTTACGCGTTCAAGAAGAATTTTTTTAACTTTTTTGATTTCGGCAATTTTTTCAATATGCTGGATAAAAAGGCTTAAAACATTCATCAAAAGAACTGTAAAAACAGCTCCTGCTGGAGAAGTTCCGGCTCCAATTATCAAATATGCAAGAACTCCGGCAAAAAAAGCATAAAATGCCTTTCCTAAAAGAGACATTGGAATTGTTCCGGCAAACTGAAGCAAATAAATCGAAGAAAAAAGGAGTCCGCTAGTGCAAAATGCAAGAAGAAGGTCGCCATGTCCGCTAAATCCAAAGAAGTATGGACCTAAAAATACTAGAATACCATAGGTTAGTAAAAAAAGTCCGGGAATCATCGCCTTTACAATATCCATCGAAATTAAAACAATCGAAGAAATCAGCGTTATAAAATTGAATCTGAATGCAGGAATTAAAGAGCCGGTGTCCCAAAAAAGAGAAATATAACCGTCTGGAATTGAAAATCCAAAAAGCGAAAAAATCGTCCTGTTAAAAAACGATGTAATTTTTGAATCAAGGGCAAGCATTGGGAATGTGCCGTTTTGAATAAGTTCCAGAGATGGATTTCTTGCAAATATAATTTCATGCGTGAGCTGCCAGTCTGGAAAGAGCGAAGTTCCCAAAATCCAGCAGATGCAGACAGAAAGACAAGGAAGATTTATCCAGCAGTCTGCAAAGCTTCCGATAAAATATCTTGAACAGACAAATACAAAAAAAACTGTAAAAAAAACAGCATAAATAGGAAATGCTGAAGGTAAAAAAAGTCCAGCTAAAATTCCTTGAATAATTGAATTGAGAAAACTGTAGGAATCTTTTCTTTTTCCGTATGTTTTTTCAAAAACTTCTGCCAAAAGTGTCGCTGCGACAGCCGCCAGAATTACAAAAAGGTTTGCCCAGCTTTTTGTTATAAAAAGCATAAAAACATGGCAAGCTAAGAATGTGAGTAAAAAAATTGCATTTGTTTTTTCAGAAAAATTCAAATATGAAAAAGGATGCAATGTAATTTTTATTTTATTTTTCATTTATTTTTCCTTTTTTTAAGAGCGCAATTGTCTGGCTTAGCGGAATTCTTGATGGGCAGACAGAATTACACAAAGAACATTCTGTGCACAAAATTGCAGTTTTTTCGATTAACTGCAATTCGCTGTTGTTGTGGTCTCTATTTTTAAAGCATCTGTAAAGAGTTTCTGGCGAAAGTCCTACAGGACAGCAGCTTAGACAGTTTCCACAACGAATGCAGCTTTGTTCTGTCTGGTTATAAAGTTGTCTGAAAGGAATAAATGCCACCGATTTTATATCTTTTGAAATTGGAATATCTATATCCGAAACAGAATTTCCTGTAATTTTTCCATTTATTATAATTTTTCCAGGTTCTCTTTTAAAACCGCCGGCCTGTTCTGCAAGTTGTCGCAAACTTGTTCCTGTTTTTACACTTATTACGGCTCCGGCGTTAAGGCAGTCTCCAGTAACTTGAATTTCTGCTGTAATTTCTGGTTTTTCCAAAACAACTGCATTGTAAACATTCAGTGCCGTAACAGAATCTATGAATAAATCGCGGTTTCCTGTATTCTTAAAAATCGAATTTTTGAGCATTTTTTTTGCTGCATTGACAATCTCGTGTATAAAACCATTTGGATATTTTTTTGCATCAATCGAAACAACTGCTGTTTCTGTTTCAAAACTGTCAGCAAAATTCTGTGGAATTGATTTATTGCTGTCAAAGGCAAAAAGAATTCCTTTTGCTTCCATTGCTTTTGCAGTAATTGCTACGCCGGTCTTTATTTTTTCAAAATAATGCTCAGTAACAAAACTGTCAGTAATTCTTGAGGGATCTTCAGAGTAAAGCCGAACTACGAGAAAACGGTCTTTTGTTTTATCAAGATTTTTTATCTGAGCATTGAGCGGCTCAGGAGAAGAAAAAGTGTTTAAAACTCCTCCCTCTTTCATTAAAAAAATCAGTGTTGAAGAATCTTTTGACTTCCATTCTTTTTCGATGATTTTTTTTCCAGTAAAAGAAAAAACTCCTTCGAGCCGGATTTTTGCGGCATAACCTTCATTTCCGTCTGCAAATTTTGAATAAACGATATTTATAACAGTTCCAGGAATCGAAGAATGAATGCAGGTATCCTGAGATTTTGCAATAACCTGCCCTTCTTTTACCGTGTCTCCGGCTTTTACGAGAATTTCAATTTCATCTTGGCTGCTTTTTTTTAGAGGAATTACAACTGTTTCTGGAATAAATCCGCTTACAGTTTTAGTAATTAATCCAGTATCTTCTGAAACGAATTTATAAATTGGCCTCATTTTTTTTATTTCCCACAAAATAATATAAAAAGAGAATCAATGGAATAAATGCAAAAAAGCTCAATACTAGAGGAACTGCTTTTTCTGAACTTGTTCCTGCGCTTTTTGTGTATCCATAAGATGTATTTTTCCCCTGCAAAAGCAGAACTTTTTCAAGGGCAGGATAATCGCTTTTGTTTATCTTATCATAAATCGAGTGAACAAAGGAAGAATCATAGGTCAAAACTTTATTTTGAGATGAAAAAATCTTCTCTTTTCCAGAGGAATTGTCTTTTCCAATAAAAAAATCTGGAATAACGATGCTCTCGCCAAAAGAATTTTGAATTTCAGTCGAAGAAGAATTCAATTTTCTGAACGGAAAAGAAACTGTAAACCAGCTCCAGTCAACAAAATCTTCAAGATTTGGAAGCATTTCAGCATCTTTTGAACTTTTTGAGTTTGAAGAAAGAGGAGCCGGAAGAAAAGGTCTTTGATCAGAGAACGAAGCCTGAGAAATTCCTGAAAAAATCGACGAAAATGCAAAAAGAAACGCTATAAAGACAAAAACAATTCCAAGCAAAAAAGAATTTGATGAGGTGACGGTTTTTACGTCTGAAGATTTTTTGATGTAAACAAAATTAAACTGAAGGTTTCCATTTTTTTTGCAGAAAAATGAATAAAATTCTTCAAAAACCTTAAGTCCGAGCCAACCGCCTGCAAAAGAAACTGCAAATAAAAATGAACTTAAAACCGACGAAAAAGCAAGCGCAGTAAAAGAAAAAACAATCATTGGCATTATAAAAACAGCGTTTTTCGAATCTTTAAAAAAACCGTCTCTGCCGTAAATTTTTACGAGAAGAAAATTTGCAAAAAGTGAAAGAAAAATTGCTCCGCAGACTGTGTACAAAGGTCTTGTAATCGACAAAACAAGAAGCTCCAGAGAGACTATAAGAAATTTAAATTTCTGTTTAGAAAAATAAAAGAGAACAGCGAAAAAAATAAAAGCTAAAAAAGGACAAATCCACGGAAAAACGGCTCCCCCGTCACATGACGCAAAGGTTTGTGAAAATCCGTTTATTTCGTAAACTGCATTTTTCAGAGCGGAAGTGTTTTTTTCTGGAACATAAAATACAAAATATGTAGAAGATTTGTCTCTAAAAAATCCGTTCTTTCTGTAAATATATGAATTTTTCGGCTGAACTTGGATAGGTGAAAATTCTGAATAGACAGGGCTTTTCTGGTTCACCCTGCTCACGACATTTTTGCAGCCGTTTTTTTCAAGAATTGAACAGATATTTTGTTCAGAAAGTTTTTCGGACTTTACATAAAGAAGCCGCCAGCCTTTCCAAAGCTGGCTTTCTGGAACAGCGCGAAAACAGATTACAAAAAAAAAGGTCAATGCAAATAAAGCAGAAGAAGCCAGAAGTTTTGTCGAAATTTTCATTGCAGCCTACAAAACTAAAAAACCGATACCGACAAAAAAACCAAGAATACAGCCAACGATAACTTCCATCGGAGAATGTCCTTGAACTTCTTTTAGATTTTTGTATTCCTGGACAAGTCCCTGATCTTTTAAAAGATTTCCGATTCTGTTAATCATATTTGCCTGAATTCCATTTGCTCTTCTTACACCGACAGCATCGCGGATTGTAACCATAAAAAAACAGAAAGAAAGAACAAACAGTCCGGAATTGAATCCTTCCGTAATTCCAATGCAAGTACAAAGGCAGGCGACAAGGGCGCTATGGCTTGAAGGCATTCCTCCGGTTCGCCATATCAGAAGTTCAACAAGCTCTTTTATGCTGTGGACTTTTCCAGCAAAAAGTTTTATGAGTGTTTTTAAAAACTGAGCAAGAAACCAACTGGAAACACAGGCAAGAAATATCGGAGAAGACAAAAGAGTTTGAAACTGTACCCATACACCTTTAAACATACTCATTATTTTATCGGTATGCGCATTTTTGTCTAGTTATTTAAGCATTTTATGCAGACATTTTATATTGAGCTTGTACAAGCTTTGTTTGTCAAAATTGAAATTTTTATAGGTTCTGTTTATAGTTTATAAGTTATGGAATTTATTCGCTTAAAAACTGGAAAAGATGATGAAGGAAGAAGACTCGACAGAATTGCAAAAAAACTTCTCTCAGAAGAAAATCTTTCGCAGCTTTATAAGGCTCTCAGAAACGGATTGATAAAGGTCAATGAAAAAAAACAGAAAGGCGAATATAGAATTCAAAAAGGCGATGAAATAAAAATAGCCTCGTTTTTAGCGGAAACCGCGCTTCTAACAGACAAAAAAAATCAAAAAAAAATCACTTCTCTTCCAGAAGGATGGATAGTGCTTCGTACTCAAGAACTTCTTTTTTTAAACAAGCCTTACGATCTTCCTGTTCAAAAGTCAAAAGCCGGCGAACTGGCTCTCAATGTTTTTGTCCAAGAAGATTACGATTTTTTTAATTCTAAAAATGCTCAAAAGAGTCTTTCATTTAGAACAGGTCCTTTGCATCGTCTTGACAGAAGAACTACAGGGCTTATTGCTTTTAGCCAAAATCTCGAAGGTGCGCAGGAGTTTTCTAAGGCAATTCAGGAACACAAAATAAAAAAAACTTATATTGCAATCATTGAAGGCGCTTTGGGAAAAACAGAAATATGGACAGAAAAAATCAGCAGAAATGAAAAAGACTTAAATAGTTCAAAATTTCATACAGTTTCTGTAAATTCCGATTCAAAAAATTCAAAGGAAAGCTATACAACGGTAATTCCGGTTGCGTACGGAGAATATAAAGGCATTCAGGTTACTTTCGTAAAATTCGTAATTTCTACAGGAAGAACTCATCAAATTCGCGCAACGAGTGCTTACCACGCGCATCCTCTGCTTGGAGATACAGTTTACGGAGCAAAACAGATTTCAGAAAAACAAAATCTTTTTCTCCATTCTTATTCTTTGGAATTTCAGGAAAATCTATTCAACCTTCCGAAAAAAATAGTTTGTCCTCCAGGAGAAAATTTCGTTTCAGTTTTAAAATCCTCCTTGATAAACTTGCCTTGTGAATTATAATATGGGTATGAATATTGGAGAAATTCTTAATTTTAAACAAAAGCCTCTTCAAGTTTTTGCATTTTTCGGTCCATCTGGCACAGGAAAAAGTTTTCGCGCAAAGCTTGTCGCTCAAAAATATCATATAAAGGCGATAATTGATGACGGGCTTTTGATTTATGAAGACAATATTCTTGCCGGGCATTCCGCAAAACTTGAAAAAAGTTATATGGGGGCAGTTCGCGTTGCGCTTTTCGATGACAAAAAGCACAGAGACAGCGTAGCTCTTGCAATTCAGAAAAAACAGATAAAAAAAATTCTGCTGCTCGGCACAAGCGAAAAGATGGTCAATAAGATTGCAATGCGCCTTCAAATTCCTCTTCCGGAAAAATATATAAGAATCGAAGACATTGCCACTCCTCAGCAAATTGAAGAAGCCCGTATAAGCCGGCAGATTGAAGGAAAGCATGTAATTCCAGTCCGCTCGTACGAGGTAAAAGAAGCTGGAAATTATTCAAGAATTTTTGTTTCAAAAGTAAAAGTCAGCCTTTCAAAAAGAAAGTTTTTCCGTCATTTTTTCAAAACAGAAGAAAAGAAAACTACGGTCGAAGTAAATGCAAAGCTTTTTGAAAAATCTGTAGTCCGCCCGGCCTTCTCAGTTACTGCAAGAAAAAATATTTCTCAGGCTCATCTTGCAGGCCTTGCAGGAGATGCAGTTAAGAAATTTAACAGCTTAATCCGCTTAAAAAGTTTGAACATAAAGGCGGACAAGACAGGATACCGTTTTTTTGTGACGATAGATGTTCCTTTTGGAGAACCGCTTACAGAATTGAGTAAAAATTTAAAAAATTACGTGACTTCGTCAATCGAAAAAAATGCGGGAATTCTCCTTGAGGATATTTCGATTATTGTAGACCATATTTTGGTTTCGGATTTAAAGACTGCATAAAAAAACACCTTAAAAAACGCAATTAGCGTCTGTATTTCAAGGTGTTTTTTCTTGGATTTATTTTTTTTATTTATCTTATCTCGGCAATTTTTTCTTCTGCCGGAAGAAATTTTACAGTTTTTCGAACTTTAAATGCGCTTTTTGGGATTTTTATTGCGACTCCGAGTGTTTTTAAAGCCAGACGAATTGCGTATTCAAGTTCTGTGCGCTGTGGATTTATTGGAAGAACAAAATTTCTTACCTGAGCCCAAGTTTTTAAATAAAGTTCGCCAGTTGCCGTTTTTCCAGAAATTTCTTTTTTCCAGTCTGTAAGCGTATCGACAAAATCAATAATCAGATAGAACAGTTTTTGTCCGAGCCTTACAGTTTTGTCTTTTTGAACTATTTTGTCCATTTCTGCAAGGTGCTTCATATAGCTTTGTTCAAATTTTTTTGACTGATACATCATGCTGCTTGCGTTCGGCTGAAGGTACATATAAAGATCAGTCTTAAGGCAGGCTGCTATAATTTCAGATGAATGGCCAGAATTCAAAATTTTCAGCATTTCTTCTGTCAAACGGCTTGGACTTACAGGAAGCAAGAGATGCGCACTTTTCCTGATTTTGTGTTTTAATGCAAAGCCCATTTTGCAGCTGCAGGTCGAACTGTATTTTACTGCGCGCAACATTCTGACAGGATCTTCTTCAAAAATTCTGTTCAAAGGAATTACAGGTCTTAAAATATGATTTTTTATATCCTGCACTCCGCCGACATAATCGATAATCTGCTCTTTTGAAGGATCATAATAAAGAGCGTTTAGAGTAAAATCACGGCGCTGAACATCTTCTTCAATCGAACCAAAACTGTTTCCTACACTTCCGTCAACTGTCGAGCGGAAAGTTGAAACTTCAAAAATCTTTTCCCCGAAAAAAACATGGACAAGTCTGAATCTCTTTCCAATAATCCGGGAATTTCTAAAAAGTTTTTTAATTTTGCTTGGAGTTGCATTTGTAACAATGTCAAAATCTTTTGGAGTTTTTCCAGTAAGCAAATCTCTTACTGCCCCTCCGACGATGTAAGTGTTAAAGCCACATTCTTTTAAATGAAAAACAACTCTAAGGCAGTCTGCGTCAATTTTGTCTAAAGAAATTTTATGTTCTTTTTTTGTATAAATAGCGGCGGTTTTTACAGGCCGTCCACGTCCGTCTTTGGAATATCTGTATAACACAATGCTCCTATTCTAACGAATTGATTTATTATGCTCAATAATGGTAGAATAATAGTATAGGACTTGTATTGTTCTTGAAATTGAAAACTATGGGAGTTTTTTTATGAAGGGTATAATTCTTGCAGGAGGAAGCGGAACCCGTCTTTATCCGCTCACAAGGGCTGTTAGCAAGCAGATTCTTCCAGTTTATGACAAACCTATGATTTACTATCCGCTAAGCTGTCTTATGCTTGCAGGAATCCGCGAAGTTTTGATAATTTCAACTCCACGCGATTTGCCGGTTTTTAAGGAGCTTTTTGGCGATGGATGCCAGCTCGGAATGAAATTTGAATACGCGGTTCAGGACAAACCGAGAGGTCTTGCAGATGCTTTTATTGTTGGAAAAGAATTCATCGGAAGCGACAGCGTTGCTCTTGTTCTCGGCGATAACATTTTTTACGGCCAGCGCTTTTCAGAAAGCCTTTTAAATGCTCGCAAACGAGTGGAAACAGAAGGCGGAGCGACAATTTTCGGTTATTTTGTAAAAGATCCGACAGCCTACGGAGTTGTTGAATTTGACAAAAACGGAAAAGCTCTCGGAATTGAAGAAAAACCCGCAAAACCAAAATCAAACTATGCAGTTCCTGGACTTTATTTTTATGACAACAGCGTTGTAAAAATTGCAGAAAATGTAAAGCCTTCTGCCCGTGGTGAAATCGAAATCACTTCTGTTAATAATGAATATTTGGTTCAGCAAAAACTCAACGTAGAAATTCTGGGACGCGGTTTTGCCTGGCTTGATACAGGAACATACGAAGGCCTTTCAGAAGCCGGAAATTTCATCGAAACAATTCAAAAACGTCAGGGAATGTATGTTGCTTGTATAGAAGAAATTGCATTTAACAACGGCTGGATTACAAAAGATGCGCTTCTTGAAATTGCAAAAGGCTTTAAAACCGATTACGGCTCTTATTTAAAATATATTGCGGAGAATTTTTAATGTCTTTTGAGTTCAATAAATGCCCAATTGAAGGATTATGGGAAATTCAGCCAAAAATTTTTGGAGATGCCCGTGGTTACTTTGCAGAAACATATTCAGAAAAAGACTTTTTTGAAGCCGGTCTTACAATGAAGTTCGTTCAGGACAATCAGAGCGCTAGCAAAGGAGGCGTTTTGCGCGGGCTGCATTTTCAGACAAAGCATCCTCAAGGAAAACTCGTTCGTGCGCTTGAAGGAAAAGTTTACGATGTTGCTGTAGATTTACGAAACGGCTCTCCTGCTTTTGGAAAATCTTACGGAGTTGTTCTTGATTCTCAGAAAAACAATATGTTTTACATTCCGGAAGGTTTTGCGCACGGTTTTTATGTAATTAGCGATTTTGCAGTTTTTACATATAAATGTACGGATTTTTATCATCCGGAAGATGAAGCTGGTCTTATGTGGAACGACAAGACTATTAGCATTGACTGGCATTCAATCTGTGGAGATGTAGAGCCTCTTTTGAGCGAAAAAGACAAAAAACATCCAGCCTTTGATTTTTCAAAAAAATATTTTGATATGAGCGCCCATTGGATTGGAGAAAACTGAGATGATTTGGGTTCTAGGTTGCAGGGGAATGCTCGGTTCTCAGCTTTGTGAGCTTTTTCAAAAGAATAAAATTGCTTATGCAGGAACAGGCAGCGAAGTCGATGTCGCAGATTTTTCTGAGCTTGAAAATTTTGCGAATAAACTTGAGATAAGTTCTGGTTCTAAAATCGATTTTATCGTAAATTGTTCTGCTTATACGGCTGTTGACAAGGCAGAAGACGAAAAAGAATCTGCTCAAAAAATTAATTCGGCAGGACCTCTTAATTTGGCGCGGATTGCTGAAAAAAAAGACGCTGCAATTATTCACATAAGCACAGATTACGTTTTTGACGGAAATGCTGTTC
This sequence comes from Treponema sp. UBA7570, assembly GCA_002477955.1. GTDB lineage: Bacteria > Spirochaetota > Spirochaetia > Treponematales > Treponemataceae > Treponema_D. Next base: position 43,896 of record DLLE01000020.1, on the reverse strand, counting down.
AGCCAATTTTGGAAACTGAAAAAAAATCTCCGGCCAGCGTTTATGGAAAAACAAAAGCCAGTGGCGAAGACAATATAATTTCATCAACTCAAAGGTATTATATTCTTCGTACAGCGTGGCTCTACGGTTTTTATGGAAAGAATTTTGTATACACAATGACAAAAGCCATGAACAGCAGGGAAAGCGTCAGAGTTGTCTGCGACCAAAAAGGAACTCCGACAAACTGTTCGACTTTAGCTCAAGTCATTTTTGAAATTTGCAACAAAAAAACTGTTCCATACGGAATTTACAACGTGACCGATGCCGGCCAGACCACCTGGTTTGATTTTTGCAGAGAAATTTATTCACTTGGAACAAAATACGGACGAATTTCAAATAACTGCGCAATCAACAGCTGCACGACAGACGATTATCCTGTAAAGGCAAAGCGTCCTGCTTACAGCGTGCTTGATACTTCAAAAATCCAGTCAGCTTTGAACATAAAACTTCCAGATTGGAAACTTTCTCTCGAAGATTTTATAAAAGATGAAAGGTTTAGTGTAAAATAGTCAAATTTTTTTATTTTATGCTTTTTATTATGCACGAGGAGATAAGATAAAAACAGCCGAAAATGTCGTCTGTTTTTATCCTAAAAAGTTTGCGTTGCAAACTTTCTTATCATCGGTTGTTTCTCAGTTCGTTGCGAAACAACTTAAAAAGTCAATCCTAAAACTGAAGTTTTAATCTTGACTTTTTATGGGAGAAAAATATGAGAAAACTTAAGAATGTGCTTGTTACAGGCGGAGCCGGCTTTATCGGTTCAAACTTTATTCATTATCTTTTTGGAAAATCAACAAGCGGCGAGAAGGCCTTTGAAGATGCAAATTTTTCAGGAAGAATAATCAACGTTGACTGCCTTACTTACGCAGGAAATGGAGAAACTCTAGAAGACATTGACAAAACTTTTGGTTCAGGCGAAAAAGATCCTTCAAAACGCCGTTATTTTTTTGAAAAAGTAAACATCTGTGATAGAAGCGAGATCGAAAGAATTTTTAAGCAGTATGATATTGATACAGTTGTTCATTTTGCGGCAGAAAGCCATGTAGACCGCTCGATTTTGGGACCTGAAACTTTTATAAAAACGAACATATTCGGTACTTATACTCTTTTGGATGTTGCCCGCAGCTACTGGGGAGTAAGTCTCGACAATCCTCGCGACGATGTTCTGTTCCACCATATTTCTACTGATGAAGTTTACGGTTCTTTGGGACCTACGGGATATTTTACAGAAAAAACTGCTTATGATCCCCGTTCACCTTATTCTTCAAGCAAAGCTTCGAGCGACCATCTTGTAATGGCGTATTATCACACTTACGGGCTTCCAATTACTCTTTCAAACTGTACAAACAATTACGGTCCGTATCAGTTCCCGGAAAAACTTATTCCGCTGATGATTTTAAATATGCAGGAAAAGAAAAATCTTCCTGTCTATGGCGAAGGAAAAAATATCCGCGACTGGATTTATGTTGAAGATCACAACCGCGCAGTTTGGCTCATTTTGAATAATGGAAAAACAGGCGAAAAATACAATATCGGCGGCGAAAATGAATGGCAGAATATTACGCTTCTCGACAAGCTTATCGAGCTTACAGCTAAAGAAACCGACATGAGCGAATCTGACATAAAAAACACCATTACTCACGTAAAAGACAGACCTGGACATGACCAGCGTTATGCAATCGATTGTACAAAAATAAAAACTGAACTCGGCTGGGAAAGAAAAATGTCTTTTGAGCAGGGACTTTTGCTGACTGTAAAATGGAACCTGAACAATAAAGCTTGGATTAACCATATTCTTTCAGGAGAATATCTTAACTGGGTAGAAAAAAACTATTCAAAAAGATAAATCTGAATAAAACAAAAGGCTGTCTTATGGAAACAACTTCATAAAGACAGCCTTTTTTATTCTTTAATCTGATTTGAAAAAGTTACAGGTCTTTTCCAGTGATTTTTTTTACACATTCGTGATAGAGCTTTGAAGTTTCTGCAACAACTTCTGCTGGAACGCTTTTTATCGTCGGATCACCGGCAAGGTTGTTTTCTTTGAGCCAGTCGCGGATAAACTGCTTGTCGTAGCTTGCAGGACTTGTTCCTGCTTTGTAAGTTTCTGCATTCCAGAAGCGGCTTGAATCTGGAGTCAAAACTTCATCGCCAAGAACAAGCTCTCCGTTCTCGTCAAGACCGAATTCAAATTTTGTGTCTGCAATTATGATCCCGTTTTTGAGCGCATGTTCATAACATTTTTTGTAAATTGCAAGTGCTGTTTTTTCGATTTTGCTTCCAAGGTCTTTTCCGGGAAACTTTTCATCAAGATCTTTTTTCATGTAATCGATTGTCACGTTTATATCGTGGCCTTCGGCGGCTTTTGTTGATGGAGTTACAATCGGCTCGTCAAGTTTTTCTGCCTGTTTGTACTCTTTGTCAAAACTGTGGCCAAGAAATGGTTCGCCCTTTTTGTAGGCCTCGTACATAGAACCGAACATGTAGCCGCGGACAATTACTTCGTAAGGAATCATCTTGAGTTTTTTTACGAGGATTGTGCGTCCTTCAAATTCCGGGCTATTGAATTCTTTCGGCATATCCTTTAAATCTGAAGAAATCATATGGTTTTTTACAATATCTTTTGTAAAGTCAAACCAAAAGTTAGAAAGAGCATTTAATACCTTGCCCTTGTCTGTAATCATTGTAGGAAGAATTACATCAAATGCTGAAATTCTGTCCGTTGTAACGATAACCATACGGCCGTCTTCAAGATCGTAAACTTCACGAACTTTTCCACTGATAATCTTTTTCATATCTTACCTCATTTTATATGAATAAATATTTTCTAAAATTGAACCGCAATTTTTGCGCAGCTACTGCTCAATTGCCTTTACTGCCGAGCGAACAAGCGAACTTTCGCCTTTTTTCATGACGAGAAGCTTTCCGTTTTTTGCAACGACAATTAAGTCCTTAACTCCGCATAAGCTTACTGGAATATCTGAATAAACAAAATTGTTTGCACATTCAACCTGAACGACTTTGTTGTTCAAAGGATTTGTGCAAAGTTCACTGAAAGTGTCCCAGCTGCCAACGTCTGTCCACTTGAATGTAGCTTTTACGACCGCTGCATTCTCAGATTTTTCGGCAATAGCCTTGTCAACGGCAATTGATGGAACGTCTTGATAAGTGATTTCCATTTCCGGCCAGTTTTTTATTACATAAACTCCATTAACCTGCTTTAGAGAAGGTTTTTTGCCTTTTGTAACGGCTTCAAAGGCATTGCTTATTTTTGGAGTGCACGAAAGCATTTCGTTCAGGAACATTTTTCCTTCAAAGGCAAACATTCCCGAATTCCAAAAATAATTGCCCGACTCAAAATATTGTTTTGCGGTTTCTTCGTCAGGTTTTTCTTTAAAATTTTCGATTTTAAAAGTGTGGTTTTCGCCAGTTAAGTCTTTTCCGGCCTTTATGTAGCCGTAACCTGTCGCTGGCTGTGTTGGCGCAATTGCAAAGCAGACAAATTTGCCTTTTTCGGCTGCGTTGGCCGCATTTTTACAGTCTTTTGCAAACTGGCTTACTGGAGTGATTACGTGATCGCTTGTAAGCACAAGAAAAGTGTGGGAAGAATCTGGTTCAAGTTTGTTTATTAAACTTACACCAAGCATGATTGCCGCTGAAGTGTGCTTTGGCGCAGGTTCTGCCAGGACTATTGATTCTGCAAGAAGTTTTCTTGCGTCCATTTCTTCTGAACGATCTGCCAGTTTTTTTATCTGCAGAGTACATTCATTTTCAATATCTTTCCTGGTAACGACTACGATTTTCCCAGAAATTTTTAATGCGAGCGCGCGTATTAAACTTTCCTGCAAAAAAGAAATATTGTCGTTTAAGGCCATAAATTGTTTTGGATGAGTTGGACTAGAAGCCGGCCACAAACGTTCTCCAAAACCACCGGCCATGATAATAACATCTGTAATCATTTTAGCCTTCGTTATTTGTCAAAAAGGTCGATTCTTCTTTGGTGACGGCCGCCTTCAAATTCTGTTTCGAGAAATTTATCGGCAATCATTTCCGCCATTTCGTAGGCGATGATTCTTGCGCCCATGCACAGCACATTTGCATTGTTGTGGCGGCGTGTGTATTCTGCCATTACAAGGTCAGTGCACAAAGCTGCACGGATTCCTTTGTGCTTGTTAGAAGCCATGCTCATTCCGATTCCTGTTCCGCAGATTAAAATTCCGCAGTAAGCCTGATTTGAATCGACTAAGTCGCCTACTTTTTCTGCAAAAACCGGATAGTCGACGCTGTCTCCAGTGTCAGTTCCAACATTGATTACTTCAAATCCTTTTGATTTTAAATGTTCGATTAAGCGGGCCTTGTACAAATAGCCTGCATGGTCGGCACCGATTGCTATAGTTTTAGACATTGTTCATTCCTGTAAAATGAAATTTGATTGAATTATGACGAAAACTTTAGCATAAATTGCGTTTTTTGTCAGCAGAGCAATGTTCTTGTAGTGTCAGAATGAATGAAAAAAAATATCTAAAAAAAAGGAAAATATATTGACAAAAAAACATAAAACTTATTATTGTTAGCAATGGTTAATAAGAGTTAGTGTTTATTATTTAGATTACAATCTTGCTAACTATTCTTAGCCGGAGGTTTTATTATGCCGTTGCTTTTTGCTTCAATCGGAGATGAAGTTTCTGTTGCCTCGATCACTGGCACTCAGGCTGTAAAACAGCATTTGGCTGACATGGGATTTTCTGAAGGCTCGAAGATTACAGTGATTCAGAAAATTGCAACCGGTTTGATTGTTAAGGTCAAGGAAGTCAGGCTTGCGATTGACAAAAGTATGGCTGCAAAAATTCTGATTAAATAGCAGAAGATGCGGCAGGGATAGGAGTGGACGCAAAGCGTGTGCGGAGCACCGCAGGCGCGTTAGACGCCGTAGCCACGGATAGCCCGGTTTTTTTGCAAGGCAAAAAGCCGCCCGAAAAAAATCGGAAATAGATATTTTCTCATTGAATTTTTATAGGAGGAAAAAATGAGTACTTTAAGAGACGCCGAGGTTGGTTCTACCGTGACAGTTACAAAACTTGACGGTGAAGGAGCCTTAAAACGCCGCCTTATGGACATGGGTTTTACGAAAGGCTGTAAAGTTTTTGTAAGAAAAGTTGCTCCGCTTGGAGATCCTGTGGAAGTTACAATCCGCGGATATGAACTTTCTGTGCGCAAAGACGATGCGCAAAATATTGAAGTTGAATAAAAATCAAAATAAGGATAGTAAAATGAGTACTAAAATTGCACTTGCAGGAAATCCAAACTGCGGAAAAACGACAATGTTTAATTCCCTTACTGGAACTGTTCAGTATGTTGGAAACTGGCCTGGAGTAACTGTTGAAAAAAAAGAAGGAAAGGTAAAAGGCAAAAGCGATTTGATTGTGACTGACCTTCCGGGAATATATTCGCTTTCGCCATACACAAATGAAGAAGTAGTTTCGCGCGATTATCTGGCTTCAAGCGAGCCTGCTGCCGTAATCGATATTGTTGATTCGACAAATATTGAAAGAAACCTTTATCTTACAACTCAGATTATGGAGCTTGGAAAACCTGTCGTAATGGCGCTCAACATGGTTGATGCCCTAAAAAAGTCAGGAGATAAGATTGATGCGGCAAAACTTTCTGAAAAACTTGGCTGTCCAGTAATCGAAACTGTTGCGCTCCATGGAAAAGGTGTAAAAGAAATAATTGCCGCCGCTCAAAAAGCCGCTTCTGAAAAAACTAAGCCGGCGGTAATTCGGTTTTCTTCTGAGGTTGAAAAGGCGATCGGTGCAATTGAAGAGATCCTGCCTTCAGAAATTGAAGAATCTACGCGCAGATGGACGGCAATAAAAGTTCTTGAAAGGGACAGCGTGATTCTTTCAAAACTAAAACTTGACGAAGAGTCAAAAATCAAGGCTGAAAACGAAACTTGCGCCTTGGAAAAGTCTCATGACGATGATATTGAATCAATCATTACAAATGAAAGATACGAGAGCATAAATGCGATTTTGAAAGGCGTCCTTGTAAAATCTGGAAAAACAATGACTGCTTCTGACAAGATCGACCGCATTGTTACAAACAGAATTCTCGGAATTCCGATTTTCCTTGCTGTAATGTGGTTTGTTTATTGGGTTGCAGTTTCTACTGTCGGCACGATGGGAACTGACTGGGCAAATGATGTTTTGTTTGGCGAATGGATTCAGGGCGGCGCTCAGACTTTGCTTGAAAACGCTGGTGCAAACCCTGTCCTTATCGACTGTGTCGTTAACGGGATTCTTGGTGGACTTGGCGCTGTTCTTGGTTTTGTTCCTCAGATGGCGGTTTTGTTCATCTTGCTTTCGATTCTTGAAGACGTTGGCTACATGGTTCGGATTGCGTTCGTAATGGACAGGGTTTTTAGAAAATTCGGGCTTTCTGGAAAATCATTCATTCCGCTTCTTATAAGTTCTGGCTGTGGAATTCCTGGAATTATGGCAAGCCGTACAATCGAAAACGAAAATGACCGCCGAATGACAATTATGACTACGACCTGGATTCCTTGCGGCGCAAAACTTCCTGTAATCGCAATGATTGCAGCAATTATTGCGACTAAATTTACCAATTCTGACGGTTCGTGGGTTGGTCCTGCTATGTATGGAATTGGAATTTTAAGCGTTCTGCTCGCTTCTATTATCCTTAAAAAGACAAAATATTTTCATGGTCCTGCTGCGCCTTTTATTATGGAACTTCCTCAGTATCATATTCCGCAGTTAAAGACTGTTCTTTTGCATACTTGGGAGAGATTATGGTCTTTCATAAAAAAAGCCGGAACAATTCTCTTCCTCGCCTGCCTTGTAATGTGGTTCCTTTCAAGCTACGGCTGGTCTGTAAAAACTGAAGAAAGCGAAAATGAGACTGTTGCGCAGCAATCTGCCGAAAAGCCGGTTTTTGGCCTTGTTGAAGATGCAAATGATTCAATTATGGCAAAAGTCGGAGGAGTCCTTCGCTATGCGTTTATTCCGCTTGGTTTTGGAAATGAAGAAGGCGGATGGCAGTGCGCCGCTTCTGTAATTTCAGGTTTTTCTGCAAAGGAAGGAATTGTTACAACGATGGGCGTTCTTGCTGGAGCAAGTGATGAAGATACTGAAGCTCTTGCAGGCGCAGGAAACGTTTCTGATGTAATTTCTGGCGATGAAGTTGAAGCTGAGGAAAGCGAAGATGGAAATGCAAAAAATGCGGTTGATGCAATTGCAAAATGGTTCCCGACAGGACTTGTCGCATTCTGCTTCCTTTTGTTCAATTTGCTTGATTCTCCTTGTCTTGCTGCAATTTCTACAATGGCAAATGAGCTTCGCAATCGAAAATGGTTCTGGTTTGCAATTTTATTCCAGAATGCCTTCGCCTACATTGTAACTTTGATTGTTTATCAGCTTGGCAATCTTTTTACAACAGGTCATTTTGGCGCAGGAACTGTCTTTGCGATAATTTTTGTTCTTATGTTCCTGTATGGACTTTTCAGAAAAAATCCGTATGCTGAAATGGACAAAAAAAATTAAAATAAGTAAAGGCAATTTCTGAAAAATTTTGGAGACTGCCTTAAAAATATCTGTCCGAAGAAAAACTTGCCGATTTGTAAAGCAAAAAAAAGCGGACAGATATTTTAACTTTTGCGGAGAAAAAAATGATTGCAAATATTTTTATTGTTTTGTTCATTGCTTTTTGGATTGTTTTTGTTGTTCATTCGATTATCAAATCAAAAAAAATAGAAAAAAAATCAGGAATTCCTGCTGGATGCTATTCTTGCAAGGCTTTTAAAGACGGCAGATGCAAAAGCTGCTGCGGAGAAAACAAATGATTGCAAATGCGATCCTGATAATTTTATTGATTTTACTCGCATGTCTAGGACTAAAGTCTTTTATAAAACGGCTCAATGGAGAAAGCTGCTGTAGCAGCGGAAATTCCGAAATAAAAATAAATCCTTTAGACAAAAATAAATCACACTATCCTTATGCGACGCTCATAAAAATTGATGGAATGAAGTGTAAAAACTGCGCAAGCCACATTCAAAACAAGCTTAACGAGTCTGGATTCTATGCAAAAGTAAATTTTAAGAAAAAATCTGCAAAAATTCTGTCAAAAGAAAAATTAAACGGCAACAAAAAAATAGAGGAAATAATAACTTCTCTCGGTTATTCTGTGATTTAAAAGAAAATTTGCCTCTAACTAATTTCGAATTGTTTTCAAATTCCTTTTTATTCTTCCGTAGCTTTATTTTCAAATTTGGTATATGAGCTCAAGAACAGAAGGTTTACATCTCCGATTGGACCGTTACGCTGTTTTGCAATAATCAGTTTTGCGTCCTGAACAGGATCTATTTCGCCCTCTTCCGTCTTTTTCCGTTCACGGTGAATAAACATTACAACATCGGCATCTTGTTCGATTGAGCCTGAGCCTCTCAGCTGCGCAAGTGTCGGTTCGGAACCTTCGGCGTCGCGGGCAACCTGACATAAGGCAACGACAGGAATGTCAAGCTCTCTGGCAAGACTTTTTAGTGATTTTGAAATTTCTGAAACTTGCTCGTAAACAGGAGCGGCTGAATTTTGCGTTGAAATAAGACCGATGTAGTCAATAAAAATAATTTTTACACCTTTTGACTGCACCATTCGCCTTGCCATTGCTCGCAAATCCAAAAGCTGCATATTCGGAGTGTCGACGATATAAAGTGGAGAATCAAAAACCCGTCCTGCGGCATCATTTATTTTTTGCAAATCATCAAGCTTCATTATTCCCGACCGAATTTTGTGTCCTGGAATTCTGCTTACCTGTGAAAGAAGGCGCTGGCCAATCTGCTCGAACGACATTTCAAGAGAGAAAAAGCCGCAAGGAATTTTCTGGTCGATAGCAATATTTTCCATCATAGAAAGTGCCATAGCCGTTTTACCCATAGAAGGACGTGCGCCGATGATGCTCAGTTCAGACTTCTGAAAACCGCTTGTCATGCTGTCAAGCCTTGTAAAACCGCATGGAATTCCAGAATAAGTGTCGTGGTTGTGATAATGCTGATGAATTATTTCAGATGTTCTTTGGACAACTTCGTGCATATCGTGAATTTGAATCGTCTGTCCCATATCAGTAAGGGCGAAAATCTTTTTTTCCGCTTCTTCAAGAATTGAACGGCTTTCACGCGATTCATCAAACGCAGAAGCCTTGATTTCTGAAGAAATTTTTATGAGGCTTCGGCGAGTTGCTCTGTCCAAAACGACATGTGCATAATAATCGATGTTTGCGGCGGAAGGAACTTCATTTGTAAGGGATGCAATATAAGCTCCACCGCCAGCTTTTTCAAGCTCATTGTTTTTAGAAAGCTCGTTTGTGAGAGTAAGAATGTCTCCGGTTATTCCGCTTCCAAAAAGTTTTATGAGCGTGCTGTAAATAATCTGATTTTGAAGTGAATAGAAATGTTCTGGGAGCAAAAATGTTACAACATCCTGAATCGAAGTCCAGTCAAGAAGCATTGCTCCCAAAGTTGCAACTTCCGCTTCAAGATTGTGCGGCGGAACCGAGTCTTTTAATCGTTCGTCCATTATTTGCTCCTGTAAAAATGTGCTTTTCTTTTTGAAGTATAGCGTCGTTGCATTTTTTATCTTTTTATGAAAAATTATGAAAAATCAACGGCATTTTAATCTTTTTTTTATATTTAAAAATCAACAAAAAAAGCCGGAAAATTTTCCGGCCTTTTATTCAAACTGTCTGAACTTTTCAGATTTTGAAAGTAAAAAACTATTCAGCCTTTTCTTCTGCTGGAACTTCAGCAGTTTCTGCAGGTGTTTCCTTTTTAGAAGAAACTTCCTGTGGTTTGCTGTCTGTAGTCTGTCCTTTTACAGAAATTTTTACTTCAGCGTTTGTAGATTCGTAAAGGTGAATCAATGCTGTGTAGTGTCCTACGCTCTTAATTGTAACACCCTGAATTTCAATGCGTTTGCGCTCAATGTCGAAACCATTTTTGTTTAAGAAGTCAGCAACTGTCTGGCTTGTAACGGCACCGTAAAGCTTTCCGTTTGCAGCTGCAGGAACAGTAAGGTCAACGAGTGTCGCTTCAAGCTTGTCTTTTGCGCTTGCTGCATCCTTTCTTTTAGCTTCTTTGCGGGCTTCGATTTCTGCTTTGCGTCCTTCAAAATATGCTACAGTATCAGCATTGTACGGAACAGCAAACATGTGTGGGAAAAGGAAGTTGCGTGCATAACCGTTAGCAACATTTTTAACATCTCCCATTTCTCCGAGATGTTTAACATCTTCATTAAGAATTACTTTCATTTTTTCAAGCTCCTCTTGATATTAAAAAACGGCGTCACCAGGAGTTGGATCGTCGTTTTATTATTTTTTATTATTCTGCAACGAATGGAAGCAGACAAATTGCACGAGCACGTTTGATTGCAAGCGCAACTTCACGCTGATGTTTAGCGCAAGTTCCTGTAATGCGGCGAGGAAGAATCTTACCGCGCTCTGTTGTAAAGCGTTTAAGACCGTCTGCATCTTTGTAATCTATTTTTGCTTTATTAGCACAGAAACGGCAAACCTTCTTGCGGAAGAACTTTTTACCTCTGCGAGCGCCTTTCTCTTCGCCTTCGCGACCGTCTGAAGCGCCCTGTGTATCTGTTACATTTACTTTCTGTTCAACTTCGTTAGTTGTTACTTCGTCTGACATATTAAGTCTCCTAAAAATTGATTTTAATGATTAAACATTAAAATGGGATATCTTCTGAATATCCGCCGCCATTTCCACCAAAAGAAGGACTTTCTGCAGGTGGCTGATAAGACTGCTGCTGTGCAAAACCATTATTTTGCTGGAATTTCGGAGTGTACCCCCCTGACGACTGAGTGCCGCCGTTATCCGATCTTCCGCCAAGAAGCATTACACTGTCAGCAACAATGCCTACCTTGCTGAATTTCTGACCGTCTTTTTCCCAACGATCCTGACGCAAATATCCTTCTACGGCAATCTGCTTGCCTTTTGTAAGGTATGGCTTAAGGTTTTCCGCAGTTTTACCCCAGATTGTTACATCGAAAAAGTTTGCTTCATCAACCCACTGTTCACCCTGTTTACGGCTACGGTTTACCGCAATGCTGATATTAGCGCGTGCCTGACCGTTTGGAGTATAAGCAAAATCACGCTGATCATTTCCCAAGTCACGGACAAGACGTCCAACAAGGACTACTCGGTTAATATCTGTCATAAAATGCCTCCAGGTTGTTATTTACAGTGTTTATTAGATGAAAATAACTTTCTAGTCTTCGATTTTTACAAAAAGCCACTTCAAAAGGCTATGTGTTAATTTGAACTGAGTTTCGATTTCTGTAATTTTCGCAGGATTTGCGCTAACTGTAAAAAGAACGAAACGACCGCGTTTCTGTTTTTCGATAACATAAGTCAAGTCACGGTCACCGTAAGACTCTTCTTTGTCGATTTTTGCACCGAAATTGGCAAGCACTGAGCGAACTGCATCAGAAGCTGCCTTAAATTTGTCTTCTTCTGTAGAGAAAACAGTCATAAGTTCATACTTTCTCATCTTGTATGTTCTCCTTATGGTCAAATGGAAACTTCGTACGAAGTCTCAAGGGGTTGCTAAAAATATAACTTTTTTTTGCAGTCTGGTCAATACAAAAAAAATGTAAACAATTCTGGGCCATTTTTGCTGCGCAAAAAACGGGCTTTTCAGGGCTACGGCTTTCGCCTCCGACCAAAGGCTGACCTTTGTTTTCGCTTCGCTCACCCTTGCAATCCCTTGTCCAAAATATGCCTAAAACACAAAAAACAAAAGCGGATAATTGACACGATAAAAAGTTTTTTGCATAATATAAAAACCATATCGTGTTTATTGCCCGGGTGGCGGAATTGGCAGACGCGCTAGGTTCAGGTCCTAGTGAGAGCAATCTCATAGGGGTTCAAGTCCCCTCCCGGGCATATTCTTTTTTATAATCCGTTGTAAAAAGCTCTGCAAAAGTTATCTGATTTTTTTTGAGCCCTGACATTTCTGTGTAGGGTTTTTGCTCTGCTATAAATCAATTTTTTAGTTTTATAGTTCGAATTTATGTCCTTTTATGCTCATTACGAGTCCGATGCAGATCATTGCGGTCCAAAGGGATGAGCCTCCGTAAGACAAAAAAAGCAGGGGAATTCCTGTAATTGGCATAATTCCCATTACCATTCCTACATTTATAATAAAATGAAAGAAAAACATTGCAAGAATTCCTGAAATTATAAAATATCCGAATTCGTTATTTGTTGCTCTCATAATGTAAACCATTCGAATGAGAATTCCAAAATATAAAATGAAAACTGCCATGCAGCCTGCAAAACCAAATTCTTCTGCCAAAATGCTAAAAATAAAGTCCGTGCTCTGTTCTGGCAAAAAACGGTAATGGCTTTGTGTTCCGCGTAAAAATCCTTGTCCAAATAAGTTTCCTGAGCCAATTGCTATTTTTGACTGAATTATATTCCATCCGGCTCCTCTTGGGTCAGAGTCCGGATCTATAAAAACAATCAATCTTTTTATCTGGTAATCTTTTAGAACCTTTCCTGCAACTTTTGAAAGTATCAGAGCCGCACAGAACATTCCCGCATAATACGCGATCCAGTAAAAATACTTATTTTCAGGAAAGAAAAATTTGCCTGTTACTCCAATCATGCAGATTGCAAGCGACGCAATGATAACAAGAATACTTAGTTTTCCATTTGTAAGGACGCTGATTAGTTTGTAATTTATGTGAGCAATTTCAGTCTGATAAATCGGAAGAACGGTAAAAATTATTGTCAAAAGTCCGCCTGCAAATATAAAAAAAATATAGCGAAGCGGAAGCCCTGCGGCAAAGCACATTATCAAAAAAATCGGAATGTAAACCATTGCAGTTCCAAGGTCTGGCTGCAAAAGAATCAGCCCTGTCGGAAGAAGAAAAATTCCTAGAGAAACAAAAAATCTTCTTCTAGGCGATTCTGATTTTGAATTTGTAAGATATAATGCCAAAAACATAATATAGATGATTTTGCAAAATTCTGAAGGCTGAATTCCAAACGAGGCAAAACCAATCCAGGAGCGTGCGCCATTTACATAGCGTCCAAAAATTCTTGTATAGATTAAAAGAATTGCAAAACCAGCGTAAAGATACGGTACATAGCGAATAACTCTTCTATAATCAGTTATTGCTGTAAAAATCAAAAGAACGATTCCAATTCCAGCCCAGATAATCTGTTTTACATATTCTTTTGAAACTAAAAAGCCCTCAGAATTGATCGCAGATGAATAGATGAACATAATTCCAAGTGAAACTAGAAAAAGTACGCAGATAAAGAGAAAATAATCAAATATCTGAAAAAATCTTGTCTTCATTCTATTATTCCTGTCTGTTCTTTGTCTTTACCAAATATCTAAAACCTAAAGTATCGATTGCCTCATCAAAAGTCTGGTTTGCCAGAATTCCCTGAAAAATGATGTTCGTGCAATACGGAGCCCACCATTCCCAGTCATTTACGGCTTCGACAAGTACAGAGACAACATATTGCTCTTCAACTGGCGCATCGTAAGGGCCGTAAGCGACCATCCAGGAATGCCAGTGGTTTTTTTGAGCGCCGTTAACTTCAGCGGTTCCAGTTTTTCCTGCAAGCTGAAAACGCCTGTTGTTCATAGGATATTGGGCAGTTCCATCGGTAATCATATACCGCATATCTTTTTGAACTTCTTTCCATACTGCATTGTCAATATTCGATTCCCTTAAAATTTCAGGCTTTATTATTTCGATTGTTTCGTTTGTAGAAGGATCACGCACTTCTTTTAAGAGATGGGGTTTATAAATTTTCCCCTCATTGCAAACCATTGCAACCATATTTGCCACGTGCATCGGAGTAACGAGAGTGTATCCCTGTCCGATTGACATATTCATAGTATCACCGTCTTTCCATGTTTCATGATAACGGCGCTCTTTCCACTGGCTTGTTGGAACAAAACCTGTAGACTGTGCCGGAAGGTCTATACCCAAACTTTCTCCAAAACCAAATTCTTTTGAATAAGAAGCAATTTTATCTACGCCAAGGTTATCCCTTCCGACAATCCAAAAATAAACATCGCATGACTGGGCAAGCGCATTTTTTAAATCTAGGTAGCCGTGTCCAGGATATTTTATGTGGCAGGTAAAAGTTCTGTTTCCATGGACAATTCGTCCAGGGCACTCAATTTTTTTTTCTGGAGGAATCGCTTTTTCTGCCAGAATTGCAGTTGTCATAATTATTTTAAAAGTAGAAGCAGGAGGATAAACTGCATTTACCGCACGGTTCAAAAGAGGATTATTCGGACTTGTCGCAAGTTTTGTATATTCATTGGCAGCATCATCAGAATTAAAAAGATTTTGGTCATAAAAAGGATAACTTACCATTGCCAGGACTTCTCCATTTGAAGGCCGTAAAACAACTGCCGCACCTACTCTTTTTCCAAGCGCCTGTTCTGCAAGTTTTTGAATGCGCGAATCAATCGTCAAAACAAGATTTTTGCCAGGTTCTGGAGGTTGAATTACTGGAATATCGGAAATAATATGTCCGCGCGCATCTACAGTACGGCTTTCAAGACCGTTTTTTCCCTGGAGATAGTGGTCATATTGCTTTTCAATTCCAGTTTTTCCAATAATCGAATTCGCCTTATAGCCGTGATTATACATAACATTGAATTCATCTTTTGTAATATCTCCGACATAACCGATTACATGGCTTATAGAACCTGTTTCAACGTAGTTTCTCATTGGTTTTGAACGCCAGCTTACTCCTGGAAGGTCGGTAATATTTTCTGCGATATTAGAAATTGTATTAAAAGGCACATTTACGCGAATTTCAATCGCCTTATAGGAATTTCTCATTCGTGCAGGAATTTTTTTATCGATATAGCTTTTTGGAATATCAAGGTATTTTGCAAGTTTTGAAACGACAGTGTCATAATAATCGGAAGGAATTTCAGCAGGAATTAGGTCAACCGCAAAAGAATCTGTGTTAATAACCAAAGGAAGAGAAGCGTTTCTATCAAAAATTTCGCCGCGTTGTGCAGAAATTGTCTTTATCTGGCTTGAAATAGTTCTTGAACGCTGTCTGTAAGCCTTTCCTTCAACAACCTGAAGGCTGAAAAGTTTTACCGTATAAATAAAAAAAGTTAAAGCAAGTCCTAGAAGAAGAATGATGATGCGGATATTTTTTTTTGAGGCAGCAAGACTTTTTTCATAGCTGGAAAACAAGTCGTTATTAAAATCGTCCATTAACGAACCTTCTCTAAATCAAGGAGAATTCCATTTTTGAAAATATTTAAAAACTTAAAAACAAAAGGAGCCAAAATAGAATTAAAAAGGAGTTCAAAACCGAACGAAATTGAAAAAATGCTGTAGCTAACGTTAACGTTCGGATAAAAGACAGCGATTAACCATAAAACAAAGGCTTTAAACAACGTAGAAAAGGCGCCGAGTATAAACGGAAAAAACATTCCGTTTATATTCAAAGTTTTGCTGAAAAGCCCTGCAGCATAGCCAAAAACTGTGCGGAGCAGACAGTTATAGCCAAAAGGAACAGCACAGAAAAAATCAAGAAAAAGACCGCTTGCAAAACCTGAGCATGCGCCAAAAAGTCGGCCATTGTTCAGGCTAAAATAAAGGGAGCAAAGCAAAATAAAATCAGGAATTGCCGGCAAAATTAAAATATTTGAAAGCACGGCGCTTTCAAGCAGGGCGAATCCCAGAAAAAAAAGACAGGCAAAACCAAAAGATTTCATTTACTGGCGCCTCCTTTCCAGCAGCGGATTTGGTTCTTTTAAATCTGTCACAATGACAGTTTCAAGACGTGCAAAATCAACGACAGGAGTAATTTCTATATTAAGAGACGAATCGTATTCAACTACCATAATATTTGTAATCGTGCCGACAGGAATATCAGCAACATAATTATCAGTTTCGCCGGAAGTAACTACAATATCACCAAAATTAAGTTCAGGAAGAACCCTCTTTTTTATATATTTCATTTGCAGCGGCGAATTTGCATTTCCGCTTCCATTTACCAGTCCAATATCACGCGTATTTTGAATTCTTGAAGAAACAACGCATTTTGAATCATAAACTGGCATTACAAGGCTTGTTTCCAATCCTACGGTAACAATTTTTCCGACAAGACCTGTCGTTCCATTCTGAACCGCAATAACCGACATTCCTTTTTTTATGCCGCTGCGGCTGCCCTTGTTTATTGTAATTCCCGAATAGATATTGTCTGGATTTCGTCCGATTATCTGGGCAGGAAAATTTTTCTGTTCGATATGAGTGGCAAATTGAAGCTGTTCTCTCAGACGCTCATTTTCCTTTCGAATTTCAGTATTGTTTCTCTGTAAAAATTCATAATTTTTAAGTTTTTCTTTTAATTCCTGATTTTCTGCTTTAAGGCTTTTGAGTTCTGCAACTGCCGTAAAAACTCCGGTCACACCGTCGCAAACCGAGTAAACTGCTTTTTGCAGTGAAGTTACCACAGAAAAACCAACTCTCTGAAAATTTACTACAAAACCGCCGCCACTAAAAGCAAGCGCTAATCCAGACAGAAAGAGAAGAATCAAGAATATAAATTCTGCGAAACTAAAAGAAAATGAACGCCGTGCCATTTTTACTTAGTCGTTAATATCGCTGTAAACCATGCGGCCGCTTGACACGTCGTTAAATACATCAAAGGCCTGGCCTGCGCCCTGAGCAACACATTCAAGAGGCTTTTCAACAAGAATTACAGGAACTCCTGTTTCTTTTGAAATAAGTTTTGAAAGACCTTTGAGCATGCTTCCACCGCCAGTCATTACGATTCCGCGCTCGATAATATCGGCTGCAAGTTCTGGAGGCGTTTTTCCCAAAGTTCGTTTTACTTCATCCACAACTTTTTTTACAGGTTCTTTAAGGGCTTCGCGGATTTCAAGAGAGTCGATTTCAAGAAGGCGTGGAAGATGAGTGATAGCATCTGTTCCGCGAACCTGCATTTTTTCGTTTGTAGTGCCGTCAGTTTCTGCGTTTCCAATTTGAATTTTAATTTTTTCGGCTGTCTGCTGTCCAATGTTCAAATTTGAAACCTGAAGAATGTGCTTTACAATGGCTTCGTCAAATTTATCTCCACCGACACGGATTGAACTTGTTACAACCATTCCTCCCAAAGAAATTACAGAAACCTCTGTCGTTCCGCCGCCAATGTCGCAAACCATATGTCCTGCAGGCTCATCAATAGGAATTTTTGCACCGATTGCCGCAGCCAGGGATTCTTCAATTACATCGACTTCTTTTGCTCCGGCTTTAAGGGCTGCTTCGATTACTGCGCGACGTTCAACCTGAGTAATGCAAGAAGGAATCCCGATTTTCATACGAGTTGATTTGAACAACTGATGACGAGGAACAACCTTTGCAACAAAATAGCGGATCATTTTCTCGGCGCTGTCAATGTCAGCAATTACACCGTCTGCAAGAGGTCTGATTGCAATTATGTTTTTTGGAGTTTTCCAGAGCATGCGTTTAGCCTCAGCGCCAACTGCAACGACCCGCTTAGTTCCTTTTTCTACGGCAATAACTGAAGGCTCATCAACTACAATCCCTTTTCCACGTACATAAATCAGCGTGTTGCAAGTTCCCAGGTCAATACCAACATCTGTTGAAAAACGGTCAAAAAAACCCATTTTATTCCTCCCAGCCCCATTTTTTTCATATTTATGTGCATTTTAAATTTTTTTTTACACTTATTTATATTCAGCTAGTTTTTTTAATGATTCAGGATGATTAACCTGTGCTTTCAAGGCTTTTCGCCAGTAAGAACGAGCTTTTATAATATCACCCATATTCTCATATATTACACCAAGACCGCAAAGAGCGTCAGCAGAATTTTCATTTTTTTTGAGAATTGAATCAAATTCTTTTTTAGCTTCAGCAAATTTCTTTTGTCCTGTGTAGATTTTTCCAAGCAAAAGATGAGCCTTATCTGTTATTTTCTCTTCCTTGCATTCTTTTGAAATTCTAAACAGATACTGCTCTGCCGCCGCGGCCTGTCCTGCATTATAATACTGTTCTGCAATTGAAAGAAGAAGCAAGTCGCTTTCCCGAGTCAAAAGCGCTTGAGTAAAAGCAGAAATGCTTTCCATCGTCATGCCAAGAGAAGCATAGCTTAAGCCCAGGTATTCAGGAATATCATCCGCCAGATAACCGTCTTTCAGGGCACGGTTCAAATAAAGAATTGCAAGGTCTGCATAGTAATGATAGTTTGATGCCGAATCTTTGTAAAAATAAGCCTTTCCGAGCATATATTCAAGTTGCGGAATAAGCGAAGATTTTGCATTATGAAGGGCAAGCCGCAAACTGATTATCGACTCGTCGAGGAAAGTCTGGGTTTCTGAAGGCTCAACCGCTGCATTGGCAAGATAAAATGCAGAATATCCGCGGTACGTCAAAGCCTTGTTGTTAAAAGCATTGTCTCTTAAAATCGCGCCGCTTATATCATAAACTTTTTGATAATTAAAATTTTTCCATTCTTTTGATAAGTGTGTTATTGAATTTCCTTTATAAACGTGAATATCAATTAGACGGCAGATAAAAAAAGTAACGGCAGATAAAAAAAGCATACAGCAAAATAAAATAATGCTGTTGCGAAGCACATGGCTTTTTCTTTTTACTGTTCCACCTGGCAAAATATTGAATTTCATTTTCCCACCGCTATGCTTTTTAAATAAAAAAACAGAAAAGAAAATAAGCCGGGTTCTGTTCTGTCCTGCAAAATTAAAAATCTTACCGGACTCATAACCATCTATCCGAAACTTTTGTCGCCAAAAGCCTTTAGCAGTCTACCCGTGGCTTAAAGGCCGGAAACCAAAACCACTGCTTGACTTTGCTCCAAATGAGGTTTGTCCTGCCATAAATGTTGCCATTTATGCGGTGAGCTCTTACCTCACCTTTGCACCCTTGCCTTTATTAAGGCGGTTTATTTTCTGTGACACTTTCTGTCGGAAGACGGGTTATACATAAAAATGCAACTGCCGTTTTCCGCCCTGTTATTACCAGGCATCTTTTCCGGTGGAGCCCGGACTTTCCTCACCTGCAAAATTTATCATTAAAAATTGCGGGCACGATTATTTCTTTTCTGTATAATTTTTTTATTTTTATTAGTCGTCAAAAGAAATTGATTTTTCATCTCCGTCATCAAGAGAATCATCATCAGTTCCGTCTGATTCTTCGTCATACTCATCATTGAACTCGTCATCAAAATCAGCAAGTGTTCCTGTTTCGTCCATTGAAAGGAAGTCTTCCGCCTCTTCGCCTTCTGCAATTTCCTGATAGAAAAGGATACGGCTGCAATATGGACAGAAAAGAATTTTTTCGCCTTCGTGAACTTCGTTGGCAAACTGCGCTGGAAGAATCATGTGGCAACCTGTGCAGACACCGTTCTTTACAGCAACGATACCTTCACGGTTACGCTGTATAATTCTCTGGAATTTGTAGACAATTTCGCTATCCAATCCAGGAGTAATTTCGTTTTCCTGAGCTTCAAGTTCTTTTATCTGATTTTGATATGACTGAACTTCGCTTTCAAGGGCGGCCTTGTTTGAATTAAGCTCAGCTTCCTGAGCTTTTATCATTTCCTCGTCCATTCGGAGTTTTTCGTTAAGCTCTTCGCGCTCTTTGTCTTTTTTCTGGAGCTCGCTGCGGATTCCAGATTCCTTTGCAGATGCTTCGTTGATCTGTTTTTCAAGCGCTTCATATTCACGGTGAGTAGAAATGCTGTCCATTCCTTTTTCGCCAGCTTCACGAGATTTTTCTGCTTCTTCAAGCTCAAGCTGGAGCTGACTTGCTTCAGCCTTTACTTTCTCATAAACTGCGCTTGTTTCCAGAAATTCTTTTCTTAAACGAACGAGAAGCTCATCCTGTGTAAAAAGCTGTTTTGGAGAATCTTCAATTTTAGCCATAAGGCTGTATTTTTCTGCAAGAACATCCTGCAGAGCCTTAAGCTTATCAAAAACTTCTGTCATTGCCATTTAATATCCCCTAGGTAAGTATTCGAAAAATTATATAGAATTAACTTTTTTTTGTCTATCAATCGCTTTTTACGATTCGATGTAATCGCGAAGACCGCTGGCACGGCGCGGATGTCGAAGCCTGCGGAGAGCCTTTGCTTCAATCTGACGGATTCGTTCACGGGTTACGTTAAAGTACAGCCCTACTTCTTCCAAAGTCAAGCTGTAGCCATCGTCAAGTCCAAATCTCATTTTAAGAACTTCCTGTTCACGTTCAGGCAAAGAAGAAAGAACTTCGTGCAACTGATTCTGAAGCATCTTGTATGCAGTCTGATTCGCAGGATTTTCAACTTCCTTGTCCTCGATAAAATCTCCGAGCTGGCTGTCTTCTTCTTCGCCGATTGGAGTTTCGAGAGAAATTGGTTCTCTTGCAACATTTTTAACCTGTTTTACACGCGCGACAGGCCAGCCAAGCTGCTGCGCGATTTCTTCATCGTTTGGCTCACGTCCCAGTTTTTGCATAAGCTGGCGGCTTTCGCGGACAACTTTATTTATCTGCTCAATCATGTGGACTGGAACACGGATTGTTCTAGCCTGATCGGAAATTGAACGGGTAATCGCCTGACGTATCCACCATGTTGCGTAAGTCGAGAATTTGTAACCTTTGCGATATTCAAATTTTTCAACAGCCTTGATAAGACCGATATTTCCTTCCTGGACAAGATCAAAGAACTGCAATCCGCGGTTTGTATATTTTTTTGCAATAGAAACAACAAGGCGGAGGTTTGCATTGATGAGCTTATTCTTTGCCTTTTCCATCATGCGTTTTCCTCGGTTGATTTCCTTTGCCTTTGTAAGAATTTCTTCCACGCTGTTTTCAAAATCGTATTCCATGCGGCGGAGTTTTCTGTCTATTTTCTGGATCTGCGTATAAACATCGCGAATTTCATCGCTTGACATTCCAAGCTCTTTTTCGAGTTTTAACGCTTCTGAATGAATTGCGAGTTTACGGCCAAGGCTGCGAAGTTCTGAAGGGCTTGAGATTCTCAGTTCCTTCATTTTCTTTTCTTGGCTGCGGCGGTAATCTTCAATTTTATCAGTTGCTTCTTCAAATTTTCCACTGAATTTTTCAATTTCCTCAGATTGAATTTCTATTTTTTTGAGTTCTGGCAAAATTTTTGCACTCAATTCAACAAGCTGAGAATTGTCAAAAATATCTGCTGATTGCTCTGCTTCAAAAAGTGTTTTTTTCAAAGCCATATACTGTTTCATTTCTGGCAAAACAGGTTTTATCCATTCTGAATAGCAAGACTTTAAGCGGCGCTTTTCTGCCATTTCTTCGTTGATTTCTTTTCTTGCTTTTCCAGGTTCATGCGGATCAATTCTAGTAAAAGCCTTCTGGGCAACAACAAAAAATTCAGGAATCATCATTCCGGAATCTTTTATAACACCTTTTATGATGTTTTCTCCGTCTTCCATTTCTTTTGAATATTTTACTTCCTCTTCTGCTGTAAGAAGCTTTTCTTTACCGATTTCGCGCAGATAAAGGCGAATCGGGTCGTCAACGCTAGAATCTTTATCTCCGTTTACAATATGAGATTCATCGTCAGATTCTTCACTTTCTCCGTCTTCATCAAGACTTTCGTCACTGTCTTCGTCTTCATCGAGATTGTCTTCTTCCATAACCTGAATATTATTCTGGGTTAAAAGCTGAAGCACATTTTCCATTTTTGGAGAATTAACAAAGTCCTGGCCGAGAATTTCGTTGATTTCGTCCCAAGAAATTATCTGTTTATCTTTCGCATATTCAAGAAGTTTTACAACTACGGGATCGAGTTCCTGATCCATTTTTTGCCTCTTTTTTAATTGAATTTATATTCTAATTTTTTTTAGAACAAACGAGCCTGTCAATATTCATTTTTTCTTTCATTAAAGAATTAAATTCTTTTATCTGCTCAGGTGTAGAAGGATTTTTTAGAACTTTTAGCCGCTCGATTATATAATCCATCTGACGTTTTAAATTTTTTCCTTTAATTATTTCAATTCCGTCTCTGATAATTTTTTCCGTATTTTGAGAATATTCTCCGGACATTACACCTTCGGTAATCAGTCGCGTTAATTTCGGATCTTTACAGTGTTCGCAAATTGAACTGAAAGAAAGGTTTTTCTGCTGGTAGCAATCCTCCAGAATAATGAATAATTGTTTAGCTTCAGATGATTCAAAGACATCTTCGTTTATTTCCCGCCGCATCAGCTCAAACTGATTAGTATCGGCGATTACTGCGAGCAAAACTCTTAATTCCATTCCTTTCCGGATGTTTTCATCGGTTTCGCTGTTTTGTAAATCTGTCCGTTTTTCTAAACGGCTGCGGGCACTTTCCCGATTATTGTAATCTCTGAGAACAGCTTGACTCGACAGGTTAAGTTTTTGACAAAGCTGCTCCAAGCTAGTTTCTTTCTGAATGTCAGTTTGAAGTGAATCTACATATTGGAAAAAAGCCATCGAAATTCGAGCTTTTCCGTCTGGCGTATCAGCCGGATATTCATTCATCAAAGATTCAAACAGATAGTCAGAATCTAATATAGCGTTATTGACATCTATCGTCAAGGTTTCTGCACCGTATTTGAGTAAAATTTCAGAAGGATCTTTTCCACCGGTCAGTTTTATTACTTTTACAGCGATTCCAGCCTTTCTGCATGCAATAATTGCTTTTCTTGTAGCGCTCTGTCCGGCCCCGTCGGAGTCAAACGAAAGGTAAACTGTAGAAACGCCATTTTCACGGCTGTAAGCATATCTCTTTAGTTTTTGAATATGTTCTTCTGTAAAAGATGTTCCGCATGAAGCAACGGCATTTGTTATTCCTGCCTGATGGTACGCAATGCAGTCCATCGGGCCTTCGCAGATTATCGCAAAACCTTTTTCGCCCATTGAGCGTTTTGCAAGGTTCAAGGCAAAAAGAGTGTTTTTTTTTGAATAGATTGCCGTTTCAGGCGAATTTATGTATTTTCTCTGAGATTCATCTGACGGAGGAATTACGCGCCCGCTCAAAGCTACGCAATCTCCCCGTTCATCAAAAATTGGAATCATAAAACGGTCGGAAAAAAGACTCATATCCTTGTAATTTTTAGAAAAAAGCCCTGACGAAGAAAGCAGTTCTTCGCTGAAATTCTTTGAATGAAGGAATTTTTTTAGCCAGTAACGGTCGGCAGGAGCATAGCCAAATTTAAATTTTTCTATTATTTCGTCTGTGATTCCACGAGTTTTTATGTACGAAAGCGCCTTTTTGCCAGAATCGGTCTGAGTAAGAAGATAGTTAAAAGTTCCTGCAAGCCTGTTGTAAAGGGATTTTAAGTCGTCTTTTGTGTGATCAACCTTGTATTCTGCATTTCCGTTTTCTGAATATTGAAGCGCAACTCCGAATTTTTTTGCAAGAAGCTCGACTGCTTCCGGAAACGAGATTTTTTCAATTTCCTGAATAAATTTTATTGCCGAAGGTCCGCCGGCATGGCAGCCAAAACAGTAATACGCATTTTTTTCAGGAATAACATGAAAAGAAGCGGTTTTTTCGCCATGAAAAGGACAGCATCCCCAGAAATCCGAGCCGCGTTTATCAAGCTTTACATATTCTCCAACTACAGAAACAATATCTGCCGCTCTTTTTACCGCTTCAATTGATTCTTGAGTAATAAATCCAGCCATTATTTTGATGATGCCGCCTTTTTTGTTTTAAATTGAATTCCAGCCTTTGAATGAGAGCTGAAGCTTTTTGAGAAAGTATGAGTTCCGTTCATCTCGTCATTAAGCGTAAAATAATAATAATCGGTTTTTGGAGGGGTTGCGGCGGCTTTTAAAGCGACGGTTCCAGGATTGGAGATCGGAGACGGAGGAAGTCCTGCCCATTTGTAAGTGTTGTAAGGTGAATCAATCTTTAAGTCATCGTAAGTAATTACATCTGGATGCGGTCTTCCTAGAATTTCTGTGATTATATATTCAATTGTTGCGCAGGAATAAAGGCCGATATTCTGTTCAATTCTGTTTTTAAAGACAGAAGCAATCAAAGGTGCTTCCCTTGCGACGCGATATTCACGCTCAACGACAGAAGCAAGGACAATCGTGCTGTAATATTCTGAAACGTTTTTTCCTGAATATTCGGGAATAGATTCAATTTTTTTGAAAAAATTATTTACCATCATTTCAACAACTTCTTCAGCCTTCATTCCCGGTGTGAAAAAATAGGTATCTGGAAAAAGAAATCCTTCTAAGGTTGCGGCTGGAATTTGATATTTTTTTAAAAGCGAATAATTTCTCGATGCAAGAATAAAGTCCTGTTTTTTGCAGACGCCTTCTTCGTCAAGAATTTCCGCGATTTTAGAAACAGTCAGCCCTTCCGGCAATACAGTTTTTATGTATTCTTGATGGCCGGATTCAAGCTCGGAAAGAATTTGAGAAACTGTCATATTCGGACTCAGTTCGTAAACTCCGGATTTTAAAAGATACGGAGTTTTTCGTCCAAAAACAACCGGAAATTTTGAAGATGCATAAAAAAAGTTTTCAGAACGAATAAGATTCGATTTTTTTAAAATCGAAGCAATTTTTCTTGTGCTTGTCCCTGAAGGAATTTCAATACGAATTTTTTCAGACTTTTTTGAAATCGACACGGGAACATAAAGTTCTGTAAGAAAAAAAACTAAGACAAAAAGAAAAAAAATCGAAACAGAGGCAGCTGCGCAACGAGCGAATGTTTTTTTATTCATAATCACTCCAGCGAAAAATCAGTCTTCGGCGCTAAAAAATTTTTCAACTTCGTCAATCGACATAAGGCTGTAAATATACAGCTCAACTTTTCTGGAAAAATTTTCAAGTCCGGATGGAATTTGCGGCTGATTTTTTCTTAAAAATCTGGCAAGAAGTTTTACTTCCCTGCCACTAAAATTATATTCAAATGAACCGGAATTTTCAGGAGGAATTTTATTTTCAGAATTGTTTTCTGACAAAGACATTTTATTTTCCTGTGCAAGGACAAAAAATACAATAAAAAAGCCTTAAGATTTAACTTAAGGCTCAAAATTCTGGGGAGTGAAGGATTCGAACCTACGAAGCACTAGGCAGCAGATTTACAGTCTGTCCCCTTTGACCACTCGGGAAACTCCCCTTTAATAAAAAAAAAGCTGCCTGAAGGACTCGGACCCTCGACCCCGAGATTACAAATCACGTGCTCTACCAACTGAGCTAAGGCAGCATTTTTATTTTTTTTCGCTTGAGTTACTTAGTTACCCCTGCGATGTGTTTATATATTAGCAAACTGAAAAAAAACTGTCAATAGTCTTTTTATAATTTTTTTAAAAGTTTTTTAAATTTTTTTTGCAAAGTCCGGACGGAGCTTTTCTCCGCCGTTTATATAAACAGGTTTTATCTTTGAGTTTGAACCGAGATACGCAGTAACGAGGATGCGGATCATTTTTTCAGGGCTGCCTTCAATTTCTGGTTCCTGGCTGCAAAACAAAGGTACATTAGAAACGTCAATGCCGCAGTTTTCTCCGCGCCTCAACGCCGCGGCAGGATTCATTGCTGTTAAGTCATTTGTCGAAGTAAATTGAATAGAAACGATATTTTCTGGCAAAACCTTATTTTCTGAAAAAAGTTTTGAGCACATTTCGACGACATTTTTTGCAATTGATTCTTTAGTATTTTCGCAGCCAGTTGCGCCGCGAATTCCAAAAAGCCTTAATTTCTTGCTAAAAAACAAATTCATTTTTAATTATCCTTATACGTAGAAACAAACGGTGGTTCGTCTGTTTTTGCCTGCGTTTTTTTTATTTTAAATCATTCAGCGCTTTCAATACTTCTGACGCGCTTGCATTTGAAAGAAGCGAATTGAGTTCCGGATACTGCTTAAGCATTTCGCCGATTTTTGAAAGTTTTTTTACTGAATTTTCATTTTCGATGATTTTTTGAGCATGCTGTTTTGCGTATTCGGCCAGATTTGCATCAATTTCAGACTGAAGCTTTTTATAAGATTCTTTTGCCAGGTTATAGAGATTTAAGTCAGGGACAGAAGCCTTTTTTATAAGAATTTCATCGACTGTCACAGAATCATATTTGTTGTTCAGATTAAGATTTTCGATAATTTCCGGCACATTGTAAGAAGCGATCACTGTGTTTTCATTCATTTTTATAATGTACTGGCTCAATTCCTGTGAAATTTTTGCAGAAATTTTTTGAAGATATTCTTCAAGCGACTTTTGCCCTGTTAAATTCTGCGCAGCCACAAGTTTTATAAGATTTTCCGGTTTTACAGAAAGAAAAATTTCAAAGTCAAATGAATAGGAAAAATCAGGCTCGCCCTTAACAAGGCTTGAATAAATTTTTCCTGAAGGCAGTTCTCCTGAAAACGACTGCTCAAAGACACAGGATTTTTTTTCAAAAACATAAATTTCAGCGTTTTTTGGGATGACTTTTTCCCATCGCCAGCAAAATTTTTCATTTTCTATGATTTTTTGATACACGCCGGAAGTTTTTGACGTCATTACACCGTATTTCCCGACAGGAACCCTAAAACTTACAAAACCGAGATAAAAAACAAATCCCGCAAATAAAAGAATTATTATAAAGCTTATAAAACCCTTTTTCATACCAGCCCTTTTTCTGTATAATTTATTTTATAGATTAGAGATGATTTTATAACGAAACCAAAGCAGTTAGCAAGCATGGAAAAAGAACTGTCAGACAATAAAAAACTCCGAAAAGCTCAGCCGAAATGGAAAAATCTCAGATATTTTACAGTTTTCCGCAGATTGCCGCTGCTTCTTTCTCTTACGCGCCGCGCATTTATTTTTTTTAGCTGCGTCCTTGTTTCTCAGATTGTGCTCTTTTTTTCGGGAAATATTCAGAATTTTCTTGATGAGAATTTAAATCTCATTCTTTTTTCTATATGCTGCGCTTCAATCGGGACAGGATTTTTTGCCCTTGCAGCCTGCCTTGAGTGCATTTTTTACATTATTTCGACTAAAAAAATCTATTTTTATGTTCACCTTATAATTTTTATTGTATTTTTTATTCTGGCGGTTTTTATCTGCCTTGCTTCAAATTCGATAGAAATTCTTTCGGGCGGACTTGTGAAAAAGTGAGATTAAAATATGAAAAAAATTCAGATTCCCTATGAACTCAAAAAAATGAATTCGATTTTTAAAGAAGCTGGTTTTGAAGCGTTTTTAGTTGGTGGCGCTGTGCGCGACATTCTTCTTAACAAAAGCGCGAGCGACTGGGATTTGACGACAAATGCACATCCGCAAGATGTAATAAAACTTTTTCGTCACGTAATTCCGACAGGAATAAAGCATGGTACTGTAACAGTTCATTTTATGAAAAAAGAAATCGAAGTTACAACATACAGAGCCGACCAGGGATATTCTGACGGACGGCATCCTGACAAGGTGGTCTTTGCTGAGTCGATTGATGACGATTTGAGCCGCAGGGATTTTACAATGAACGCAATCGCGGCAAGCCTTGACGACGGACATTTGGTCGATCCGTTTGGCGGCCAGCTTGACATAAAAAACAGAACAATCAGAACAGTCGGAAATCCGCATGAACGCTTTATGGAAGACGGCCTGCGTCCTGTGCGGGCGCTTAGGTTTGCAAGCCAGCTGGATTTTTGCATAGAAACCTCTACATTTTTAGAAATTTCCAATTGCGAAGTTCAGAAAAAAATCAATTCAATTTCGATGGAACGTTTCCGCGACGAATTTTTGAAGATTTTAAAAAGTCCTCTTCCGTCTGTCGGCCTAAAACTTATGGAACAGACAGGAATTTTAAAGCTTTTTATTCCGGAGCTTGCAGAAGGCCGCGGTGTTACGCAGGCAGACGCGCGGGGGTTTCATCAGTTTGATGTTCTTGATCACAATATTTTTTCGTGCGATGGCGCTCCAAAAGACAATTATATTGTCAGAATTGCAGCCCTTTTTCATGATGTAGGAAAAGTAAGGGCAAGAACTGTAAGTTTTGAAGAAAATCCTGTGACGAAAGAAAAAATTGAAATAATTCATTTTTGGAAACACGAAATTTATTCGGCGGAAATTGCGGAAAAAGTCCTTGCAAGGTTAAAATTTTCAAATGCCGAAATCGAAAGAGTCTGCCACCTGATTCGCGAGCATATGTTTTATTATGAGCCGGAATGGAAAGATTCTTCTGTGCGCCGTTTTTTGGTTAGAGTGGGAAAAGGCTATCTTGACGACCTTTTTGAACTCAGGCTTGCCGACAACTATGGCAAAAATTGCGAAAAGGCAGAACCCGGCGACCCCGTAATTCAAAACATTCTTGAACTAAAAGAGCGGATTAAAAAAATCGAGGATGAACACTCGGCTTTGAGCTTGAAAGATCTAAAAGTGAACGGAAAAGACCTTATTGAAAGAGGAATTCAGCCTGGAAAAAAACTTGGCTTGATTTTAAATGAACTTTTCCAGGCCGTTCTTGATGATCCGTCAATGAACGACCGTGAAAAACTTCTGGCTGTTGCCGAAAAGCTCAACGAAAAGACGTCTATTTAGAAAATTTCCGGTAAGTTTCGGCGATTATCCTGATGCCTTCATCAACTTCATCCTCGTCTCCTGCGTAATTTATGCGAAGACATTTATTGAAGTGAGGATGTTCGCAGACTGGCGGAAGTCCGTGCTCTGTGTCGTCTCCAAAGAAAAAATACTCTCCCGGAACAACGATTACGCCTTTCTTTTTTAATTCAGAATAGAACTGCATTGTAGGAATTGAAAGCCCTTTTAAAAGCAGCCACTGAAAAATGGAGCCTTCGCTTTTGTGAACGGCATAGTCTGTTCCGGCAAAATATTTGTGGAAAGCCTGAGCTGCCTTTTTTGCCTTGTTTTCATAATACGGGCGGACAAAATTCTTTGCTTTTTCAACAAGGGCGCCTGTTTTTATGAGATTTTCTGCCAAAGCCTGTCCAAAAGACCCAGAAGCAAGGGCTGCGATTGCGTTCATGTTTCCGATTGCCGTTACGATTTCGGCAGGAGCGATTATAATTCCAGTACGAAGCGAAGGCAGGCCAATCTTGCTCAAACTCATGCTCAAAACAACATTGTCGTCATAATACGGGCTTGCATCGCTTGTAAAAATAATGTTCGGCCATGGAAGTCCGTATGCGTTGTCGATTATGAGCGGAATTGAATATTGCTTCGCAATTTTAGAAAGCCTGGTAATTTCAGAATCTGTAAGAACATTTCCTGAGGGATTTGTCGGCCGTGTTACGCAGATTGCTCCAACCTGAGAGTTTTTTTTCATATATTCTTCAAGAAGCTCAAAATTTACATGGTACTTAAAAGTATGATCGGCCTCTTCTTTCCATGTTGACGGAATTGAAACAAACATTTCTTTTTCGATTCCCTGATCCGCGTAACCGATATATTCCGGAGCAAGCGGAAATACAATTTTTTTTCTATTTTTAGAACCGTCAGAGCTGAAAGTTCCTGCCAAAAGGTTAAAAAGATAAAAACAGGCGCTCTGGCTTCCGTTGGAAATCGCAACATTTTCCGGTCCTATTTTCCAGCCGTAAGTTTTAGAAAGATATTCGGCGACTGTTTCGATAAAGGACATTCTTCCCTGAGGACTGTCATAAAGCCCGATAAGTTTTTCAAATTCATCGCCGTTGTTCATTATTTTTTGCATTTCCTGCCTGTACATTGCAGAAATTTCCGGAATCATAGCGGGATTTCCGCCGCCAAGCCTGTATGGTTTTACGTTTTTTGGAAGCGGCCTGCCTATGTCGTCCATCAATTGCAGTATTCCTGACTGGCTGCAAAGTTTTTTACCAAAATCACTGAAATTCATTTTTATTTCCATAAAAAAGTCAAGGTTAAAACTTCAGTTTTAGAATTGACTTTTTAAGTTGTTTCGCAACTAAAGTGAGAAACAAAAGATGATAAGAAAGTTTGCAACGCAAACTTTTAAAGATAAAAACAGACGCCATTTTCGGCTGTTTTTATCTTACATTCCTTTTTTTTTATTCTGCACAAAAATTATTGTGCTCCTACTTTTTGTTTTATTTTTTTTATTTCTAGTTTTTTCTGCGGGTTTTCAATTTTTACAATAAGCTTATCTTTTGAAAAATCCACAGTTATTTTCTTGTTTTCTGTAGCCTTTCCTTCCAAAATGAGTATCGAAAGCTGCTCTTCAATTTCGCTTTGGATAAGACGGCGCATTGGACGTGCTCCGAGGTTTGCATCGTAGCCGTGTTCTACAAGGTAGTTTCTGGCCTTTGGCTTTATCGTAAGCGTCAAATTTTTGTCAGAAAGCCGGGTTTCAAGCTCCTCAATCTGAAGATCGAGAATTTTCGAAATTTGCTCTTTGTTCAGCGCATCAAAAACAACAACATCGTCAACACGATTCAGAAGCTCAGGGCGCATAATTCGTTTTAATTCTTCAAGGGCGTTCGCCTTAATCTCGTTATATGGCAAAATTCCGTCTGGAGATGAATTAAATCCAAGCCTGTGCTCAGAATTTATCTGTCTAGCGCCTGCGTTTCCTGTCATAATAATAACCGTGTTTCTGAAATTTACCGTGTGTCCAAGATTGTCGCTCAGCTCTCCTTCTTCGAGAAGCTGCAGCAGAAGGTTAAAAATATCCGGATGAGCTTTTTCAATTTCGTCGAGAAGAACAACGCTGTACGGTTGACGCCGAACCTTTTCCGTTAAAATTCCACCTTCGTCAAAGCCGGCATATCCTGGAGGCGCTCCAACTAAACGGCTTGCATTGTGCTTTTCCATATAGTCCGACATATCGATTCTGATAAGCGCGTCTTTTGAGCCGAACAGAAATTCTGCCAAAGATTTTGCGAGCTGAGTTTTTCCGACGCCTGTAGGTCCAAGAAAAATGAATGAACCCAAAGGCCTGTCTGGAGAACTTACGCCTGCCCTGCTTCTGCGGATTGCAGAACTTAAGACTTTTATCGCTTCGTCCTGTCCGATTACATTTTTGTGAAGATGATCCTCCATTTTTAAAAGACGGCCGGCTTCGTTTGAGTCTAGCTGCTCAAGAGGAATTCCTGTTATCGAAGCAATTATTTTGCAAATGTCGTCAACAGCAACGTGTTTTTTTAGACCGCAGGAGTTGCTCTGCCAGAGCTCTGAAAATTCTTCTAGTTTAAGCCTTAAATTCTTTACTTTATCACGGACTTCCGCTGCCTTTTCGTAATTTTGTTTTGCGACAAGTTCTTTTTTTTCGGTAGACAATTCATCAATCGCCTTTTCAAGCTCAGCAAGTTCTACAGGCCTGCTTTCTCCTGAAATTTTTTTTGCGCTTCCGGCTTCATCAAGAATATCAATCGCCTTGTCCGGCAAAAATCTTTCAGGAATATAACGCTCGGAAAATTTTACAATTGCAGGAATTACGCCATCGTCATAAACAACGCCATGAAAATCTTCGTATTTTTGCTTTAATCCGTTCAGAATTTCAATCGTATCAGATACAGAAGGCTCATCAACTTTTACAATCTGAAACCTGCGCTCGAGGGCTGAATCTTTTTCAAAGTATTTGCGGTATTCTTTTGTCGTAGTTGCGCCGACAATTTGAATTTCGCCGCGGCTCAATGCCGGTTTTAAAATATTCGAAGCGTCCATTCCTCCTTCAGAACCGCCAGCGCCGATTATTGAATGAAGCTCGTCGATAAAAAGAATGATATTTCCATCCTCTTTTATTTCTTTCATGATTCTTTTCATTCTTTCCTCAAAATCACCGCGGAATTTAGTTCCAGCAACTACAGCGACCATATCCAAAGCCAAAAGCCGCTTTTTTATGAGATTGAAAGGAACTTCTCCTTTTGCAATTTTTGCAGCAAGACCTTCGATAACAGCAGTTTTTCCGACTCCAGGCTCTCCTACAAGGACAGGATTGTTTTTTGTGCGGCGGCTTAAAATCTGAACAAGCCTTTCAACTTCTTTTTTTCTTCCAACAACAGGATCAAGTTTATTTTCCCGCGACAGCTGCGTTAAATCCCGTGCAAATTCTGCAAGAAAAGAACCGTTTTTTTGACCGCGTTTTTGAGCGTTCTGGGCAGAACCGAAAGCAAACTGGGAAATTGTTTCTTTTTTTGCATCATCTACAAGACGCTGCAATGTGCTTCCCAGAGTGTCTCCGTTCATTTGTGCGCTTGAATGAAAATGAAACTGGACAACCCTTGCCGCTTCGCGAATATCGTTTATGTTAAGTTCAGCGCGTGCAAAAAAATTGCTGGCAACGCTGTTTTCTTCGCGAGATGACGCAATCATAAAATGCTCTGTTCCAATATAATCATTTCTAAGCGAATTTGATTCGAGGGCGGCAATGTCCATGACAGTACGGAGCCTGCGCGAAGGCGGAAGCTCTGAAAGACTTGCGGCGCCTGGACGAGGAACAACCGCCTGCTCAACCGCCAATTGCAATGTTAAGACGTTTATCCTCAAATCCTGAAGCATTATATATCCAAGTCCGTCGGCGGACTTTAAAAGCGCAAGAAGAATATGTTCAGGCATAAGCTCGCTTGAGCCGCATTTTCTGCCTTCTTCCTGGGCCGCAATAAAAACTTTTTGAAGTCGTGGAGAAATTCTTTTCATATTCATCATTTTATCAATTCCAATTTTTCAAATGTATCCTGAATAACCAGGGCTCGAAGCCGTTCTGTCTGTTTTTCTGTATTGTCAGAAATATCAGGCGGAAAGTTAAAATTTCCGCTCTTGAGCACAGTCTTTAAATGCGATTCCTGCACGCGATATATAAGCGGAGTTAAGGAAATATCATCAACTCCTTTTAACAGTCCGATGTCTTTTCCAAGCTTTATGTCGGAAATAATCATCAGGGCCTCTCTCAAATCAATCAAAAGCGAAAACTTTGCAACGGAAAATCCCTTTACGATTCTGTCGGTTATTTCCGTAGCCCGTTTTTTTATTATTGATTCGCGGCATTTTCGCTCAAGTTCGACAGTTTGCTTTAAAACAGCGGTAAAATTTATAAGCTGCTCAAGTTCGCTTCCAGTTCCAGCTTGATTTGAACTTAACTGATAAAAATTTCCAATTCCTGCTCCTGCCTTTACAAAAGAAGAAAAAGCAGGGCCTGCAATAACGCCCTTGGAAACAATTGACTCAAAAAACGGGCCTATTTCGCCCAAAAATGCCATTGCCGGCAGATGGACACGCGCAGAAAGTTTCATTCCGCTTCCGCAATCCTTTATATTTGCCGTAAGGTAGCCAAAATCGTAGCTAGCCGCAAACTGAAGGCTTTTTTGCAAAAGCTCATCAACTTCCAGACAATTTTTAAAAGCTGTATCGCAGTCAAGCCCCGAACAAAAGCAGCTTATGCGGACATGGTCTTCATCGTTAATCGTGCAGACAAGACCGGAATTTGCTTTTTTTCCGTTTATGCGCATTACAAGACCGCCGCCCGGAGAATTCAAGGTCGAAGGCTGAATAAGCCCCCTTTCAATCAAAAGTCCTGCGTTCAAAGGATCAATTCCTGCAACGGCAAGCGCCTGATACGAATCCGATTTTTCGCTTTTTAAAAACGCGTCAAAAATCAAAGTCTGGACACGAACCGAATCGTCAGACTTAAAATGACCGGGAAAAGGAAAATCAGCCAGATTTCTTGCCAAACGGACTCTTGTTGAACAGACAACGTCGGACAAAAGTCCTGGAATCGAATACCACTCTCCGCAACCAGAAACATTCTCAGAAATATTTTTCTCACTCATCGTCGTTTCCATTTACCGGGGATTTTTCCAGAGCCCTTAAATAATCGCGGTAGACAGCTGCTTTTTCGTAATCCTCGTTTTTGAGAGATTCTTCAAGTTTTCCCTGAAGCGCAATTCTGTCAGTTAAAACGGAACGGAAAGTAGCAAGCCTTTTTGGCATTCTTCCTGAATAAGAACCTTTTATGCCCTCTTTTCCTAGAAGCTCCCTGATTTCATTTTTAAAAATTGAATAACATTCAGGGCAGCCGGCTTTTTTTGACGACTTGATCAAGGCAAGCTTAGTGCCGCAGACAGGACAGGCTTTTTTGTCTGCTTCCGAAATCTGCCTGGAAATGCTGGTCAGTTCCTTGAATATCGAAGTTATGGATTTTGGATCGCCTGTAATTCCGGATTTTGCGGCACATTCACGGCAAAGGTTTATGTGCTTTTTTCCTCCGTCACCGTTCAATTCTATAAAAACTACGGCATCCTGCTTTTTACAAAAATCACAAATCATTAAAAATACACCAAAGCCTAAGTATAATTCAAAAATAAAAAAAAAGGAATTGCCTATATTTTCTTTAGACTTTCAATCGGTTTTTCCTGGCCTGCTTTTATTGCAGGAATTGCGCTTGCCAAAAGCGAAAGAACAAGAGTTCCGCAGGCAATTATTGTAATCTGGACTAAGGGAATTGAAAGCGGAATATTTTGGAGATAGAACGCAGGATCAAGGATGTGAAGACGCGAAACAGCCGAAACATCGTGCCCCGAAACAAGAAAAGCCGCTTTTTTTACAAAAGTAAGGATATTTTCAATCCAGCCAAGAATCAAATCAAAATTTACTGCGCATAGGAGCCCTGCAGGAATTCCTGCAAGAATTCCCATAAAACCCGTCGACATGCCTGTGATTAAAAAAGAAAAGGTTATGCCAGAAGGAGAAGCGCCAAGACTTTTTAGAATCGCAATTTCCTTTTTCCGTTCCATCACGAGCATGACAAGCGCGCTTGAAATATTTACCGAAGCAACAAGGACAATCAAAAGCATGATAAAAAGAAGCATAATCTGGGTTGATGAAAAATTTTCGTATTGAGAAGCATTTATCTCATCCCATCTGTAAACGCGCGTAAAAGCAGGAGCAAGATTTTCAATTTTTGAAGAAATTTTATCAAGCTCAATAGAAAAAGCATCTTTAGTTTCAATTCCAATCATCGTCTGGCTTGAGCGAAGCGGAAGAATCGAAAAACCTGTATTCAGAGGAATAAAAACCCACAGCGCGTCAAGTTCCTGATAGCCGCTCGAAACTATTGCTGAAATTCTGAATTTCGTGATTTTCGGAACAATTTTATTGGAAGGGAGAATTCTCGTCGTAATAAGCCTGAACTCATCCCCTGCGTGCAAATCAAGGCTTTCGGCAATTTTTTTTCCGATTACGGCATTTTTCCCTTCTTCAAGGCGAATATCCGGCGCTTTTTTTATTCCAGAAACACTCTCTACAATTTCAAAAAGCGCAGAAAAGGCGGTGTTTTTTGAAAAAATATCATTTTCGACTGCGCGGATTGCAGCTCCTGTCCGGATTTTTTTTCCGGCGGCAAGTCCAATTGACTGAATTTCTGGAAAGACATTTGTCACTCCGTCAATTTTGTTCATTTTTTCAGACAGTTTGATAAGGTTTTGAGGCGACTGGGATTCTTCAATGTCAGGATGAAGAATAACGCTTAAATGGGAGCTTGAAAGGCCGATCATCCTGCTGGTCATTCCCTTTATCATTCCGTTGGAAACTGTCAGAATCATGACAAGAGGAACAAGGCTTATTGCAATGCATAAAAACGCTCCTGTAAGGCTTCTGCGGGCATTTGACTTTTTGCCGGTTCTAGGAAAAAGCATTCTGTAAGCATATAAGATGGACGCGCTACTTTTCATTGAGCATTCCGTCCTTTATTGAATAAATTTTGTCGCCCTTTGAAGCCAGTGCCATGTCATGAGTTACAAGGACCAGTGTCTTTTTATATTTTTCCGCCATTGAAAAAAGCAGTTCTCCAATCATAACGGCATTTGCAGGATCAAGGTTTCCTGTAGGCTCGTCGGCAAGTATTAGCTTTGGATCGTTTATAAGGGCACGCGCAACTGCAACTCTCTGTCTCTCGCCGCCGGAAAGCTGGGAAGGAAGATGGGAAGCCCTTTCCAAAAGGCCGACGTCCGCAAGCAGCGATTTTGCC
Source organism: Treponema sp. UBA7570 (assembly GCA_002477955.1). Lineage (GTDB taxonomy): Bacteria > Spirochaetota > Spirochaetia > Treponematales > Treponemataceae > Treponema_D. The sequence goes on along the minus strand of DLLE01000020.1, from coordinate 7,899 downwards.
TTTTCTACAGCAACATTTTTTTTCATTCCTGCCATGTAAGCCGGCAAAAATACGTTTTCGAGAGCTGTAAAATCTTTTAAAAGATAATGGAACTGAAAAATCAGGCCGAGATAAGCTGAGCGGTATTCGGAAATGCGTTTTTCATCAAGAGAAGTAATTTCGTAAGGGCCGACCTTTACGCTTCCAGAAGTCGCTTTGTCCAGGCCGCCGACAATATTGAGAAATGTGCTTTTTCCGCTTCCGCTTTCCCCGATTATAACGACTTTAGAGCCTTCTTCTATCCGAAGGTCAAGATTTTTTAAAATCGTAAGGCTCTCGCTTTCTGTTTTATAAGTTTTTTCAAGTCCGTTTATTTCAACAGCAAAATTATTCATCTCTCATCACCTCAGAAACTGTAAGATTAAGAACTTCACGGCTTGCCTTTGCGCTTGCAAAAAGCGCCGAAAAAATGCCAAAAAGCGTAATAAAAAAGACCTCGCCTGCAAAAATTCTCGGAGGAATATTCGCATAAATCATGTACATAGGATTTTCCCTCAAAAAAATGGCGTTTTCCGGCGAAAAAAGATTGAGAAAAAACAGCTGAATGCAGTATACGATTTTAGACATAATAATAAAGATCCCGGACATTTTTACGCTCAGAAGAAGCCCGAGCACAAGTCCGGGAACCGCTCCCTTTAAGCCTGTCAAAAATCCCTGCATGATAAAAATTGCCTGAATTGTATTTTTTTGACCGCCAAATGCCATTAAAACTGAAATTTCCTCCCGCCTTTCAAAGACGCGGCGTCTCATTCCGTTGAAAATATTAACTGCAACGACAACAAAAATTATCAGGACAAGAAGAAAAATCATATTTTTTTCGATTTTTAGAGTTCCAAAGAACGAGCGGTTAAATTCTTTCCAGGATTCGCATTTTGCTCCGGCAAATTTTTCTTCAATCTGACTGGAAATTTTTGAATCAAGGCTGGTATTAAAAAGTTTAATTCCGTATAAAAGCTCAGAATCTTTTCCAAAATATTTAATTCCGTCTTCAATGTTTACGAAAGCATAAGAAGCGTTTATGTCTGCATAGCCGCAACGAAAAATCCCTTTTACGGTAAAAACCCGCTCGGAAGAAATAAGGCTTACATCGCTTCCGCCAGAAAGCGCAAAAAGCTCAACTGTATTTCCTGGGCGAACGCCAAGCCTTCTGGCGAGCTCAGAGCCAAGCACAATAGAGCCGCTTTCCGACAAGTCAAATTTTCCGCTCCACATTTTTGCCTCTTTCTTAAAACCCGTATCAATTTCCGGCAAATTTGAAGGAACTGCGCGGATAAGGGCCGCCGACTGATTTCCGTTTTTTCCGGTCATAAGAGATTGCGCTTCCATAAAAGCAGAAACTGAACGAATTTCTGGAGATTTCTGACAGTCCATCATAAAATCCACAGAAGAATTTTCATCAATGTTTTTAACACGGATATGGTAAGAGCTGATTTCCATAATTGAATCGATAAAACTCATCTGAAAGCCGTTCATGACAGAAATTACGGTGATTAAGGTCATCACACCGAAGCAAATTCCAAGAGAAGCAAGTACCGAATTGACTTTTGAGCTTCCCTTTCTGTCAACAAGGCTGAATCTTCTCGAAACAAACAATACCCACCTTAAAGAATTGAAAAAATTAGCGGCTTTATTTTTTATTTTCATTTTTTAATCTCCGCAGCGCTCTGCCGTCAAGGTAAGTTGTTTCAGAAATTTTTTCTCCGGTTATGTATTTTTCCACGACAGAAAAACCTCCGTCAAAGAAAAAAGTTTTTGTAAAATCAGTTGAATTCTCGTAAACCGTCTGAATCCGCAGTTTTCCGTCTTCGTAAAAATAAGTGTCCGGAGTCTGCTCAAAAACATATTCAAAACGTGTAATATGCTCTTTTTTTTCTGTTTTTTTGTTTTTCGAAGGAAAATATTCAGTTAAAATAATTTTTTTAATCCGGCCTTTTTCGTCATATTCCCATTTTTTATCGCTGTCTTTTACGCAAACGCTTTTTGTTTCTGGATTTTCTTCTTCAAGGTGAATTTTTGTTTCGACCTCTATTTTTCCGTCATCCCTATAGGTTTTTAAAACCCTTGTCTTTTTTGAAAAATTTTCGGCTTCGGTTTTAAGAAGCTTTCCGTCGTCAGAATAAAAATAATTTGTCTCGGAATCAGCTGAGAATTTTTCAAAGTTTTGCGGCGAACTGAAAGTTTCTTTTTTTACAAGATGAAAATTTGAATCAAAAGTGCGCCTGACCGCAGTTTTTTCATCGGCATTCAGAAGAACTGTAAATCCATCTTTTTCAAAAATGCTTGTTTTTTCGTTTCCATAAGATGCTTTTCTCAATTTTCCGTCATGAAGGCGGTTTAAAACAGCTTCAGTTTCGGCATTTTTTTTCTCGCCGCCGCTTTTTCCGTCAAGAACCGAAAGCAAATCAAAATTTTCCGAAGCGCCGTCTCCGGCTTCCTCTTCATCTTCAAATTTTTTTATTGCCTGAGAACTTATTTCGCCGGCCTTTTCTGGAAAAAAGACTTCGTAAAGATAAGAAAAAGTTGAATTTTTCCAGACCGGAAGAAGCAAAAACTGAACGGACTGCCTTGAAATCTCAAAAATTTCGCCGTCAGCCTGCTGCAAAATAACGTTTTTTGCAATTTCAAAAAGGAAAGTTCTAAATTCCTCGTTTAACTCAAGTTCGTCCTGTTTTTTTTGCGCATCTTTTTTGTCAAAACCGGAATTTTCTGTCTTTTCGTTTTGCGCAGGCAAAAAATCTTGCTCAGCGGACAGAGGAAAATGAGAAAAGATCAAATAAAAGTTCAATATGACGGCAAAAAAATACTTCATTTAGCGGCCGAGAAATTCCTTGATATAAGATTTTTTTTCAAAAGGATGAATATCGGAATATTTTTCTCCTGTGCAGACAAACCAGACAGGAATATTAAGCTCTTTTCCGATTGCAAAAATCATTCCGCCTTTTGCAGTTGAATCGTATTTTGTGATTATGACAGCATCAACCCCGACAGCGTCATTGAATACTTCAGCCTGGCGAACGGCATTTTGCCCTGTGGTTCCGTCAATTACGAGAATCTTTTTGCAGCAGCCTTCGTCGGCTTTCTGGCATGCGATTCTGTCGATTTTCTGCAATTCCCGGACAAGATTTTCTTTGTTGTGAAGGCGTCCGGCCGTATCCGCAAGCACAACGGCTCCTCCGCTAGACCGTGCTGCTTGAGCCGCGTCAAAGACAACGGCAGAGGGATCGCTTCCGTGCTGATGCGAAACAACCCGAATTCCAAGTTTTTGGCCGTGCATTTCCAGCTGCTCTTCTGCGGCGGCGCGGAAAGTATCTGCGGCGGCTAAAATCACTTTTTTGCCGTTATTTTTTAGAAAGCCTGCAAGTTTCGCGGCTGTCGTTGTTTTTCCAACTCCGTTTACGCCCAAAAGCATAAAAATGCTGGTTTTTGAGTCGTCAATTTCAAAATCGGCGCGGTTTACAAAACCGCAAAGCATTCTTTCAAGCTCGTCCAAAATGGCATTCTGCTCATAAATTTTATTTTGGCGGCAAAATTTTTCCAGACTGCCAGTAAGCTCAAATGCGAGTTTTGCGCCAATATCGCCCTCGACAAGCAAATCCGTAAGCTCCTCAAAAAAATCCTCATCAATTTTGCCCTTGGAAAAAAGCCCTTTTAATTTTTGCGCAAACGTAATTTTTGACATTTTTCGACTCCAATATAATTATAAATAATTTTTACTTTTTTTGAACTGCGCGCGCAGGAAGAACTTCATTCGCCGCAAAAAGATAGCGAACCATTTCAAAAGCAAACCATGCGCCTGCCGTGCACGAAACTCCGATAGAATAGTACGAATATTTCTGCCATTTTTCTACTTCGTCAAAATTCGCCCGGCCGGCTGCATAAGAATTATTCACCGCCGTAAAATTTCCGACCGTAAAAAAAGTTGGAACTAAAGAACAGATTAAGACCGAATACGCCGTGTACATCCGCCGCCTTTGCCGGTCGATATGCTTTTCCCTGTCATAAGGTTTTGCGTTTACAGAAAGAGTATTTCCGTCCTGAGCGAGTTTTTCTGAAATATAGATGAATGCGCTTTCTCCCTCCGAATTTTCAAAAATTCCCAAAACCGGGCGTCCGTTCACAGTCGATGAGGCAAAACGGTTCTCTTCATCGACAGGAGAAGAATCGAGCGCGTTAAAGTAAAAAACGCCTTTTGCCATTTTTTTTAGGCAAAGCTCAAGGTTTCCCATTGCAAGAGGCCTTAAAGTCGTTTTTACAGTAAAAAAATCTTCGCCGGCAAAAGCGTAATTTACGGTCTGCTTTTCAAAACCGTTTGCGGAAACAGTAATTGAATGAACTCCAGCGTTTACAATAACCTCCTCCTTTGAAGGAACAATTACTCCGTCAACGCTGACAATTCCGCTCTTTGCAGCCTGTTCAGGTTCAATTTCAATTTTTATTTTTACAGGAACTGAATTTGCAATTTCCGGCATTAAATTTCGCGCAATGTTCTGAGAAATCAAAACAAGGTCGTTTGCATTTCCAACTTCAGTAATTTCTGAAGAAGAATCTGCTCCAGGAAAAAAATAAAGTTTTACCGAAACAGAAACATATTCACCGTAAAGCGCGATTTTTCCAGTAAGAAGCGCATTGATTTTTGCGGCAGAAATTTCGCTGTTAAAGGAAAAGCTTTTTTCTCCAAATTCCATGGCTTTTTCCGAAGGAGAGAAAAGCGAAGACGGATCATTTTTATAAAGAACAACAGTTTCATTTATTTTTTTAGCCTCGCCGTCCTTTTTTTTCATAAAAGCAAAAGGAAGCTTTCCGAAAAAATTGTCATCGCGCTTTTTTTCATCAAAAATTTCACCATTTTCCAATGCAATCTGGCGTGAATATTTTTCTTTTGTTTTTTGCACGGCCGAAAGATTTTCGTCAATTTTCTTTTCAATCTCTGAAATTTTTTCTTCTTCTTCCCGAATCGCTTTTTTTAATTCCCGCGGGGTTGTCTTTGCAAGAACCAGAGAATCGCGGGTTTTGTTTTCTTTTGAGAGCTGCAAAAAAAGGGAAAGCCGTTCCGTCTGAAGAGCGTAAAGCTCGCGGTCAAGCTGTTCCTGGGAAGAAACGGAGCGGATTGAATTTTCAGCAATCTGCTCAAGAATCAGCTGCGGCAAGACCGAAGCAATCTTTGCATTCGAAGAATTTTCAACTCCTTTTTGAGAAAAGGTGAACTTCTGCCCTGCCAAAACCCAATCATCCGCAAAAGCAAAAAACGGGCAGCAAAAAACGAGAATAAAAACTGAATTTTTAAAAAACTTTATGAGCTTATCCACGGCAAAATCCACGGCATGAACCTGAAAAAAGCGCAGTTCCTACATATTTTCGTCAGAATCGTCAGTGCCAGCCGGAAGACCTTTCCATTGAGCCTGCAAAAACGCGTCGATAAACTGGTCAATATCACCGTCCATTACAGACTGAATATTTCCACATTCGTATTTTGTGCGGTGATCTTTTACCATTGTGTACGGCTGGAAAACATAAGTGCGGATCTGATTTCCCCAGGAAATGTCTTTTTTTTCTGCGCCGAATTTGGCATTTTCTTTTTCTTTCTGCTCTTTGTAATATTGATAGAGTTTTGCCTTCAAAATGCTCATTGCCGTTGCGCGGTTCATAAGCTGAGAGCGTTCAGAATCGCATGTTACGACAATACCTGTTGGAATGTGCGTGAAGCGGACTGCAGAATCTGTTTTGTTTACGTGCTGGCCGCCTTTTCCTCCGGAGCGGTATGTGTCAACGCGCAAATCTTCCGGACGAATATCAACCTTAATCGTATCATCGAGAATCGGGAAAATAAAAACTGAGCTGAACGAAGTGTGCCTTCTTGCATTTGCATCAAACGGAGAAATGCGGATAAGACGGTGTACACCAGCTTCGCCTTTTAATTTTCCATAAACGTAGTCGCCGGTAATCTGAATTGTAGTCGATTTTATTCCGCCTTCATCTTCCTGAAGATCGACAGTTTCCATTTTAAAACCGTTGCGTTCCGCCCACCGAATATACATCCGGCTAAGCATATAAGCCCAGTCGCAGGCTTCTGTTCCGCCCGCTCCTGAGTGAATAGTCAAGAAGCAGCCGTTTTTGTCTACTTCGCCGGAAAGAAGGTTTAAAATCGAAAGCTCCTCAAATTTTTTCTGGGCAGATTCAAGAAGAGGCTTTAATTCTTCTTCGACACTCTGATCTTTTTCTTCAATTCCAAGGTCGTAAAGAGTCTCAAGCTCTTCTGCCTGTGCAATAAGCTCACGCCAAGGCTCGACACGGCCTTTTAAGTATTTTAGCTCGTTCATGGTGCGCTGCGCGTTTTCGGTATCGTTCCAAAAACCAGGAGCGGCGGTCATGGCTTCGGTGTCTTTTATTTTTTTATCGATCGCAGCGTGGTCAAAGACGCCCCCAGACACTGTCAATGTCATTTTTAAGCTTGTCTATAGGTTCCTTTAATTCTTCAAGCATTTTAATCTCCAAAAGCAGTTCAATTTTTTCCAGACAAAACTGCCCAAAATACATAACTTAATAGAAAATTTAACTTTTAAAGAATAAACAAAAGGCTTTTTCTTGTCAAACTGGCTTCAATGATGAATCCAAATTCAATTCAAAAAACGT
>DLLE01000020.1:0-1187 GCA_002477955.1 Treponema sp. UBA7570 | reverse complement strand
TCAAAAAACGTGCAAAAAAAAGCAAAAAATGCTAAAATCAGAAAGAATATGAAATCTTTTTTTAAGCCTTTTTCATTCATCCTGTTGTTTTTTCTCCAGACCTTTTCTTTTGCCCAGGACAAGGCAAAGCCTTCAAGCCGTCCGATTGTAGATATGCTGTGCGCATCTGCCGTTTCGACAGACAAAATAAGGCTCACATGGAAACTTCCGCAGAATTTTAACGCGGCGTCAATTCTTGTTTTCAAAGACACGGTTCCAGTTAATTCAAAAACAGCGGAAAAACTTAGTCCGGTTGCAGAGCTTTCCCAAAAGACTCAGCAATATTTCGACACTGTGACTGATTTTAATGAATATTATTATGCAGTTCTCGCAAAACTTTCAGACGGAACTCTTTACAATGTGGTTCTTCCGTCGATAAACGCGACCGTGAAGGCAGTGGCTGTAAAACGTCCGGAAAAACCTCAGAAAAAATCAGAAGAGCAGATTGCCGCGGAGACGCCAAAACTTTACACAGACGGAACAATCCGCGAGCTTCCGCTTCCGTACATAGACTTAATCGGAGATTTTGAAAAAAAGCCTTCAAAGCTTTCAGCGGAAGTAGTAAATGCGGGAAAAAGCCTTGCTGGAAAAACAATCATTCAAAGGAAAAAACTCGAGCCATATTATTTTGACGAGGACATAACTTCACCTTCCGGAGGCGACGACTACTATCTTTTTGAAATTCTCAAGAACAGTTTTGTAAAAAAGAATTACGAGGCGTCGATTGTAGAACTAAAGAAATTTCTAAGCGTAAACCGCAGCGAGGAAACCACCAGCCGCGCGGCATTCTATCTTGCGCAATCGCAATATTTTACAGGAAATTACCGCAGCGCGCTGACAATGTTTCTTTTTACGCAGGACAATTGGCCGATTCTCTGCAAAAAATGGATAAATTCAACCCTGGACTTTTACACAATCCCAAAAAGTTGAAATAACTACAGATTTTTTATAGAATGACGGGAATATTTTAGAAAAAGTCTATCATTCTACAAAAAGAGAAGCACAATGCGTTTTTACAAGATTTCAAGAGTTTTTTTATTTTTATCGGTTTTTAGTTCCTCCCTTTTCTCCCAGGAAGCCCTAAAATCAACAGAAGAAGAATACTACGACTTTTTAAGCCTTACAGGACAGGCAGAACGCCCTACGCT
>DLLE01000060.1 GCA_002477955.1 Treponema sp. UBA7570 | reverse complement strand
AGATTTTCGGCTATGACAAAGCCGAATTTTATTCATTCACGCTGTCCTGAACACTGTTTGCGGAAGGGATAAGCATATAGCTCTGATTTTTCTTTGGACCGTAAACCCAAAACAATGAGGGCCACCAAAGAAGAAGCCCGCTAACGAGATTTACGCCTTTAATCTCTTTGTTCAAGCCAGTATACAAATCCTTGTAGCCTTCTTTTTTTATCAAAATGTCAGGATCTTTCCAAACCGCGTTGCTGAGTTTTTTCTGGACAGGAGTTGTTCCGATTTTTTCTCCGTCAACATAAACTTCCGCGCCGTCAACATCTGTCAAAAAATTAACTCTTGTCTGCGTAACGCAAGACGCACAAAAAATCACCAGCAGAATTCCAGCCGTAACGTTTGCTCCAATTTTTTTTAGATTCATCTTTTTCTCCCATAAAAAGCCAATGAGAAAATATCAATTTTCGATTTGACTTTTTAACGCAATTTCGCAACGAAGCGAGAAATTGCAGTTGATAAGAAAGTTTGCAACGCAAACTTGTTAATAAAAACTTTGACGCTATTTTAGGCAAAGTTCTTATTACATGCTCCTTTTTAAGCTAAAGCTAAAAAATGCTACCCCCCCCGAAAAAAAGTCAAGTAGCCAAGAGAAAAACGATATTGCCAAAGCCGTTGCAAACCAATGCCCCTCGTTTAGCCCGACGCAATTGCGAAGCTTCGTTTTTTCGAGAAGTTTGTATTTCTTCTGATTCCGCTTTGTAAAACTTCCGTCTATGTCTGCTTTTATTCTGCTTTCTATTCCTTAAAATTAAGAAAAATTTTGAAAAATTATTTTTCTTAATGCCGAAAATTTGTTAGATTATTATAGAAAGAATTAGATTTTTACGAGGTACAATATGAAAGGATACATTCACCAGTTTGAGAGTTTTGGCTGCGTAGACGGTCCAGGCTCACGTTTTATAGTTTTTACTGCCGGATGCAATATGCGCTGTAAATTCTGCCACAATCCGGACACCTGGATTATGAAAGAAGGCAAGCTTTGGGAACCTGCAGATGTCTTAAAAGAAGCGCTTTCCTGCCGCTCGTACTGGGGGAAAAAAGGCGGAATTACAGTAAGCGGCGGAGAACCGCTGCTGCAAATTGATTTTTTAATTGAGCTCTTTACGCTTGCAAAAAAAGAAGGCGTCAATACTTGCATTGACACAGCTGGAGAACCGTTTACAAAAGAAGGCGAATGGTTTGAAAAATTCAAAAAATTGATGGAAGTTACAGACATTCTTCTTATGGACATCAAGCACATAAACGAGGAAGAGCACGTAAAGCTCACAGGAAAAACCGGAAAAAACATCCGCGAAATGTTTGCCTATCTCGACGAAATTCAAAAGCCAATCTGGATTCGCCACGTGCTTGTTCCAGGAATTACGGACAACGATGAGTATTTGACTCAAACAAGGGATTTTATCCGTACTCTTTCAAATGTTTACCGCGTTGAAATTCTTCCTTACCACAACCTTGCAATTTCAAAATACCGCGACCTGGGAATCAAATACGCCCTTGAAGATACGCCAATGCCGTCCGCAGAACAGATCGAAAACGCAAGAAAGATTTTGGAATGTGATAAATATACTCGATGGCAGGAATAAAATAAGAATTTGGGTGGCCGGGGGCTACAAAGCCCCGCCGGGCTTTGCGTGGCTGCGACCAAACGCAAGCGTTTGTTTGCCTTCGGCACCACTCCAATCCCTGCCACAAAAGCAGCAGGGAAAATAATTTTAGTGTTACTTTTTTGCAAGACTTGTGTTCTTTTGTGAACCGTTAAAAAAAGAAGCCACGTCTGAATTAAAACGGCCTTCGAGTTTTACCCGATATGCGCTGATTTTTGCAACGTAGTTTAGGGTATGCTGAGGTGTCTTATTTGCACGAACCCTTGTTGTACCGGCATTGTACATGGCAAGCGCAGTCACATCATTTCCTGTTCCAGCCAGATCCATGCACCAGCGCAAATGAATCATTCCGTATTTTGCGCTTACTTCAGGATTAAAAAATTCTGATTCAGTCAAATGTGGAAAAGACGCGCTGTTTAACTGGAAAAGTCCTCTGTCAACAGTCGCATTTGAATTTCTGTTGACTGCGTCCGGCTTAAAGCGGCTCTCTACAAAAGCAAGGCTAAATGCAAGGCTCAATGGAATATTGTTTCTGTCGGCATTTTCAAGGATTGCAAGTGCAACAAGACGGTTGCCTGTCACCTGAGTATAAAACCATTCAACAGATGCGCGAGAGCCAGGCTGTCTGTAAAGCTCCAGACCACGGTCATTTTCGTTTGAAAACTCAAAATATTCCGGTTTTAATCCAACTTCGAGCGCCAATTCTTCTGAATATTTTGCATTGGCCAATTCAGCATAAGAATCAAGAACAGATTCTGTTTCTCCAGAGGGAAGTAAAAAATATATCAGCAAGCACACACTTAAAAACAAAACGCTGACAGGAAGAACTTCCCTGAACAATTTTGCAGTATATGAACTCATAATGGATTCATAGTTGCACATTTCAATACTAATTTCAATTAGAGATTTTAGAATAAATTGTAATAATCTGCATTATTTTCAACAAAATTCCGTTATATGCGACATTTTTATGATTTTATGCAGGTTTTTGACCTAATAAAGCACAACGTCTTCCGTGCAGGGCTTTTTTGCAAAATAAACATACTGCGGATGTTTTTCTGAAATTTTCTCCAAAAAATCGCTCAAAACATCTGCGTCATCGGCAACTTCGCTTACAAGAGCCATTCCAATAACTGATTTGCAGTCTTTTACACGGCGCGCTGTATGCTTCATTGCGTTGTTAAACTGTCCTGGAGTCGCTTTTTTGTCGTAAACAGGCTCCAAAAAAACAAATTCGTTTTTTTCTTCGAGCACTTTTAGGCGGTCGCGCAGCTGAGCAAGAAAATTTTCATCATATTCTTCTTCTGCGCCTTCCACGTCGCTCCATTTTACAGGAAAAATCATTTTTTCTGTTACAGGAACTTCTTCTCCTGTCGTTTTATAGAGTTTATGATTTTTTGATTCAAAAATTTTTTCAAATTTCATATTTTCTCCAGCTTGTATAAATAAAAAAAGCCCCTGACCAAAAGGTCAAGAGCCTCCCCGATTTCTCGCCAAAAAACTATTCGGTAAGAATTTTTATTACTTCAGCCTTGTCCTGCGTATTAAGAATCTGCTGACGTTTTTCTGCACTCTTGAACAAAAGGCTTACTTCTGCCAAGAACTGAAGATGCGGACCAGTTTTATTTACTGGCGAAAGTGTCATAATAAAGATACGGCATGGTTCCTGATCCAAAGAATCAAAATCAACCGGATTATCAGAAATACCGATACATGCTACTAAATCTGATACAGTGTCTGTTTTTCCGTGTGGAATAGCGATTCCGTGCTTCATACCAGTAGACATTTTGCGTTCACGGTCGAGTACACATTCGCGGGCAGCAGCTTTATCAGTTACTTTTCCCGCCTTAACTAAAATTTCAAGCATCTCGTCGATGATGTCTTCTTTTGTTTTGCCCTGCAGATGAAGTTCTACAGTTTCAGGTGTTAATACTGTTCTTAAGTCCATAATTTTAGTTTACCTTCCCTTGTTACCAAAGTCAAGAATTTTTTTCTTAAAAAATAACCAAAGATACTTTTGGTTAGTTCCTGATTCTAGTTTTATTATACTACCGTTTTTGTTTTTATTGAAGTTTAAATATTGTTTTTCTATAATAAAAATGAAGTTTTTAAATTTTCGGGTCTTTTAGACAAGGGATTGAAGCGGTGAGCGCAGCGAAAACAAAGGCTTGCCTTTGGTCGAAGGCGAATTGCCGGAGCCGCGAAAAGCCCGCTTTTTGCAAAGCAAAAATGGTCCCGAATAAAAATTTAATTTATATTTATAAAAAGGAATGTTAATATGTCGGATACTTCTAAATTTTTGGCTGATATTCAGAGAATTAAAAAGCACGTGCGCGCTGACAATGGCGGAAAATACGACGGCAGAAAAGTTTGCGAGCAGATTTCAAGTCTTTTTGCCTCTTCAAACAGAAATGCAGGCGATTTGGCAAGGTCGATTGCGGATTATTGGCTGAATTCGTATATTTTTTCTTCGGCCGACGTCGAAAATGAACCTTCGCAGGAAAATATCGACAGGATTACGGTTTTTCAGAACTTTTTGGACGGAGATTCTGACGAAGATTATTCAATTTTAACTGGCGACGACTGGGAAACTCTCAAGGATTTTTGCGATGACGAAGCTGAAAATTTGGATTTGGACAGTCTGCAGAATTTTATGAGCATAATTCTTGATAACGGCGCGCTTTAGTTTTTATGATTAGCGATAACGAAATTGTAAATTTGTATTCGGAATGCAGGCTATGTCCGCGAAAATGCGGTGTAAATAGATTTGCCGGAAAAACAGGATTTTGTCTTGAAGACGCTGACCTGAAAGTTTCGGTGGCGTGCCTGCACTTTGGAGAAGAGCCTCCTGTTACTGTTCATTCCGGAAGCGGAACTATTTTTTTGACTGGATGCAACCTGCGCTGTGCGTTCTGCCAGAATTATCAGATAAGCCAGCAGGGAATGGGAAAAACTGTCTCTAAAGAGGAATTTGCAGAAATCTGTCTTAAACTTGAAAATGCCGGCGCGGAAAACATAAATCTTGTTACGCCGAGCCACCACATTCCAAAACTTGCGCAATTTATTGAAGAAGCTAAAAAACGCGGACTAAAACTGCCTGTATGCTGGAACAGTTCCGGTTATGACAGCGTTGAAATGCTCGAAATGCTCGACGGATTAGTGACGATTTTTTTGCCGGATTTTAAGACCTTGAGCTCAGAACTTTCTAAAAAACTGTGCTCGGCCGAAGATTATCCGGAAGTTGCAAAAAAAGCCCTTTTGTGGATGATTGAACACAATCCGCTTAAATTTGCCAGCGTAAAAAAAAATAGAATAACAAAACAAAAACTCCTTCAAGGCGTAATAATACGCCACCTTTTCTTGCCAGGCCGTTTTGAAGAAACTGTGGATGTGCTTTCGTGGCTCAAAGAAAACGCAGACAAAAAAGCGATAATTTCGCTCATGAACCAGTATACTCCAGTTCCCTTTGAAGGAAGCGAAGATGAACTGAAAAAACGGAAAAATGCGCTTTCGTCAATCGAAAACAGGCTTGTAAACACAACCGAAGACCAGGATCTGCGCGATATGATAGAAGCTTTTGATTTTGACTTGCTTTTTTATCAGGATTTGAGCACTGATACGGACTGGCTTCCGGACTTTACAAAACAACAGCCTTTTTCAAATAAACTGGCAAAACCTGTCTGGCACTGGAAAAACGGTTTTATTGAATAAAAAATAACCTCAAAATGTCATTTTTGCCTTCTAGTATGCTATAATGAGAAAAATGTCGATTTTTGAATTGTCTTGCAATTACTTTCTTTGCAAAAAAAATCGGCAAAAATTTTTCAAATAAATGCGCAAAACGGAGGAAAAAATGACCTTTTCTTACAATGAATTTCATATTTCGCGGACGGTCAGAAACGCCTGTAATTTTTCTGAAGGGCTTTTTTCTTCGAGCGGCAACGTTATTCTTGCGAATTTGCCAGCAGTACGGGCTTTTCAGGCAAAATTTAACGAATACTTAAAAAAGAACGGAAAAACAGAAGTAAGCGCAGGAACTCTGAACGCAATGGGACTTTTGGACGAAGTTTTTCATCTTGCATGCTGGACTTACAGAAGACAAAAATATCCTGATGCATTTAAAGAAGCTTTAGGTGAACTTGATTCGAAATTTTCTAAAGAAAAAGTCGATTCTCTTTTGACGGCTTTTTGCGAGGAATTTCCACCGGTCGCAGTTTACAAGGGCGAATGTTCAATTCAAGATTTTTTGAACACTGAAATGGTTGAACGAAAGACAAATCGCACGCGCACAAACCGGGAACAGACGCTCGAAGAGATGATTATGCTTCATCTGGCGAACGAAAATCCTGCTTTTAAGCCTTTTTATCCGCTTTTTGACGATTCTAATTTGGAAAAAAAGTCAATTTATGGCGAATCATGGAAACTTATTCAGTCTTATTTTAAGCAATTGCCTTTTTGGGGAACTTACGGCCACGATTTGATTTCGTTTTTGAAAGAACCTGTAAAATTTGCTCCGGACAATCTGCAAGAACAGTTGAATTATGTCCGCATTCATTGGTCTGATCTTTTTTTGCCGGGCGAAGGCGAAAGTGAAGATTACTGGATAAAGAGACTTTTTGGAGGAAGCGACCTTCTGTCTGAAGAATGGAAACCGGAATGGCGTCCGACAAACGGAGGAAGCCCGGACATGAGTCCTCCAAACTACGACTATTTAATGAAAGAATATGAGAGGTTTAGCAGCGACAAAGAATGGATGCCTCGCGTTGTTTTAATGGCAAAAACCGTCCTTGTATGGCTTTTTCAGCTTTCTAAAAAATACAATAGGGAAATTTCGAGACTGGATCAGATTCCTGACGAAGAACTAGATTTGCTGCGCGACAGGGGTTTTACAGGACTTTGGTTAATCGGTCTTTGGGAGCGTTCTTCTGCAAGCAAGAGAATAAAACAGTTATGCGGAAATCCTGAAGCAGCGGCAAGCGCATATTCTCTCGAAGATTATGAAATTGCTTCTAATCTTGGCGGCTGGGACGCGCTTAAAAACCTGCGTACAAGGCTTTGGCAGCGCGGAATCCGACTTGCAAGCGACATGGTTCCAAATCACACCGGAATGGATTCTAAATGGGTGGTTGAAAAACCGGATTTGTTCGTTCAAAGGCGCGACAATCCTTTTCCGCAGTACACTTTTAACGGTGTAAACTTGAGCCACGACAGCAGGGTTGCAATCTATCTGGAAGACCATTATTACTCAAAAAATGACTGTGCCGTTGTCTTTAAACGCGTCGATACTCAGACTGGCGATACGCGCTACATTTACCACGGAAACGACGGAACAGGAATGCCGTGGAACGATACAGCTCAGATTGATTTTTTAAATCCTCAGGCCCGCGAAGAAGTAATGCAGGAAATTCTGCATGTTGCAAGAAACTTTCCAATTATACGTTTTGATGCGGCCATGGTTTTAACAAAAAAACACATAAAACGGCTTTGGTATCCAGAACCAGGAAAAGGCGGCGACATTGCAACCAGAAGCGAATATGCGCTTTCGGCAGAAGAATTTGAAAAAAGAATTCCAAATGAATTTTGGCGCGAAGTTGTTGATCGTGTTGCAAAAGAAGTTCCTGATACCCTCCTTCTTGCAGAAGCATTTTGGATGATGGAAGGATATTTTACACGAACACTTGGAATGCACCGAGTTTATAATTCAGCATTTATGAACATGCTTAAAAAAGAAGAAAACTTTAAGTATCGTTCGACAGTAAAAAACACGATTGCCTTTGATCCGCAGATTTTAAAGCGTTATGTAAATTTTATGAACAATCCGGACGAAGAAACGGCAGTTGCCCAGTTTGGAAAAGGCGACAAATATTTTGGCGTCTGCACGCTTATGATAACAATGCCTGGGCTGCCAATGTTTGGACACGGACAGATTGAAGGTTTTGAAGAAAAATACGGAATGGAATATATGCGCTCTTACCGCGACGAATCTCCTGACCAGTATTTAATTGAACGGCATAACCACGAAATTTTCCCTCTTCTCAAAAAACGCTATCTGTTTGCAGGAGTTGAAGACTTTTTGTTCTACGATGTCTGGAACAACGGAAGCGTAAACGAAAACGTCTTTGCTTATTCAAACCGTTGCGGACACGAATATACACTCGTTTTCTACAACAACAAATACGAACGTGCGGCCGGCTGGATAAAACAGTCGTGCGAATATGCCGTAAAAACAGGTTCTGGCGAAAACGACAAAAAGCTTGTTTCGCGCTCACTTTCCGAAGGTTTGGGACTGAATGCACAAGCCGGCAGTTTTGTAATTTTTTACGAACAGCGCTCTGCAAAATGGTACATAAGACGCTCAAAGGATATTTGCGAACATGGAATGTTTATTGCTCTGAACGGTTTTGAAACTCAGGTCTTTATGAACATTGAGCAGAAAAAAGACAGCGACGGAAAACTTGAAGAACTTTGCAACTTTTTGAATGGAAGCGGAACTCCAGACTTAAAAATTGCCTGGCAAGAACTGCATTTTAAGGAAATCTATGAAAAATTCGGCGCTTTGCTGGACGAAACCGTAAAATTCTTTGAAGAAAACAAAAAGCCTTCTAGCAGTGAACTTAAGCTCAAACTTGAGGCGCCGCTAAGAGAGTTCTATAAAACTGCTGAAAAATTTGCACCGGCAAAGAAAAAAATCAAGCTTCCGGCAATAAAACTGGCGCCGGTTCAGAAAAAAGACAGCATCCTGAGGCTCAAAAAACAGATTTTGATTTTGCTTGAACCGCTCTCAAAAACGGGATTATGCTTAAACTGGAATTTGCAGCGCAAGATTGCAGAAAAAATCGAAGGTTCGTACAGTTTCTTTGAAAAAACATTTATTTTTAAAAGCGCAAAAATTGATGAACTTTCGCTTGCAAAACTGCTTGTAAGCTCAGAATACAGCAAGAGTTTGACAGGAACAAACGAATTTGACGGCGTAAAATGGTTTAACAAAGAGATGATGGAAAATGCACTAAAAGAAGCCGAAGAAATTCTTTTGGAGGGAACATCAAAAGCTCTGACAGAAAAAATCAAAAAAATTTTTAAGAATCTCGACAGCGCTCAGAAAAAATCTGAATACAAGTGCGAGAATTTCTTGAAAACTTTTGCTCCAAAAAAGAAAAAAACTGCGAAAGCATCAAAAAAAGATGAAAAATCTGTAAAAACTAAAAAAAAGACGGCAAAAAAAGAATAAAACTGAATTTTTTATGAGGATTTGACGGTTAGCAAGCTGATGCGCCAGGAACACGGAAGGCGGCGAAGCCGGTGCAAAGCACCGAGGGCACCGAAGCCTGTAGTACTCCGGCCCGCAAAAGCGGGTGGCGCCCTAAAAAAAACGGCGACCGATGCACTTTTGACTGTGCTCAATCACCGTTTAACGTCAAACCGCTATTTTTTTTAACTATTTGTCGTTTTGAAGGGCATCGTAGCCTGTTTCGCCTGTGCGGATTTTTACAACGCCTGTCACATCGCTTATGAAGATTTTTCCGTCGCCAATGTGTCCTGTGTAAAGGGCTTTGCGTGCCGCTTCGATAACCGTGTCTACCGGAACTTTGCTGATTACGGTTTCAACCTTGATTTTTGGAAGAAGGTTGATTTCGACTGGAGCGCCACGGTAATATTCGCTTGCTCCTTTTTGCATTCCGCAGCCCATTACATTGCTTACAGTCATGCCGGTTATTCCAATTTCGTTCATCGCGGCCTTGAGCCTTTCAAACTTGTTCTGGCGTGTAACAATTACGACCTTGTGCGCTATTGCTTCTTTTGAAGCTGTGCCGGAAACTGGAACGCTGAGAGACGGAATTTCGATGCCAGCATTCTCTGCTTCTTCGACTTCTTCTGTCGAATAAGTTGTCGCAAATCCCGCGTATCCTGAATCAAGTCCGTGCTCGAGCTTATCAAGACCGACAATTTCCTCTTCCGCTGTAACGCGAAGCCCGAAAATTTTCTTGATGACTGTGAACAAAATCGTGATTGTGACAACAGTCCAAGCGATTGTTGAAATCATTCCGAGAAGTTGAAGACCGAGGCACTCAAATCCACCGCCGTAAAAAAGTCCTGCAAGCTGCTCGCCAGCCTTATTTGCAATTGAATATCCAGGAACTGCCGGGTTTGCAAAAAGCCCTACAGCGATTGTTCCCCAAATTCCGTTAAAACAGTGAACTGCAACTGCTCCGACAGGATCGTCAACATGAAGTTTGTAGTCCAAAAGCCATACGCCAAATACAACCAGAAGACCTGCGACAATTCCGATTATTGAAGCGCCAAGAGCGTCCGCGACATCACAAGGAGCAGTGATTGCAACAAGACCTGCCAATGAAGCGTTCAAGCACATTGAAACATCAGGCTTTCCGTATTTAATCCAAGTGAAAATCATACAGGTAACAGTCGCAACTGCCGGAGCGATTGTTGTGGCAACGAAGATTGAACCGAGCTGGGCAACAGAAGTCGCAGCCGCACCGTTAAATCCGTACCAACCCAACCAAAGGATAAATACACCGAGCGCGCCGATTGGAATATTGTGGCCTGGGAACGCGTGAACCTCAGTCACTTTTCCGCTCTTGTCGCGTGTAAATTTTCCGATGCGAGGACCGACCATTGCAGCTCCAATCAGAGCGCAGATTCCGCCGACCATATGAATACAGTTAGAGCCTGCAAAATCGTGGAACCCAAGCTGCGCGAGCCAGCCGCCGCCCCAAGTCCAGTGCGCTTCAATAGGATAGATTACCGCAGAAATCACAGCGGAATAGACGCAGTAAGAAAGGAACTTTGTGCGCTCCGCCATTGCGCCGGAAACGATTGTCGCTGTTGTCGCGCAGAATACAAGATTGAACACAAAGCCTGACCAGTCAAAATTGCCGTAATCTGTAAAAATCTGCCAGTTCGGCTTTCCAATCAAGCCGAAAAGCGCGTTTTCGCCCAAGAAAAGTCCGAATCCAATCAAAATAAACACCACAGTTCCAATGCAGAAGTCCATCAGGTTTTTCATGATGATGTTGCCCGTATTTTTCGCACGGGTAAAACCTGTTTCAACCATTGCAAATCCGGCCTGCATCCAAAATACGAGGGCGGCGCCTAAAAGAAACCAAACGCCCCACAAGTCGCTAGAAACCGACTTTACCGCTTCCATTAGTGCAGCTGAATCCATAAATTACCTCCAAAAAAAAATTCAAAAAAAAGCGCGCGGACAGTCCGGCTAAAAAACGAACAAAATCCGCACGCCATTGTGCTTAAAACAATACTTTTACTGCCGTGCTATGCGACAGCATTTGTTACAATAAAATAAGAATTATGGAGAGGGGAAAAGCCTTTCCCCTGCGCCGCACTTTGTCGCTTTGCTCCGCCGTTGCGCCGACACCCCATTCTCCTAGGGGC
>DLLE01000046.1 GCA_002477955.1 Treponema sp. UBA7570 | reverse complement strand
AGAACGACCTTCTTCTGTTTGTAAGCGACGAAAAATGGCAGACAGCGTGCGTCGCGCTCGGAGCAGTGCGCAAGCAGCTTGGAAAAGACTTGAACCTTTACAATCCAAAGGACGAGTTCCACTTTGCCTGGATTATCGACTTCCCGTACTTTGCATGGAACGAGGAAGAAAACAAGTGGGAAACAGAGCACCACATGTTCACGCTTCCGCAGAAAAAATACTGGGACTCTTTGGAAAGCGACCCGGGAGCTGTAAAAGGCGACCTTTACGACCTTGTTTTGAACGGCTACGAGCTTGCTTCAGGCTCAATGCGTATCAACGACCCTGCATTGCAGGAGCGCATTTTTGAAATCGTAGGCTACAGCCGCGAGCGCGCAGAAAAAGCGTTCGGCTTCTTGGTACAGGCATTCAAGTTCGGCGCGCCGCCGCACGGAGGAATCGCACCGGGACTCGACCGCCTTATCATGCTCATGTGCCACGAGGAAAGCATCCACGAGGTAATCGCCTTCCCGAAGAACAATCTGGCGGCTTCTCCTATGGACGAGTGTCCAAGCGCAGTTGACCAAAGCCAATTGGACGACTTGCATCTAAAATGTACTGAGGTTGAGAAATAATATGCGCGAGTTTTCCGCAGGGAAAACTCGGTAAGCAAGGCGCGAAGCGGATTGCGGCATTTGCATATCACGATTTCTGACCCAGAAAAATAAAATGCTATAAAACAAAAGCGGAGCGTAAAAGCTCCGCTTTTTTTGTGCGGAAGATAACAAACTTGCAATAGCTTGCAGGAATTCCGTTTGTGATTCGCGATTCAATCTTCAATGCAGCGTTGCAACTGGCTTCAAACTGAATCCTAATTCATGTAAAACCGACATAAGCGTTTTTACCTTTACATTTTCTGCTTTGCCTGTGCGAAGATGCTGGATTGTTGTAGGGGAAACGCCAGCACGCTCCGCAAGTTCGCGGACGCTTAAATCGGCGTTTTTCATTTGCTCGCACATAAATTCTGAGATAAGGAATTCTTCATAGGATTTTTCAAAGCCGGATTTCCATTCTGGATTTTCCATCATTCTGTCAAATGTACTCATAGTCTTTGTCATAATAGTTTCTTTCCTTTACTCGTTTAGCATAATCTTCTCGTGCAGATATTGCACAAGCCTTATCCTGTTTTTTCAGTTTTTGGCTCTTTTTGACAAAGCCATTTGTAATAATTATCTTTCCGCCTTCAAAGAAAAAAGATAAAAATCTGTTTGGCTGAGGCTTGAAAGCATATATTCCGTCTTCTTCATTTCTGAATTTTGTTATATCAGAAATGAAGCCAAAATCTCCAATTCGTTTTAATAGATGAAAGAATTTTTGTTGTTCAGTCATGGATAAGGTGTTAAAAAACTCTAACGGCTGGCTTTCACCCTTCTTTGTGAAATACCACTCCACGATGAATTTATTGCCTTTGTAGGCTAAGTATTCTTTCATAATAAAAATGTAACACTAAAGTGTTACAAGGTCAAGGATTATGTTAGGGCAGGGAGCGGTGTGGCGCGGTCCGCAAGCAGTTGGATGACTTGCATCTAAAGTGCACAGAAATTGAGAAGTAATATGTGCGAGTTTCGGCTAGTTCGGAACTCGTTAAGCAAGACGCGAAGCGTAAAAGCTCCGCTTTTTTTGTGCGGAATCTTCGTTTTTAAGATTAAAAAAATATACCCACTATGTTGAGTAAATATAGTAACTATATTTTAAAATAAAGTGACTATATTTGGAAATATAGTTACTTTATTCGGGCAACTTAGTTACTTTATTTTCGGTGCGTAAAACGCACTTTCGCGACCGCTTTGCTCTTTGTAAAATATTATTATATCAAATTTTTAAGTTTTTTTTATGTGCCTGAACTCATTTCGAGTACAGGCTATGCCTATGCGCTTGCAATTCGCTCGCTCTAAAAACTAGCGGACATCATAGAAGTTTATCGGCGGCAAGCCGCTCCTTCGCTTGTAAAAAGTTTTGTTTTTGGCGAAGGAGTTTTTTTAATCGTCCAAATAGCGAAGCGGAATATTTTTATAATAAACCACCTGCTATGCGAATTGTGGGAAAATCACCTTTTTTTTAAACTTTTTGCAAATTTTCCATATATTATTAGAGCGGAAGAAAAATTATGAACAAAGAGCTTGAAGAACTTAAAAAAAAGAGAATTGGCCATGTAGAGCTTTTAGATGACGGAACGGCATTGAACTATGGAACTGACGAAACAGCTTCTCCCTATACCGATGTCATCAGAGTGTTCGGCGGAGTCCTGTACAGGACTATGACCAAGGACAAAAAATCAGTGCACACGGTGTTCGTGCCGCTAAACGAAGGCAAAACAGAGTAATTTTGCAATTACAGGAGGTGAAGAATCTTGTTTCCATATAATGAAGGAATATATCAATTTACGGATTTTTACATTGAGGATTGCGAAACTGCGATTAAAACTGATTTCAATTTTTACGAGGGAAAATATGAAGACAGAAGCCTGACATTATCGCCAGATGATTACCCTTTTTGCACGATAGCCATTCCGCCGTTCTGCACTGGTAAGGCAAAACTTGGCGTGTTCCTAAAAGAGTTCAGCATTCTTTTGGACGAAATGCTTGTAAAATGGGATAAAGATGTAGTGCAAAGGCTTTATACTGAAACTATGCAAGCGCTTTTTCCTGATGAAGTTGTGAATTACGAGCTTGGGTTTTATGAGATTCGTGGATTTTTATACTGCACGATTCAGTTCAGCGAGGAAGGACACAAAAAAGTGTTCGGCAAAGGAAGAGATGGCTCTACGACAGCAAACGATGCAGCTAAAGTTTCCAGACCGCCATTGCGTGTTAAATTTCAGGAGACAGATCCTGCGATGGAAGAATTTCGGAAGATTTTTGAGCGAAGACCCGGACATCCTCGAAGAAAAAACACTTTGGCAGATTTTAATTTTGAGTAGGAGATAAAATGACCGCAGAACTTACAGATTTTATCGTCAATCGCAGAGATGTGAATGGCAACGATTCGATTGTCTTTTTCTAAATCATTGTTAAGGATGAATTTTCTGTTGTGCTTTATGCCATTAAATCAATTATCGGGAAAATAAATAAAACCGTCCCTTTGAACACATGAAAAAATCTTTGGAGGAATAAATGGCAATCTTCTACAATTTACCGCCCGCAAAGCCTGAGTACGAAAAGACTTTGCTTGGCATGGCATGGTTTTTGATAAACACGGCCGAACGTTCCCGCCGTGAAGGAATTCTTTCCTTGCAAGCGGATATGGATACTGAGCAGGCCTTCAATGATTTTGCGGGAGAGGATTTTCCGCAAAAAATCTCTTTGTATGGTAGAAATTTTATACGAAATCTTTTTATGGACATCTGTGACGGTGTTGAAATATCCGATATTGAGAAAATCGCCTTCTATGCAATCGCTTCTTCCCAAAAACTAGGCGGCGACGAAGAAAAACTTGCGCTGATGATGGCGGCGGAGGGCGTGCATTCAATCTATGAAGGGGCGAATCCTCGTGTCCTTGCGATGAAACTTGCCTCAATGATTGGCGAAGAACTTGGCGCAAAGCTAATGTCAGACTTTGAGAAGCGGGATGATGAAAATCGTGCGGAATACTTGCGCAGACTCGAAGAGAGCAGTGAGCAAAAAGAACAGCGGGCACATACAGCGATGGAAGTCTATCTTTCCGGGAACTTTGAGAACATTGTTTGGCTTGATGATATTACCGTGAAGAAAATCGCCGAGGAAAACCTTGATTTCCTTGCACAGGCAATCGCATTTTGTGATTATGAAATCCAGAGCAAAATCTTCAGGTGTGTCAGCCCGGAGACGAAGAAAAAGCTTGAAGCGGAACTTCTGGAGATGAAAAAGCCTTCCGTTGAATGTCAAAAAAAGATAATGGATTCTTTATATTGCAGCTGAATACAGCCGGGAAGACAAGCTTGTTAGCCTCTGAAATAAAAAATTCGGTGCGTAAAACGCACTGTTTTTTATTAAAATTGTGTTGTAACTTGTAAGTACTCATAAAAATTTGCACGAGGAGCACAGAAAAAAAATGCAAACAATAGATGGTATGAATTCAAGTTCTGTTCGCGCTTTCTGTGCTTTAAAATCTGTCAAATCTCAGACAATTTATATATTCTCAAAATACAATGCCGCACCTCTATAAGTCTTTTTGGCTCGCAGCGGTGCGGTGTTTTTATTTGAGAATGAAAAGCAAAAATGACATAAAATCATAAAACTCGAAATTCAGGCTAACGACATTCCTTTTTAACCAGGGAACATTCTGAGCTGGAAAAAAAATTCAGCTTTCTTCACACTTTTTTGAACTTCTTGCGAATTTTCCATATATTATTCTTGTGTTTTGCGGCTGAATCGCAAAATGCTAAATCCGGCGCCTATCTTTTGCCGGTGAGATTCGGGTTTGCCGGTTTCCCAAAGAGACGAAACCGGCGTTTCTAAAAATGGAGAGCGCAGAATGAATCCAACTCATTGTGAAATAAAGTTTTTGAACCACGAGCAGTTCCTTAGGTTTGTCGAAAAATTCGGAAATGAAAAAAACGAAATTGATTTCAAATATTTCGGACTAAAAGACGAGGACTTGCTTGAAGGCCAGTTCGACGATGGCGCAAAGATTTTCATCGATATTCAGAATGATGCGATTCGTTTTGTGACCAAAGAACCGCCTTATGAGTTCAATTTCAGATTCCAGCATTTTGGCTATGATATTTCCTTTAGCTGCAGAAGTGATAACGGAGAAGGAGTTAAAGGATATATCGAAAAAAAACTTTATTATGTAACTCACCTGTTTTATTCTGAGGAAGAGTTTGAAAAACTGGTTGAGTACAAGGAATCGGGCGAGTATAAGTGGAATCAACAAGTCAGAAGACAAACGGTTCAAAATGCAAAGCCGAAAGTCACAATACGAAATCTTGACGGCAGGTACGGAATTATATCAGTTGTTTCATCTCATCATCTGCAAATAAACGAGCTTGAAATGCGCGAGATGTATGACTTTTCTTTGAGTGCAAAAAAGAAGAGAGGGCAAGGAATGGAGCTGACGGTTACGGTTCCTAAAATCACCACGACGCTTCCTATTCCTACAGAAAAAGTGATTGCTCATTACACGGACATCAAGCGGGCTATAAAAGACGGCTGGGCAATCGATATATATGACTGTGAAATCTTAAACAATCTGGAGAAAAAAAATGAGAGCACAGTGCAGCTACTGGGCATTTAGTCCAAAAATTAATAAGTACATACCAATTTCTTGTGAGCCGATGTCTCTTTTCCCGACCATAGTAAATTTAAAACAGAAAAGCGTATATTGCCGCTCGTGCCATCGCTGGGAATATATCGCCGCCTTTTCAAATAATATTCTTAAAAGTCAGTGCGGACATTTGTATGAAGGACCTTTTGCTTATGAAAATTCAATCTTTAATTATGGCTATCATGTGGCAAAAACAAAAAATAATTATCTCATTCTTGTAAAATCCCAGACTGTCGTAAAGCAGAACCGCCGTCTTATCGAAAATTTTTATGAGCTTAATCTTGAGCGTAAAGTCTTATCCAAAAATGGAAAATCTGTTTTTGAGAGCGAAGATTTGGCAGCCGGCCTTTGTCCTGAAATCACGGAAGAAATCTTAAAGGATTTAGGCGATCGGTATAAAAAAGAATTTGGCATAGTCCCGACCATTGCTTCAAAATTTCGTGGCTTCAGTCTTATCATTGGTTATATGCTAAGTCCGTTCAACATCAATTTCTATAAAATTTCTCATCACTGGGCTTTAAATCCGTATGATAAGGATTTTTCAACTCTTTCTTCTGGAAACACTCCGACCGCCGAAAACGAAATGTTTCACAGTCTCGGAATAAAGCCTTCAAAATCTGTCCGAAAGTTGTACCAGAGTTTCCCTGAAGGTGTCATCTCGTATGCGGCGGTAAAGGATTTGGGATTTTCTGATGTGAATATTCTTTTAAAAAGCGCTAATCCTCTTTGCTATGCTTTTTTCAAGTTTTGTATGGTAAATTTTTCTGACGGCGAGATTTCTTACAGCATTCGCCCTTCGCTAAAAAAATTCGTCGGGGATATGCTTGCAATTTCTTCCGAAAAAACAGTTTGGAATAGCCTGGAAAGAACTTTCAATTTTTTTGCTGACGAAAAGATTCCAGACAATGTCATTATTGATGGAATAAATTCTTATCCGATTTGCGCTGATGCTTTGAGTGATAAAGAAAAGAAAGATGTGCTTCGCGAAGGATTCAATGATTATACGCATGATTTTTTAGTTCGCCGTGCCGACATTGTGCAAGCACAGAATGCAAACGCTCTTTCTGCCCGGATGTTTGGCGAAAATCAAGAAAAAGATGAAAAATTTGAAATCGAGCAGCCTCACCTTGACCTTGCCTATAAATGCGGCGAAAACAGGACTACGATTCGCACAGGTGACGGAAAGATTGAAACTGTCGAAGTAAAAGATGAAGACCGTTATTGCTTTTATGTGGCCCAAAGCTCCGCAGAACTGAGGACAGTCGGAAGTGAAATGCACAATTGCGTGGGCTGGTGTTATACAGAACTGGCTCGCAAAAAATACTGCACAATCGTGTATGCAAAATACAAGAATAAGTATAGGATTTGCATTGAAGTTTCACCAAAATTCAGCATCCGTCAGGCGCTAGGACCAGGAAATCGGGTTTTACAGGGCGAAGATTTACTTGCATATCAGGAATGGTGCCGTGCAAAGAATATAAAATTCAAGAAAGTCTTTTAAAGTAAAAGATATGAGTCAGAAGAAAAGTGAAGGGCAAATCTATGGAAGCAAAAAGAAAAGCAATCTACATTCACGGTTTTGGCGGTAGCGGAAACGGCTCATCGGCGCAGAATGTCAAAAAAATGCTTGAAGATGAGAAATAATGTGCGCGAGTTTTCCGCATAAGCTGCAAAGTAAATTCCTGCTGTGCACGGTAATTTATTTTCGGTGCGTAAAACGCACTTTCGCTCCCCCTCCCCTTGCCCTGTAAAATACTGCCATATTAATTTTTTAAGGAGTTTCTTATGAAGAAATTTTTAAAAGCATTGGCAGTGCTTGCGGCGGTCGCAGCGCTTGGATTTGGATTCGCATCTTGCTCTGATTCTGACGATGATGACGGCGGCTCAGGCTCAGCCCCATCTCTTGCTGCATACTCTGGAACAAATTCTGACGGCGAAACTGAGACCATTACTTTTTACAGCGATAACACCTATGCAATGCACATATATAGCAAGGAAACTGATGACGGTATGACTGTTACTATGGATCTAGATGTTGAGAAGGGTACTTATACAGGTGACCCGACAAAAGATGGCACTGTAGTTTGTACATCTGTAAGCCAAGTTAATAGGGCAACAATGGTTGAACTTATGATGAAGGCAATGTATTCTGGTTCAAACTCATTAACAATCACCAATTCAAACTGTCCGCTCGAAGCTCTTGATTCGAGCAAAGTTAAAACGAGAAAATGCACAATCAGTGGTACAACGCTCACTGATGATGAAGACAACAAATACACACGAAAATAACTTATTTCGCGTATATTTTCTCCACGCAAGCAAACCTTGCGTGGATTTTTTTTGGTGCGTAAAACGCACTGAAATTTTTCGCCGGAATTTGCTATACTTTATGAATGATGAACGGAAACACTGCAAAATTCGGCAAAAGGCATTTCTTCACGGTTGCCATCACAATCCTCATTTTCAGCGTGTGCGACTTGCTTGCGGCTTCTTTTTTTCAGGACGTCTTAAAGTCGCCGTTTTTCTTCGACACCATTTTTATGATTGCCGCCCTGTTTCTGTTCGGCCCGCTTGCCTCTCTTATCGAATATCTTCTGTTCATTTCCTTTACCTGCGTAAAGCTTAAAATCCGCGATGGAAAAACTGATTTTGTCTTCTTGTACACGCTTTCCGCGTTCACGATTATTCTTGTTACCTGGCTTTTTATCCGCAAAAAAGAAAATCTCAAGAAGGGCGTGAACCTGACCTTTCTGTACATTCTTACCGCTTCGGTTCTTGCAGGGCTTGCGTGCAGCGTTGTTTCGGGCTTGATAAATTGGTTTGCGCAAAAACTGTTCCAGAAAGACTGGAATTTCAACACATTTATTTTTGCCTTCAACGGCGACGAATATATGAATTTCCTTTTTTCCTCAATTATAGGCCGCATTCCCGTCACCGTTTTGGACAGAGTGATTACAACCTTTTCGGGCTTTGGACTTAGCAAGCTGTATAGTAAAATTATGCACGGGGGGGGTAAAGAGCGGCGGCAGGATGCCGGCTTTGACTCGGTATAGAAAATATGAAAAAACTCCTTTTGCTTCTTACAGTTATCGTTTTTCTCGCTTCATGCGCGCAAAAAGCTCCGGATAAAAACGGCACGGATGCAGTCTGCGGCTCCTGGAACGAATTTTGCGCAATGCAGGACGCCTCCTCTCTTGAGGATTTTATCGGCACGCTTAAACGCTTTGACACTAAATGCTTTAACAGCGACATGGCATTAAAAGAGCTGGCAGAGAATCAGATTGCGCTCTGCATTTCCCTGGCGGAGGGCCTGCGGCCGCTCATTTTGGAAAAAGAAAACCATAAGGAAGAGATTCTGCTTGCTGTTCACGAAATGGACAGGGTTTTTATGAGTTTTCTAAAAAACAAAAACGAATCTCTTGAAGACACGCACCAAAAGCTGTACGAATTCTTCATTTATTTTACGCTTACGATTCTGATTGGCGGAGCTGCTCTTGTCATTCTGAACATAAAGGAAGGGCTTGAAAAAGACAAGATGCTTTACAGTTCGCAGGCCTTTTTGCAGCATTCGATTTTGGTTCAGGAAGCCGAGCGCAAAAGAATCAGCCGGGAGCTCCACGACAGCGTCGCGCAGAATTTGCGGTATGTTTCTCTTCTTGCGGAAAATATTTCTGACAGAGGCACAGCGGCTAAGATTATCGAGACGCAAAACCAGAACATTGAGGAAATCAGAAATCTCTGCTACAACCTGACTCCGCCGAGCATTACAGAAGACAATCTGCTTTCTTTGGTGAATGTCTTTGCAAAGAAGATTTTCGGAGACGCTTTCCAGTTCCGTCTGATTGCGGAAAACGGTGTTGACTTTTCCTGCTTGAATGGCGACGGGCTCTTGAATGTTTACCGGATTGTGCAGGAAGCGCTGCAGAATATAAAGAATCACGCGGGCGCAAGCGAAGTCACGGTGTTTTTTAAGAGAAGCGCACCGGCCGCCGGGCCTGCCGAAAACGCCGGACAAAAAACGGCATTGAAAAAGGCATTTCCGGCGCGGGCGATGGCCGCAAAAAATCCAGGGAGCCATTTTAAAATCATAATTTCCGACGACGGCTGCGGAATGGACGGGGAGCTTGTAAAAGAGATAAACTGTGCCGTTTTTGAAAAGTCCAAGGAATCCCATTTTGGAGTCCGCAATATCTGCGAGAGGGCAAGGCTTCTCAACGGAAAAGTGACGTTCTCTTCCGCGCCGGATTTTGGAACGCAGATAACGGTGGAGGTGTGAAA
>DLLE01000051.1 GCA_002477955.1 Treponema sp. UBA7570 | reverse complement strand
TTTTCGATTAGTCCATAAACAGGAATTTTCATTGTCTGCGCCATTTTTACGGCTTTTTCGACGATTACACGGACAAGCTGCTGCGGACTTGAAACGATTATGATTCCGTCGAGAGGAATGCTCTGAAAAACCGTAAGAGGAACATCGCCTGTTCCTGGAGGCATATCGACAAACATATAGTCAACGTTGTCCCAGAAAACTTCTTCCCAGAACTTTTTTACAAAGCCGTTTATCATTGAGCCGCGCCACAAGACAGGATCGTTTTCGTTTTTGAGCAGGAAATTCATGCTCATAAGCTGGATTCCGGATTCTGTCGTTTCCGGAGCGATAAGGCCGGTTTCGTCGCAGTAGACTCTCTCGCCGTTCGACCCAAAACTAGTCGGAATTGAAGGGCCTGTGATGTCTGCGTCTAAGATTGCGGCTCTAAGTCCTTTTTTTGCGGTTTTTGACGCCAAAAGCGAGGTTACGAGGGATTTTCCAACTCCGCCTTTGCCAGAAACTACACCGATTACGTGTTTGACTGTGCTTTTTGGATGCAGATGAAATTTTAAATCTTTTGATTTGCAGTTTGAACTGCAGGTTGAACAATTGTGAGAGCAGCCTTCTTCTGACATGTATTTGCCTCTTTGTTTGTAATCATTCTAAAAAATATGTCTGACCATTGTAATAGAATATTTTTTTGTTTGCTATAGCGTTTTCTTCCTGATTTTTTGTTCCGATAATTATTAAGTTATGGAAAATAAAAAATATAAAACCGTTTTGATTGGAACTGGCCGGATTGGATTTTTGCTCGGATTTGATAAAAAACGTGAACAGCCGGCAAGCCACACTATGGCGCTTTTAAAAAATAAAAAAATTGAGCTTTTTGCTGCCTGCGACACTGACCTGGAGCGGTTAAAAATTTGGCAAAAATACGTAAAAAGACATGGCTCTGAAGGGCTTGTTTTTGAATCGGGCAGAGAACTTTACAAAAATATAAAAAAAATTGATATTGCGGTGGTTGCCGTAAATGAAAGCGCGCATTTGGAAGAATGTATCCGCGCGATTGAGGCACGGCCGAAACTTGTGATTCTTGAAAAACCTGTTGCCTTGAATTCTTTTGAGGCGCAAAAAATTGCGGACTGTGCGGAAAAAAACAAAGTTCCTGTTATGGTGAACCACGAGCGCCGTTTTGACAAAAATTATGCGCTTGCAATGCAATGGATGGAAAAAATCGGGAAAATTCAAAGGGTTGAAGCCGAACTGGATTCTGGACTGCGCATTTACGCAAAAGAATTTGAAAAAGACGGAACTTACAGCCTCTTGCACGATGGAACTCATCTTGTTGATATTGTGCGGTTTTTGTGCGGAACTGAACTTGAAAAACCCGTGATTACAGGCGTTTTTAAGGACGGGAAAAAAATTGTGCGGAATTTTTGCGCGCATTACAGTTTTTGCAAAAGCGAAAAGCTTGGAGAAATTCCTGAAATTTGCATAAAAATGAGCGGACGTTCAAAATTTTTTGAATTTAGAATTGAAATTTTGGGAACAGAAGGCAAAATCTGCATTGGAAACGGAATTGCCGATTTTTATTTGAGAAAACAGAGCAAGCTTTATACAGGATTTTATTCGCTTGAAAAACAGAAAGCAAGGCTGCCTAAAAAAACTCAGTATTTTTCTGGAATGGTGGAAAACGCAGTTGATTTTTTGGACGGAAAAATGCCGCTTTTAAGTCCGTTGAAAGAGGCGACTGCTGATTTGAAAGTTCTGGAAGAAATTAAGGAAAAACTGTAAACGCACAAAAGATTGGAGTGGCCGCAAGGCGGGTGCGAAGCACCGGAGGCGCGTAAGACGCCGTAGCCACGGAAAGCTTGGTTTTTGCAAGATTCTTGCAAAAATGTGCCCAAAAAAAAGTGGAGATAGCCGGATTCGAACCGGTGACCCTCTGATTGCGAACCAGATGCTCTACCAACTGAGCTATATCCCCATGAGTAAAGAGTAGCACATTTTCCTAAATTATTCAATACAATCAGTATTGAAATTGCTTTTCTGAATTTGTATAATAGATAAATTACACAAAAATTTAATTGATTTTTTTAGGGGATTTAAAATGGCTTATTATTTTGAAGAACCTTCGCACACTTTTGGCGAATATCTTTTGGTTCCTGGCTATTCTTCTGCGGAATGTACTCCAGACAGAGTTTCATTAAAGACTCCGGTTGTAAAATTCAACAAAAAAGCTGGCGAGACTTGTCCGCTTACAATGAATATTCCAATGGTTTCTGCCGTAATGCAGGCTGTTTCTGACGACAAGCTTGCAATTGCGCTTGCGAAAGAGGGCGGAATCAGTTTTATTTTTGGAAGCCAGACAATCGAAAACCAGGCTGCTATGGTCGCACGCGTAAAGGCTTACAAGGCAGGTTTTGTAACTTCTGACTCAAATATTCGTCCGGAGCAGACTTTGGAAGAAGTTGTAGAATTGAGCGCAAGAACAGGCCATTCAACTGTCGCTGTTACAGAAGACGGAAGCCCGAACGGAAAACTTCTTGGAATTATTACTTCAAAAGATTTTAGAATTGGCCATTGTCCGGCAGGTTCAAAGGTAAAAGACTACATGACAGGTCTTGAAGATTTGGCGACTGGCAAAGAGGGAATTGATCTTTCAGAAGCAAACAATATTATTTGGGAGAAAAAAGTAAACCAGCTCCCGATTGTTGATAAAAATGGAAATCTTGTGAGCCTTGTTTTCCGCAAGGATTATTCAACTCACGCAGAACATCCGAACGAGCTTCTTGATTCTAAACAGCGTTACATTGTTGGCGCGGGAATTAACACACGCGACTACATGGAACGCGTTCCAGAACTTCTCAAGGCAGGGGCAGACGTTTTTGTTCTTGATTCTTCGGAAGGTTTTTCTGAGTGGCAGGCCCGCGCTCTCAAGGATTTGCATGCGGCTTTTCCTGGAATTAAAGTTGGCGCTGGAAACGTTGTTGATGCGGAAGGCTTTAACTTTTTGGCAGATGCTGGAGCGGATTTTGTAAAAATCGGTATTGGCGGCGGATCAATCTGTATTACACGCGAACAGAAAGGAATTGGCCGCGGACAGGCGACTGCAACAATCGAAGTGGCAAAAGCACGCGATGAGTATTTTAAGAAGACTGGAATTTACGTTCCTGTTTGTTCTGACGGCGGAATTGTTCACGATTATCATGTAACTTTGGCTCTTGCAATGGGCGCAGATTTTGTAATGCTCGGACGCTATTTTGCACGTTTTGATGAATCTCCTTCAAACAAACTCGTAATCAACGGAAACTATGTAAAAGAATATTGGGGCGAGGGGTCAAACCGCGCGCGCAACTGGCAGAGATACGACCTTGGCGGCAAAAAAGGCATGGCGTTTGAAGAAGGCGTGGATTCTTACGTTCCTTATGCTGGACATTTGCACGACGGAGTTGGAATGACTCTGAGCAAGGTTGTGCACACAATGTGCAACTGTGGAGCGCTTTCTATTCCAGAATTGCAGGAAAAAGCAAAAATTACACTTGTTTCGCCAGTTACAATTCAGGAAGGTTCAGCACACGATGTGACTGTAAGAAATACAACAAGCGTTCAAAACTAAATTTTTCTTTTTAGTTGAATATATGCTAGTCAAAAGCCCGGTTCGTCATATAAAAGCTGTCGAATTCGGGCTTTTTTTGTAATTTTAAATTTTATTCAAAAAGTCTGCTGATATTTACGAATATTCGCGAAAAATTTTGTATTCAACAATTCTGTGTTTTTTAATAAAATGGATTTTGAAATTTTGCTCGCGGAGAAAAATTATGGAACAAGACCTTGCTACATTACAGCTTATTTCTAATACGCTCAAAGAAGATCCGAACGCAAGTCAGCGGGTTTTGGCAAAAAAAACAAATGTATCGTTGGGAATGATGAATGCGATTTTGGGGCGGTTTGCCGAACGTGGCTGGATAATGCTTACAAACGTGAATAAAAGAAAATTCGCTTATGCTTTGACAAGCGAAGGAATGAGAGAACTTCGGGAACGCGGAAAGATTTTTGTGGAAAAAACTTTTAAAATTGCAAATTCGTATAATCAAATAATGACAGACGAAGTTGCGCTTGCAAAAAAGCATGGAAAAACGAAGGTTGTGCTTTACGGAGAAAGCTATGTAAAGTTTCTTCTGGAATACGCCTGTACAAAGAATAAAATTGAATTTGAGAAAGTGTCTGGATTAAAAGAGCATGAGATAAAAAACAACGAATATGCCCTTGCCGGTGAAATGAATGATAAAGAAACAAAAGAAAGGCTTTTAAAGGCAGGCTGTACGGATATTCTGGAAATGATACAGTCAAACTCGTCCGAAGATAAGGTTTTTTAAAGAAAAGTTTTTAGGATTTTTTTTAAAGGGAGTTTTATGGAATACTATTGCTTAATGGTAAGAACCGGCGAAGAGGAAGAATTTAAAAAGAAGGCGCAGAAAGCATTTTGTGAGCAGGCTTGTACGGCGGAACTGTATTATTTTCAGCGTACTCTAAAAACAAATCAGGGAAAACCGTATGAAAAACCTCTTTTTCCGGGATACTTGTTCTTTCAGACAGAAAGTTTGACACCTCAGATTATACAAACATTAAAAAAAATTGACGGTTTTATAAGAATTCTCCTTGATAATATAAATCCGATAGAAATTTTAGGAACACAGCTGGAAGAATTAAGACTGTTTATCGGAAATGGCGAGCATTGGGGTATTTCAAAAGTTGAATTTATGCCAGAAAAAAA